>NZ_RCBY01000222.1 GCF_003838195.1 Okeania hirsuta
CAGAAATATTTGTTGCGAGAGAAAGAGTGGGTTGGTTATGAAAAAAGGATTCACTGAGACAACTTATTTTGGCGTTGGTAAATTAGGGTATGATATTAATCTTAATTATTTAGGAGTCAGGAGTCAGGAGTCAGGAGTCAGAAGGAAAGAAAGAAGAAGAAAGAGTAGTAGAGGGAGAAAGTTTTTTGTTTGCGCTCTTATCCGGACAAGACATCATACCTCTTTTCACCAACGCCCTTATTTTCAGCATCTGTTGAAAAAGATATAGACTTTTAACTTCCGCGTAGGGAACAGGGAATAGGGAACAGGGAACAGGGAATAGATTTTTACACCAAAGTTTGTAAGTGACTGTTACAATTCTAGTGCAGGATGGCGGAAATAACTGACCAGTTACAAAATCCTAAAACAATTACAAATGAAAAATGATTGACTTTTGACTTTTGACTTTTAACTTCCGCGTAGCAGCACTAGCTTATGTTAATCTCTCCTACTCCTCTGCTCACCTACTCCCAACAACTCTAATAACTATTCAACCGGACATGATATTACTTCTGACTCCCCACTCCTGACTCCTGACTCCTCCGACCCCGTCTTTGCATCTGTTGACGAAACTGCTCTCGTTGTTCTTCAGTTAAAATATTCGCCATTTGCTGGCGGGATGACTGCATAATTTCGCGCATCTGAGTTTTTTGCTCTTCAGAGAGATTTAACTGTTTCATTGCTCTGCGGGGGCGTTGACCTTGTGAAGTTAAAGTTTGAAGCTGTTGCTGCTGTTCGGGAGTCAGAATATTTTGCATTTGAGCTTTGCTTTGCGCTCGAATTTCCTCCCACTGAGTTTTTTGTTCAGGAGTTAGATTCAAATTTTTAGGATGGGCATCAACTTTTACAGGATTAGCAAATAGAATAGTGGCAACGATGCCAAGTAATAATAGAGAGAAAGATTGACGTTTCATTAGATTTATTTACAACTCCATGTATGAGGTGTTTACTGTCTTAATCCTACAGGCAATCGCTCATAAACAACCAGAGCTGAAAGTCCTAATTTCATCTAGGACTTTAGTCCTAAGAAGGAAGAAGGAAGGAGGAAGAAGGAAGAAGGAAACATATTACTTTGTTTGAGTTTTAAGCTTTTGATATGTCCTACTCTTTGCTTCGACTGCCATAATTATAGCGGTTTTCATTAACATAGAATACAGCTATCAAGTTTGTAACTTATCAAACTTCAAACATACTTATATTTTTCTGTAGTCTACCTTTGTGAAAACTGCTATAAATGTTTCTCGAACTTTAGTGATTTTGGGGTTTTAATAAAATTCCTTATCTTCGGAATATAGCAGAAGGAAGAAGTCCATTAGTAGACTGACACAGCTAAAACTGTGCAATAGATTTTTGTTTCTAGGTGTCTTTATCTCCCCACCCTCCCCATCTAACGCACCATTTAAGGTGTGTCAGTCCAGTAGAGTGCATTAATGAAATGTAACGCACCATCTAGATTTTAATTTTCGGTGTGTTACGCTGATGATTTCACAGGAGAACCAGTCAGTAGGTAGAAAGGAGTTTTTCGGTGACTTTAGAGTCAGAAATAGGTATAATTACCACTATTATTTTGGGTGAAAATTTACCACTAATTGAATTCCATACATCAAATCAGCAACGCCTCAAAATTTAGTAAATTATCATTATTGAGTTTGCAATTTATCGGAGTTTTAATGGAATAAAAATATGAATATTTTCCCAAAAATAACTAAACATCCAATCCGTTTTTTACTCTACTTAGAATGGATTTTACTGATTATTATTGCCATGAGTGAAACTTTAAAATTTCCTCTCTATGGTGGTCGGCGGAGAATACGAGATATTCACACAACAGAAGTCTCAAATTCACTCTCGATCAATCTTTTTCTCCTGCTAGTATTTAGCCTGATGGGACTATTTTTACCTATCAATAAATCCCGCTCAAATAAAATTATTTATACTACTGTCGAAATTGGTTTGATTATTTTAATGTCATTCCTGAGTAATTTACGTCTATCTCCAATATTATGTATAATTCTGGTAATTCGAGATTGTTTTATTTTTGAAAGAAAACAAAATTTAATTATTAATATATTTGTTTTTTCTTTATTCACATTTATCCAAATTCAAAGATTACACAAACTGACAAGATTACCGTTATTTGCTAGAGAAAGATTTATCTTAGTCCTATTAAGTTCAATAATTTTATTTGGATTAGTAATAGTTTTCTTACAATTATTAGTAAAAGCAATAATGTCAGAACGAAAAAGTCGAGAACAATTAGCAATTGCTAATGAAAAGCTACGACAATATGCCCTAAAAATAGAAAATATTGCTGCTTTAGAAGAACGAAATCGGATTGCCAGAGAAATTCACGATTCTCTAGGGCATTATTTAACAGTTTTAAATGTTAGTTTAGAAGCAGCTTGGAAGCTGAGAAAATCAGAACCACAAGAATCAATAGAATTTTTAGCAGATGCTAAACAACTAGGTTCAAAAGCATTAAATGAAGTGCGTCAGTCAGTAGCAACTCTAAGGTCTAACTGGTGGGAAAATCAATCTTTAGAATCAGCGATCGCTACTTTAATAGCAGATTTTCATAAATCTACTGGTATTTTACCCACAAGCAATATAAATATCAATTATTCTCCCGATAATGAACTGAAAATTGCTATTTATCGTATAGTGCAAGAAGCATTAACTAATATTTATAAATATGCTGAAGCAACCACAGTAGAAATTAATATTTTTACCACAAAAAATTTACATTTAATCATTCAAGATAATGGCAAAGGATTTAATTTAAACCAAAATACTACTGGTTTTGGTTTACAGGGAATGCAAGAACGTGCCTTAGCATTAGGAGGTAAATTCGAGATTCTTACCTCTCCTAATACAGGATGTAAAATAATTGCTAATTTTCCCTTAGTTAATATAAATTAATATCATGTCTCTTTAAATACCCACAAATAACATTTATTCGGGAGTAGGGATAAATTTGATAGATTCTCAAGATAATTGATAAATATCATTAATATTTATGTCTAATTAATGAGACCTGATATCAAGGTATATTTTCATTTTTATGTGTGGATAAATAACGTTGAAAAAGCAAGAAGAAATAAAAAGGGAAAAGTGGATGAGGATACTAAAAATTTGCTGTTATTCCTCTACAAACCCTAAGCAATTGTAGACATCACCAGTGAAGTTTAGGGTATTAAACTCAGATGTTATATCGTTTTCGGATAATCACTTATAATAAAGTTTTTGTTTGTAGTAGGACTTTAGCCCTTACAATACTTAGTTTTAGAGCTAGAGCAAAACTACGAGCCTAATTATAACTGTTCTACCGGACATGATATTAGAGAGTAAATGCACAGCAAAGATTAAGACAGCGTATTGGCTTAATATTTGGTATGTTCGGTGGGTTATGGCAGACAGTTAAGATTTTGAGGAGCGACTCATAATTATTTCCGCCTAACCCACCCTACGTCTACTACTCCTTTACTCCCTTTAACATTACTATGCACCACTACCAATTTCTCTATTATCTCTGCTCCCGACTTCCTATTCCCTTATACCAATTCCCATGCATTAATGCTATAGTTCCGATGGGACTTCAGTTATTAAGTAATAATAATGCTTCAGCAATGCTTGCATACGATTATCGGCATTAAACCAAAATATCTTATGTCTTTTAACCCTACTCCCTACTATCAATGAGATGTAGCAAGAATGCGTGATAAATGGTATTAGATAAAATTAGTAGAAACTATGATTAAAGTATTATTAGTCGATGATGAAAATTTAATCCGACGTGGATTAAAAGCTTTATTAAAATTAGAAAATTATTTGCAAATAATAGGAGAAGCTGAAAATGGAGAAATGGCAATAAATCAAATAGAAAATCTACAACCAGATGTAATTTTAATGGATGTACGAATGCCAATAATGGATGGAGTAGCAGCAACTAAAGAAATTTGTCAGCGTTTCCCAGAAGTAAAAATATTAATATTAACTACATTTGATGACGATCAATATGTCACTCAAGCATTGAAATATGGAGCAGCAGGATATTTACTAAAAGACACACCTTCAGAAGAATTAGGTCAGGCAATTCAAGCTGTATTTAAAGGTTATACACAACTAGGACCTGGCATAGGTAAAAAAGCTATTTCTCAAATGGCAATTCCTGTTAGTAACCTTCCCCAAAATTGGCAAGAATTAACACCAAGAGAACAAGAAATTTTAAAATTAATTGCTTCTGGTGCAAATAACCGAGAAATAGCCAAAACTCTCTATATTTCTGAGAAGACTGTAAAAAATCATATTACTAATATTCTCAGGAGGTTAAATTTACGCGATCGCACTCAAGCTGCTATTTTTGCCCATTCAATTTGATCTGGACAGGGAGTAGGGAATAGCGAGTAGGGAGTAGGGGCAAACGCCCGTTTGCTGATGCATAGCTGACGCTAACCCCTGTACAGGATGGAAGAAGAAAATGTTCCATCTCAACGCCATTACCAAATCTTTCTCGACCTCCCCATCTCCCCATCCCTCCATCTCCCCATCTCCCCATCTCCCCATCTCCCCATCTCCATTTGACTGGGAATCAAAATCAAAGACCAATAAGGAACATCAACCTGCTTAACCTCAGTAATGTCAACAATTCGCTGATTTGATTGAGTCGCCCTTTCAATATAAAGTGCCCTATGCAATAACCCTAAACGATTGATAACCCTACGGACTTTGGTAAAATGCCTCCCTAATTTAATGATAACCGCCGCATCAACAACAGCAAGACGATCGCTCAAAGTAGTTTCATCCAAAGTAGCGGGGATAATACTCAACACATCATTGCGATAAGTAATTGGCACACCGAGCATGGCAGCACTTGCCATTATGGAAGAAATTCCCGGGACAATTTCAGTAGGAAACTGTCTTGAAAGTCGCTGGAAAAGATACATAAATGAGCCATAAAGCATTGGTTCCCCTTCACATAACACCGCCACATCTGTCCCTACTTTTAGGTGTTCGGCAATCTTGGTGGCAGCTATATCATAATAGGGATGTGGCGATCGCTTAACATCAAACGGTAAAGACATAGAAATTTCTATCTGGTCGGGACGAATAAAGTCCGAGACGATCGCCCGTGCTAAAGCTTTACCATTTTCAGAAATAGGGTAAGCAATTACTGGAACAGTAGTCAAAATGCGGTGTGCTTTCAAGGTCAACAACTCTGGGTCGCCAGGTCCAATGCCTAATCCATACAGTCGTCCTAATTCTGTCATAAATCGCTCTCCTTTGCCAAAGCATTCACTGCCGAAGCAGCGATCGCACTCCCTCCACGTCTTCCATGGAGAGTAATAAATGGAATTCCTCGACTATTTGCTACCAGTTCAGCTTTTGATTCCGCTGCACCCACAAATCCCACAGGAAAGCCTAAAATTAGAGCAGGTTTTGCCATACCCTCATCCAGCATTTCTAGTAAGTGAAACAGTGCTGTTGGTGCATTACCAATGGCGATAACAGAATTATTGCTCAGAGGTTTCCATAATTCTATCGCTGTTGCAGAGCGAGTATTGTTAATTTGTAGAGCCATTTTAGGTACTTCTGGGTGATTAAGAGTACAAATAACTTCATTGTTAGCTGGCAACCGATGACGGATAATTCCATTAGCTACCATTTGAGAATCACACAGAATTGACGCACCATTAATTAATGCGGCACGTCCTACTTGTACTGCATCTTCTGAAGCAACTAAGTCTTCTACAATATTTGTCATACCGCAGGCATGAATCAATCTAACTGCAACATGAGCTAAATCCTGAGGAAATCTTTCTAGGTTAACTTCGGAGCGAATCATGGCAAAAGATTTGCGATAAATTTCTGCACCATTGCGAATGTAATCAATCATTTTCCTGTAAATAAAATGTCAAGTATTTTCCACCGAGGAGAAAGAGACCGGATATATTTCATTTTCTTCTTAATTGCCTACTGTTTTTTCATTAGACTTCAGAATGATTTCAAAGATGGCTCCTTGGGGTTGGTTGCTTCTAACACAAATTTGGTCTCCATGTGCCTCAACAACCATTTTGCAAAAGGCTAAACCCAATCCTATTTGGGAAACATTAGACATCATAGTTCCAATCTCGTATTTCTCAAAAATCTTTTGTCGTAATTTTTCTGGAACGCCTGGACCGTTGTCGAACGCCTGAATTCTGTAATCTCCAGATTTGAGTAATTCCAAACTCAGGATAATTTTACTGTTATGTGGGGAAAACTTAATAGCATTTGAGATGAGATTATCCAACACTCTATGATACAGAGTGAAATCAATAGCAACTTTTTTACCGGGAGTTTCTGGGAGTTGACTAACTAGAGACTGATTTTTTTGTTCAGCGACCGCTTCAAAGTTTGAAATAGCAGACTCGATCAAACTACATAGTTCTACCTGTGTGCGGTTGAGACGAATTTGACCAGATTCTAGTAAAGCCATTTTTAATAAATCATCAATTAATACTTGTAATGTTTGTGCTGACGAATAAACTTGATTTAGTTTAATATTTTGCTTATCTTGAGGATAATTAGGATTTTTCAAAAGTTCTAAACCAAACAAGATAATAGTCAAAGGATTTCGTAAATCGTGAACGACCATTTTTACCATATCTTCTCGTAATTTGAGCATAGTTTGTAAGTTATCATACTGGTGCTTAATTCGTAGCATGGAGCTAACTCTCGCCCTCAGCTCAATGGTATTAACGGGTTTACTGATAAAATCGTCAGCGCCAGCATTTAGACAATTTGCCAAATCTGACTTTGCGCTTAATGCCGTGACCATAATAATGGGAACAGCTTGCCATGCTGACATAGCTTTAATTTGCCGACAAACTTCAATACCATCAATTCCCGGCATCATTACATCAAGTAAAATCAGGTCTGGGTTGTAGGTTTCTAGGTTGGCGATCCCCTCTTCACCACTGGCAGCATAATACAACTCATAGTCTTGGTCGCTCAAAAGAGCTTCAATCACATCAAAATTATTAGGCTCATCATCAATCACTAAAATAGAAGGTAAATGCATTTATTTTGTGTTTAAAAGTTTTTGAATTGTGGTTGCCAATTGTTTTAGTTTAACAGGTTTGCTCAAGTAATCACTAGCTCCAGCCGCCAGACAACGTTCTCGATCGCCCACCATCGCTAGAGCAGTCAGTGCCACTATCGGCACATCGACCAAGTTAGGAATACTACGAATCTGCTCTATGGCCTGGAGGCCATCTATCTTTGGCATTGAAATGTCCATCAGAATCAGATCGGGGTTTTCCGACCGAGCGAGGGTAATTGCTTCCTCTCCATTCCTAGCCAGCAGAATTCGATAGCCTTTAGCTCTCAGATAGCTTGAAACTGTACTAATATTTACTTTGTTATCTTCTGCCAGCATAATTAATGGTGATATTTGCTCTTGAGGCTGAGTTAGTTCAATGCTAGGTTCAGGCTGCACTTCCAATTCGTTGGAGGTGTCTATTGTCAAAGTGTAAGGAAGGTCGATGGTGAAGCAACTACCAACCCCTATCTCACTGGTGACACCCACTTGCCCGCCGTGATGCTCAACAATACGTTTCACTAAAGCAAGCCCTAAACCTGTCCCTTGGTAGTGCCGATTCAAGGAACTATCAATTTGGACAAAAGGCTGAAATAATTTTTTAAGGTTTTCTGGAGCAATGCCAATGCCAGTGTCAATAACAGCAATTCGTAGGAATTTTTTGAATTTGTTGGCCTTTGAGTCGAACTGCTGGCGATTGACCTGGACTTCCAAGGAAATACATCCCCCATCTGAGGTAAATTTGACAGCATTATTGAGTAGGTTGATTAAAACTTGGCGGATGCGTCGTTCATCCACGAATAACTCAGGCAGGTTTTGGGGCAGTTTCATTTCTAGTTGAATGCGTTTCTTTTCGGCAAGTTGTTTGATGAAGGCCAGACTAGATTGGCACAGAGAAGAAACTGTAGTGAGTGTAAAGTTTAGCTCTAACTGACCCGATTCAATTTTGGCGAGATCCAGAATGTCGTTAATGAGCTCTAACAGATGCCTTCCACTACTCTCAACAGTTTGTATAGCTTTCATTTGTTGCTCATTAATACTGCCAAATATCTCCTCTTGTAGCCCCTCTGTGATGCCGAGGATTGCGTTTAGGGGAGTGCGCAGTTCGTGGCTCATGTTGGCTAGAAATTGGTTCTTAGTCCTGTTTGCGGTTTCGGCAGTTTGTTTTGCTTGCTCTAATGAAAAGACTTTTAGGGCGACTTGTTGTTCTAAGTTTTGAGTCAGCCTTCTTAATTGCATATGAGTATTAACTCTGGCAAGGACTTCTTGTTCTTGAAATGGCTTAGTAATATAATCTACTGCTCCTAGCTCAAAACCTTTAATTTTGTTTTTTGTATCTGCTAAAGCTGTGATAAAAATTATGGGGATATTGCAAGTGGTATGATGGGATTTGAGTTTTTTACAGATTTCAAAGCCATCTATGTCAGGCATTGTGATGTCTAATAAAATTAAATCTGGTAATTTCCGCTCTAGTTGTTTGAACGCTCGTTTTCCGTTGGTGGCGATCGCCACATCATACCCTACTACACTGAGTGTTTCTGAGAGGACATCTAAATTTTCTGGTATATCATCAATGATTAAAATGAGTCCTATTTGTTTTGCTAATTCTTTATTCATGACTTGTGAGAGTTTAGAGACTGTTTAGAATTAATGTGCTTTTGAATTAATATCTCAATTTCTTCGGTTTGAAATTGCTTTGCCAGTTGTGAAATTTTCTGGGTAAAGGGCAGATAGCAATCGCTCTTTTGCCCAATTTTTTCAGCCGTTTTTGCTAGCTTGAACAGTAAGCCATCCTAGGCCAACTCAAATAGAATTTGTAAATCCTCTAATGGCGGTGCAATTATTTCGAGAGTATCATCTTGAGTGATAGTAGAAGTTGAGACTAACTTAATTGTTTCATATTTCCAAGTCACTTGTAGATAGTTAGTAAGTAGAGTGAATATCTCCTCGGTATTTACAGGTTTGGGTAAAAAATCATCATCTCCTGCATCTAGGCGTTGGTGAATATAGAATGGTATAGAATAAAAATGCTTCAGTATTCCATTTCCTGACTACTATACTACTTAAAATTTAAGACTGTGCCAATTCCTATCTAGAGGATTACAAGTTCACTAACGCCTACAATTGGTTGGGGTTATAAGACACGAAGTGGCAAGTCCTTGACTATCCCCATCCACTTCTTCCTTCTTCAATCTGGTTTTTGATTCAACCATTCATTAATTTCCTGAGCTAATCGCGTGCTATCTTTTGGGTTCATCGCTCGATCTAGTTGATATTTATCTATTTGAGATTGAATTGTCACTTGATAACCAGATTCAAACTTAGATGATAATACCTGTAAAATATCTCTAGTATTTCCCTGGCATTTCCCGTAAATAAAATTAAATAAATGTCGTTCTACCTGAAAACTATTACGGTCAATATAAATATATTTTTTTTCTCCAAAGAGTATATATATTCCTACAAAAATAATGATCAAAAATAATATTCCATAAATTGGATTAGTTAGCAGTAAACCAAAAAATATACAAAGCGCTCCACCAATAATTCCAGAACCTTTAATTTCTCTTAAACTAGGTGCATGAGTATAGATTTCCATCATCTCTGGAGATTTATTAATGCTAATAATAATGCTTAAGTTGAGAGGATTTTTTTTAGGTGTAACTAATGGTTGAAGTTTTGGTTTTGAGTCGAGAGATGTCAAAGCTTCACGGGCATTTTGAAAGCGACTTCCTAAATCCATTTCTGTGATTTTACTAATCCAAGTTGCGAAGCTAGGATTAATATCAACCTTGTCAGTAAATTGAATCTGATAATTTTTTTGCGGTAAATCTACAGGGGGCGTTCCAGTTAGTAAATGAATTAAAGTAGCTCCTAAACCATATAAGTCTGAAGCTGGCACTGCTCTACCCCAAAATTGTTCTAGGGGAGCATAACCGCTAGTTCCAATAATAGTAAAAGTTACTCCTTGAGCATTACCTTGAGATTGTACTGCGCCAAAATCTACTAAATAAATTTGTTGGTCTGCACCCATAATTAAATTACTGGGTTTAATATCTCGATGCAAAACGGGAGGCTCTAGTTCGTGGAGATAAATTAGAATTTCTAATACTTCTTTAGCAATTTTTTTGACATCTTCTTCTATGAAATTTTTATCCCTATCTAATAATTCTTGGAGGGAAAAACCAGGAATATAATCTTGCACTAATGCAAACCAAGGCAAACCTGAATTTGCTTCTTTTTCCAAGGAAAAATAATTGCGATAACGAGGAATATGGGGATGATTTAGATCTTGTAGAATTTGGGCTTCTGTCTCAAATAAATTTAATTCTTGCCCTAATATTTCGGCACTATAAGCTAACATTTTGAGAATTACTTGTTCTTGCAGTTGGGAGTCAAATGCTAGCCAAGTTTTACGACCTGGTACGGTGTTACCTAATTGTTTTTGTAGTTGGTAACGTTGTTTTAAGATTTGTCCTGGAGTTAACATAATTAAGTTAAAAGTCAATATTAATCTCAATACTATCTAGTTATAATACCGTAGTAGGCCGTCTAGACTAAATTTGTGGGTAAAACCTAACCCCCCAACCCCCTTCCCTGCTAGCGTTGGGGGGGATTTATCCCCTCTCCTTGCAGGAGAGGGGTTGGGGGAGAGGTCTTCCCTCGTTACTCGCTCCCCCAACCCCCTTCCCTGCTAGCGTTGGGGGGGATTTATCCCCTCTCCTTGCAGGAGAGGGGTTGGGGGAGAGGTCTTCCCTCGTTACTCGCTCCTAAGTTTTATATAGAATCTGATTGAACAGTCTAGTAGGGTGTGTTAGCGGAACAAAGTGGAGCGTAACGCACCATTTTTGATGTTACTGGTGCGTTACGCTATCTGACTATTGGACAATAGTTAAATTGATGCTCAAAACAGAATAATCAGGCGATCGCTACCTTGTCAGTTTCCTCTCAAGACTATTGGACAATAGTTGAATGAATTATCAATAGTGAATAATCAGGCGATCGCTACCTTGTCAGTTTCCTCTCAAGACTATTGGACAATAGTTGAATGAATTATCAATAGTGAATAATCAGGCGATCGCTACCTTGTCAGTTTCCTCTCAAGACTATTGGACAATAGTTGAATGAATTATCAATAGTGAATAATCAGGCGATCGCTACCTTGCTAGTTTGCTCTCAAGACTATTGAACAATAGTTAAATGAATTATCAATACTGAATCATCAGGCGATCGCTACCTTGTCAGTTTCCGTTCCAGACTATTGGACAATAGTTAAATGAATTATCAATACTGAGTAATCAGGCGATCGCTACCTTGCTAGTTTGCTCTCAAGACTATTGGACAATAGTTAAATTAATGCTCAATAGTGAATGCTCGGGCGATCGCTACCTTGCCAGTTTCCGAGCCTGACTATTGAACAATAGTTAAATTAATCAGGACTTACGCAGAACCACCTTATGTGGTAGGGGCGAATGGCATTAGCCCTCTGCGGATAG
>NZ_RCBY01000223.1 GCF_003838195.1 Okeania hirsuta
AATCCCACGCCAATTGCAGCAATTGTCGTTCCAAAAGCAAGGAGGAGGTTATTTCGGGTTTGAATTTTGATGGGTTGGAGAAAAACAGATTTCGGTCGCAAATAAGCGACCTTCCAAGATATGGTTTGGGTAGCTTCTAGCGCTCCAGCATATTTTACTTTCTTTTCTTCAGAAAGAATAGTATCAAAGTAGGGGCGCTCGGGGCTAAAATTCGCAGCAAATTCATCAAATTTGGTAAGTTTAGTTGCGTTAGGGATGGAAGGGGGCAAGCGATAAATTGCCTGTAACTCCTGAATCGTGTCAGCTTCTGGAGGAGCGAGAAATTGGAATAGAAGTTCTTCCGGTAGGTTGCCATCATCTCTATATCCTTGTGCCAAGCGTAAATTTTTATCGTCGAGCAGAATGGGAAAGGAAAAAGAACCAGCTAAATTATTATTTTCCAACACGATATGTTGGAGTTTGGTTGCGCTGTACTGACTGCGTAACACTCCAACGACTTTTCCAGTTTCGCGATCGCGGACTGACTGACTGAAGTACAAGTAAGGCTTGCCATCAAGTTCAGAAAATTCTACGTTGGATACAAAAGGTTCTCCTGTTACTAGAGTAACTTGGAAGTAGTCGCGCTCTGACTCATCTTGTCCGATCTGAGGAAAGTGGGTATCAAGCAGATTCTGCCCATTGGTATCAAGAATAGCCGAAGACACTAAAAATATTTTATCTTTGGCAATCAAGGTATTTAGGGTGTTGAGGACTTGTTCTTTTAGGGCAGGAGAAGTGCTTGGTGCAGTTTTCAAATAGGAGGCAAGGGTTTCTTGTTGCGCTTCGGTAACAATTGCCATTAAATTGGCACTAACGAACGCATCAATGTTTGCTACAGTTTGAGAAGCAGCAGCATTCAGGGATTGATTAGCCGATTTAATCAAAGCCCTTCGTGTGGTTTGGTGATTCCACCAAACAAAGCCGGCAAGAGGAGTTAGAGAAATGAAGCAAAATAAGCCTAACAGTTGATAGCGTAAGCTGTAATTCTTGAAGAAGTATTTTAGAGGACGAATATTTCGAGGGATAAGTTTCATTAGTCAGGGAATAGGGAATAGGGAATAGGGAATAGGGGGGAGAAAATTGTTTATTTCATGTCTTACATTGATTTAATTAAAACTTTTGCAATAAGTCTATTATAGGGTTTGTGCTACTTGGGCGGCTGCTTGCGCCATATTGTCCAAAGTAGTTTTAATGCTCTGTTGATTGGTCATTAATTTTCCAAGTTCCACGGGAAAGCGATTGAAACCAAGATCGATCCATTTAGGAAGATGGGGTTCTACTCCCATACGATTTTCAATAGCATCTAGAGTCACATCAAAATACTTGATAACATGAGGTTGCCCTCCAAAGCCAACTCGTAATCGAGGATCGCTATAGGTACTGCGACGAACGCCGTTGGTATTGCTCAATATTGCCACTCTGGTCATGGTGTCTGCACTTGTGAGCCATTGCAAAAATACCCATGCTGCCTCTTGTTGCTTGCTATAGCGAGAGAGTAACAAACTGCTTCCTCCACAATGGCTGATACCCGGAACTTCCCCAAAAGCACATTCGCTGGGAGAACGCAGAGCAATTTCTTGGGGACATGGGACGGTTGCAACTCGTCCTGATACTTGAGATGTCGGCGATGCTTCAAACCATGGAAACCACTCTCCCCAAGAAATCAACATAGCTACTCGACCTTGGCGAAACGCTTCTGCTTCCCCATACCAATCCCAGGTTAAGGCTTCAGGAGGAGCATATTGTCGTTGATCCAGTAAATATTCCATTCCAGCGATCGCCCACTCGTCATTAATGGCTGGCGTTCCATCCGCATGATAAAACGACCCGCCATGGGACCAGCGATCGCCCACTCGTCATTAATGGCTGGCGTTCCATCCGCATGATAAAACGACCCGCCATGGGACCACAACCAAGCGGTCATATTGCAAAGCAAGCTGTTATGCCCTGCCTTCCACTGTCCTGCTGTTCCATAAACTTGAGGTTTTTTGGCTTCGTTAATTACTTGTGCTGTTGCCAAGTAGTCTGTCATTGTTGTTGGGACGGACAACCCCAATTCTTCAAAAATATCTCGGCGGTAGAACATAATAAATATGGGAATGTCATAGGGGATTGCTATCAACCGTCCTTGATAGGAAGCCATATTAGCAACCAAAGACGGGAAAAAATCCTCAAAATTGTAGTTAGGATATTGTAGTTCACTGTTCTCTAGCAACGCTCTGGGATCGATCCCAATATTAGCAAGACGACCGACCCAATCTCGATCGCAATACATGATATCGTAGATTCCGGTTTCTCTGGCAATGTCTTGCTCGATTCTTCCCAAAACAAGTTCGAGGGGTAATAGCTCCCATTGCACTTTGATTCCCGTTAGGGGAATAAATTCTTTTTGAACTAATTCCCAAGCGACTTGTGCGCTGGGTACGTCTTCTGTAATCAATCGTAGAGTCATGCCGGAAAATGTTTTAGCTACATCTTTGAGAAAGTGGTAAGCATCGGTTCCGATGACGCTTGCTGATTCTGAACCGCGAGTCTCTTCAAGGGATAATTTAACAGATGAAGAAGAGGAAAAACGACTACAGGCTTTGAGTGCATAAGTTGCACTCCATCCCAATGCTGCTGATGTTCCTAAACGCAATACATCTCGTCTTTTCATTGTTATATCATGTCCGGTTAAATAGTTATAAATGATTAGGGAGGAGTCAGGATACAGGAGACAGGAGTCAGTAGTTAGTAGAAAATAATCGATCAGGATACAAAAGTTTTTTCATCAGGACTTACGCAGTACAACCTATTTTCGTCATTGCGACCGACAGGGAAGCAATCTCAAATCTTAGTTTTTCCTACCTCATGCGTAAGTGCTGTTCATCACTAATTATCCGTCTACACATACTGGGTCAGTATTGTCTGAATCTCCTTGGTTTTGAGCTTTTTTGTACGATACTTAAATCTAGCTTTTATAATCTGAAATTTTTAACTAAAAATATAATAATATCATGTCCAGATAATCAGTGATAAAAAAATTTTTGTTTGAAGTTGGGCTTTAGCCCATGAAATATGTGTATTGGGGCTAAAGCCCAACTACAAGCTCTAATTATAACTATTAAACCGGACATAATATTATTTATAATGACTCCAAATTTGCAATTGATATCTCATGCGAGCCATTAATTCAATTATATCAATAGGTTTACCCACATAATCACTACCACCTACAGAAAACGCTTTCACTTTATCCCAGGCTTCATCCACAGCACTCACGAAAATCACCGGGATAAGTTTGGTCTTGGCATCTGCCTTCAGTTTTTGACAAACATCGTAGCCATTTATATCTGGCATATTAATATCTAGCAAAATCAGATCCGGTAATACCATCTCGGCAATTCTTAATGCCTCCGAGCCACTATCTGCTTGCCAGACTTGATACCCTTCTTCTTCCAATAAATCAGTCAATAGGGCTAAATTTTTGAGTTCATCATCCACCATCAGAATCTGCTTTGACTCTGAGGCAACAGTCTGGTCAGGAGTTACCTGACCTTGCTCCTCAAGTCCAATCATTTTCTCTTGTATCTGGCGAATTTGCAGTTGATGCTCAATACGAACGATCGCTTCTAATGTATTGAAGGGTTTAGTTATGTAGTCACTCCCACCCACAGAAAAACCTTTGATTTTATCCCAAGACCCATCTAAGGCACTGATAAAAATAATCGGAATGGCTGTAGTTCCTCGATCTGCTTTAAGGTATAGCTTCGATGCCATTTATTATTTTATAACTTATATGTTCAGTTAAATGGACATCCCATGTAAATTCTTTTTATCGCCCTTATTATTCGTAACATTCTTTTTTCAAACTGGTATAAGTAACAGCGGTTTCCAACTCTCGACAACCTTCAGCGAGACCGCGACAACTCTCCGTCAGTTGCCAATATCCCACAGGATATTAGGAAAGTCGCGATCGCTTTTGATATCATCAGTATTTATACCAATTCACTATACTTTTAAACCATTCAAATCTGACTTTTAACTTCTGGTGTCGTTGGGTAAATCTTAGAATTTACACTTAATTAGGACTTACGCAGTACAAAGTATTTTTGTCATTGCGACGGACAGGGTTTGCGGAGCAGTTTGGAACGGATAGCAATCTCAAATCCTACTTTTTCCTACCTCATGCGTAAGTCCTGATTAATTTTTAATTTAAACTCCTCGACTCGATAGCAGGTGAATCTAACAGCTAGATTCATCTGCTTTTTTTTGTAGTTATACTGTGTTGGTGCATAATTAGAGCGATCGCTCCTTTCTATAGCGTTACGCATTAAGGTTAGGATATTTATAAATCCTGAAATCCTTTGACAGTCTACTATTCCCTAGCGCTACGCGCTATACAGATGGATTGTCCCTTATTGTATTTGTGGGACATCTACGCTGAAATGCTGAACAGCCACCTCTGTGGGAAATTTATTTGTTGATTTTTTCGACCACTGAATAAAACTGAATTTTTCGGAAATTTATTTGTTGATTTTTTAAACCACTGAATAAAACTGAATTTTCCTGAATAAAACTCTACAATATTTGTTGTATATCTACGCCAAAAAACTTAGTCATCAATACCTATACAAAATTAATTGAATATCAATTTTTAGTTACTAAAAAATATGTATATTTCAAGTCTAGACTTGATTATAAGCAGATTTATTTTTTTGCCAATCTAAGTTTATTGTCCAAATTAACCTCAAAAAAGTTCAGTTTTGGTTATGTGAAAAACTCATTACCAAAACTGAACTTTTCCGTATTGTGTTTTCTGAAAATTTTAGCGATAGTGATATTAACAATGGAAAGAGAACAATCTCTTTAAACAAAAACAACAAAAACACCCATTACGGAGGATAGAACTATGGCGGATCAGGTAGTAGTGACATGGGATGAAGTTTTCGGCCCCGGCGGTTCTTTGGATTCATCGGCTCCAGACTTGACTGACATGGGCACTAAAAATATTTCAGGGTCTTTCAATAATGACTTCCAACCAGAGGCGGGGGCTCGGAGCGCAAATTCGAGGTGGTATTACTACAGTAAGATTATTGGCTCAGATACTAATGATACTATTGATGGTAATGGTGATATGAATGCTACTGCCTTTCCTCTAATCGATCAATATGCTAATTTATTTAGTGATGATCCTAATGGCTTCGAAATAAAAGTAACACAAGCAAATGATGATATTTCTGGGGGAGCGGGCGAAGATGTAATCAGAGGTCATAACGGAGATGATACCCTCAAAGGGAATGCTGGCAACGATGAGATCTGGGGCAATGAGGGAAATGACAGTATACTTGGTGGTGGGGACAGTGATGTTCTCCGTGGCGGTTTGGGAACTGATACCCTCAAAGGGAATGCTGGTCAAGATTTACTCTATACTGGTCTTTTGACTGGAACAGAGAGTGACGACTTGCATGGAGGTGCAAATGCAGACACCTTTTTCTTGGGTGAGGTTCCACAACCACAAGAACCAGAGGACCCGGGCAAAGCTAAATTTACTGGTATTGATTGGCTAAACCTCGGTTTGAGTATAGCTGGAGATGTTAGTGACTTAGCTTTTCAATATTTCGGTTGGAACAAACTGACTAAAGAAGTCGTCCCAATGGTATTCGATATAGGCAAAAGCATTGTAGGAGGGATAGAAGATCCTAGTGCAATTCCTACAGTGCCACTACCTAAGACTGGAACTTATGCAACTATCAAAGACTTTAATCCCCGAGAAGACGTTGTTTTTATTCCCCTAGCTCCTACGGGAAAGGCAAATGTTTTTATCTCAGAGGACACCAACACTACCAGTACATTAAGCTTTAAGTATAACAGTGAAGATGGCGACAAGACCTTTGCAACTCTTGAGTTAGCGACTCCATCAGATATCTTTGGACAAGGAACGAACTCAATCAGCAGGGCTGGTCAGACCTCTATTAGAGAGACTTTGATAGATAATGCCTTAATTATTGATTCTAATGGTGCAACCCAGGGACTTTACAATGGGACAACTTTACCTATCGAAAGTAAAGATCTGGAAAACTTGGGAAGCAATAGATTCCTTGTTCTAGGTGCTTATTCGGGTCTACAATTAGAGGGTAAGGGTGGTATAGACTACCAATACGGAACCAACTTCGGTGATATAATTTCTGGGTATAACCTCGATCCAAATGATGACATACAATCTGACCCAGCCTCAGTAGATAACGATCAGTTGAGAGGATTTAATGGTGATGATGTATTCTTAGGTGGAGCTGGAGCTGACATTATCAAAGGAGATGATGGTTTAGACACTTCTTCCTACATACACTCTACTGCTGGCGTTACAGTTGATTTAACCAATAAACCAAACAATACCTATGTTGAAGTCGCCAACGATGGATTCGGTGGCAAAGATAAGCTATACAGCATTGAGAACATCATAGGTAGTGACTATGATGATGAGATCACAGGAGACAATAAACCTAACGTTTTAGGTAGTGCACAAGGAGACGATATTCTCACAGGTAATGGTGATGAAGATACTTTCATCCTCTCAAGTGGAACAAATACAATTACAGACTTCAACCCTTCTCAAGATAAGATTCAGATTGATGTTAAAGCATATTACGAGAACAATCAATCTGTAGACTTTGATGCGACTCATTCTGATACGACTAATACCCTTACTATTTCTCTTGCTGGTCAAGATGCTGCTATTCTAGAAAATATCTCTAATTCTCAAGTGGCAAATGCCTTACAAAAAATTGAGTTTATTGGAGAAGAAAACAACACAATTGTCATGGGCGATGATGACAACAACACTGGTCTCGGTGGCTCGTTTTCTAGTCAGTATATCTATGGTGGTGGTGGCCAAGATGGTCTCAGAGCATTGCGTAGCAAGGATGTGTTACTAGGAGGAGATGGTGACGATTATCTTGATGGCTCTCAACAAGCTGACATCTTGATTGGTGGTGCTGGTGCTGATACTTTTACTCTCTATAATTTTGCCGGAGGGTATTTTTCTGGTGGCCAATGGGTAAGGAATGTTGCTCCCGATAGCATTATGGACTTCACTGCTGCTGAAGGGGATCAGATTAATATCTTGACAAGCCATTTTGATGGTCTTAGCAGTCTGTCAGATCTCGCGTATGATAATAACTCAAATGAATTGTCGTTTAATGACTCTGTGATTGCCATTCTCGAAAATGAATCTGGCTTTGATCCTAATAGTCACGTTTCTTTGTTTTAACTAAAACTTCACAGTAGATAACTTAATTCCAAATTTTGATTTAAACTCCTCAACTTGATAGCAAGTGAATCTAACCTAGATTCATCTGCTTTTGAGTGCAGCAATATAGCGCTACGGGCGAAGCAAAAGTCACTTTTTATATCTTTTTTTATATGTTGGGCGTGATGTGTGAAATGGCGATTTCTATGCGGCTTCACTGAATTTAGAAGTTAAATTTGATCGACTAAAAACTTTGACAATACAATAATTTATTTGTTGATTTTTTCAACCACTGAATAAAACTGAATTTTCCTGAATAAAATTCTACGATATTTGTCGTATATCTACGCCAAAATACTTACTCATAAATTAATTCAAAAATCTATTTGAAGTTACCAAGCAATCTCTGTATATCAAGTCTAGACTTGATTATAAGCAGATTTATTTTTGGGTAAACCTAATTGTCTTGTCCCAATTTACCTCAAAAAAGTTCAGTTTTGGTTATGTGAAAAACTCATTACCAAAACTGAACTTTTCCGTATTGTGTTTTCTGAAAATTTCAGCGATAGTGATATTACAGAGGGAAAGAAAAAAACATCTTTCCAATGCCAACAAAAATTATATTTGAAGGAGAAAAAAACATGGCAGAAACTGTCTTTAATGAACAAGTATCGAAAGTTTACTTTACAGGTCGCTACGCACTCCGAATTATGGAGCAATCAAACCCCCACACTATGCCAGACTGGCAGACAAACTTTTCAAATAATATTCATCGGCACGATCCTGGTAATACCATAATACATGAAACCAGGAAAGAGAGGGAAGCTCTAGGCTTGGACTATAAAAACGTTCATGTGAAGGAATTTCTTTCTTACTCTACTATTAATGGCAACGATCGTGATAACAACATTACCGGCGCACAGCCACAGAGCTATACTTGGTATCATGGCATTAACAATAGTAAGACTTCTTCAAGGCACTGGGATGGTACTTTCGACGATGAAATTAATGGAGGAAAAGGAAACGACGTTATTCAAGGCTTGAACGGGAATGATACTCTCAGAGGTGAGGAGGATAATGATGTACTTCATGGTGGAAACGGAAGAGACAATCTTGAGGGAGGAATCGGTAATGATGCACTTCATGGTGGAGAAGGAACTGACAATCTAGACGGAGGAATCGGCTATGACTTATTGTACACAGGTCGTCTAACTAATGGCCAAAGCGATACACTGAAAGGTGGTGCAAATGCTGATACCTTCTTTTTGGGAGATGCTACCACCCCGGCAAATAATGACCCCGTTACTACAGGAGGAGGTTTTAACTGGAAAAATCTAGGTTTAAGCCTGGCAGGAGACGTTAGTGACTTACTCTTCACAGTTATTCCCGGCTTGGGGACTGTTGGCAAAATCACCAAAGAAATCGTGCCAATGCTGTTTGATGTAACCAAAGCTACCTCAAATAACGTTACAGCCCCAGTTGAAAAAGGCGCAAGTGATGCTGACACAGGTTCTGCCACCATTACAGACTTCAACCCTACCGAGGATGTCATATTTATTCCTCTACCATCGGATGGTGATATCTACATTGATCAAAATAACACTGGTAACAATCTCTTAAAGGTTTTTCAGGATACAGACAAAACTGATACGATTGCAACTGTTCAACTATCTAATGACTTTAATAATCTTGAAGGTAATTCAAACGGCAAACTTCAGTCAAACTGGTTTGATATTCTTGAACGCAACGCATTAATTCTTGATTCTAGTGGTGCCAAAGATTACAAAAGTAATACACAACTGAATATTGCACCTGAAGATATCGAAAACTTAGGAACAAACAAATTTCTGGTTCTGGGAGCCTATTCCGGATTTGATATCAAGGGTAGCAATAATTCTGATTATTCCTACGGGACACAATTTGGTGATGTTATCTATGGCTATGAAACACCAGCAGCAGCATATACAGCTGATGATGATGTGCTGTATGGATTTAAGGGCGACGATCAGTTTTTGGCTGGACAAGGTAACGACCGTATTTTTGGTGGTGATGGTTCTGATTCAGCAAACTATATGGACTCTACATCAGGTATCACTATTAACTTAGAGAATGGGGGGAACAATGATGATGGCTTCGGTACCAAAGACACGTTAAACAGCATTGAGAACATTATTGGTAGCGATCATAATGACAATATCACAGGAGATGGTCAGGCTAACATCTTTATTAGTGGAAAAGGGGACGATAATCTAACTGGTAATGGTGGTCAAGATACTTTCAGGCTCTCTAGTGGGAAAAATACAATTACAGACTTTACATCTTCTGAGGATAAGATTCAGATTGATGTAAAAGAATATTACGATAGCAATTCATCTGTAGACTTTGATGCGACTTATTCTGATACTGATAATAAGCTTACTATTTCTATTGCTGGTCAGCAGGCTGCTATCCTAGAAAATATCTCTGAAAATCAAGTTGCAGATGCCTTAAAACAAATTGAGTTTATTGGAGAAGAAAACAACACAATTGTCATCAACAATGAGGAAACCAGCAGTAAGATCGGCGACTCAGCTGGTAGTCAGTATGTCTATGGTCATGCAGGCAACGATAACATCGCATTATTTGGAGGTAGGGATGTTGTACTAGGAGGAGATGGTGGCGATAGCATCATTACCTCTCAACAAGGTGACACTGCAATTGGTGGTACTGGTGCTGATACTTTTAGTCTCAATCAATATGGAACCAACTTTTCTCCCGACCGCATCCTGGACTTCACTCCTGCTGAAGGAGATAAGATTGAGATATGGAAAAAGAATTTGGATGCTATTAGTGATAACTCCGATCCTTCCTTAGGCTTAAACTTTACCCATTCAGAAACTAATAATGCTCTCACTATTACTCTTGGCGATCGGGATCTTGCCATTCTAGAAAATATCTCTAAAAATCAAGTAGGAGATGCCTTAAAACAAATTGAGATTTTGGGTTCACAAACAGACAATGACGGTTCAGAAGGTAGTGATGATGTTCTCATCGGCAACTCCGGCAATCAATTAATGCGAGGTCTTGGTGGTAATGATTACCTGTATAGCGGTGGAGGCAACGATACTCTCCGAGGTGGGTGGCAGGACGATCTGCTCCTAGGAGGAGATGGTAACGACCTTCTGCAAGGCTTTGAAGATAGTGATGTTTTAATTGGTGGTGGTGGTGCTGATATATTTGCTTTCATTGAGCGTTTTGATGCCTTTAGTGGTGTTGACAAGATTCTTGACTTCACTGCTTCTGAAGGAGATCGAATTCGTATTAATAGGTTTCACTATGGTTTTAGTAGTCTGAGTGATTTGAGCTTTAATGAACAAGGTCAATTGTTAGCTAATGGTGACAAAGTTATTGCTATTCTCGAAAATGAATCTGGCTTTAATCTTAACAGTCATGTTGATCTGGTCGGGTAATCCTCTAAATCAAGTGATTTAGGGAGCAAGGTAGGGAATAAGGAACACTTAACTCTTAACAGAAAGTACCTTAAATTCTTAGTTTTTAATAAATCATATTCCCTTGACTACTTGACTTTGTTTTGGATATCACTACTTCTACACCACTACCCTCTGTTCTAAGTTCTAACTCAAACTTTATATTAGTCAGAATTATTAATCTTGAAAGCAGGTGAATCTAACAACTAGATTCATCTGCTTTTGAGTGCAGCAATATAGCGCTACGGGCAAAGCAAAAGTAACTTTTGAGTATCTTGGGTGTGATGTGGGAGATGGGGATGGGGAGTTCTAGAAATATTTGGCAATGGCGCTCGTGAAGATGAAAATTTTTTTATATCGAATTAATATCATGTTCGGATGATCACTTATAATAAAGCCAAAATCATTACAGTAGAGGTATTCAAAGTTGATAGCCAAAAGGATGGCGATATAGCTGCCGCACTTGCTCCGCCAACGCCAACTACCTAAGTGCTCAAGAGTTACTGGTTCATGATCGCCAGGCGACAAATGTCACCGAACGTACCCATTACCAAATAATTTGGTTATTAGTGACAGGAAAAACACCATGATAAGTGGCCCATGTCACTGGTGACAGTAGAACTTGGATTTATCAGTTAGTCAAACGCTACAACAAATGGGGCACAAAAAGTTTGGGAGACGGGCGCCGTCACAACCAAGGGCAGGAGGCAATATTAACAGATTTACAGCAAGCCCAACTGTGGCAAGTTCTCTGTGAAAAATCACCAGATGGTGGATTGTGGAACGGTCGTCAAGTAGCCGATTGGTTAAGTGATATCATGTCCGGTAGCATCGGTCTTGTATAGCAAAGGTAAGGAAGAAGGAAGAAGGAAGAAG
>NZ_RCBY01000224.1 GCF_003838195.1 Okeania hirsuta
GCGATCGCTATGCCTGGTTTAGTATATGAAAAGGTACTTTCTAATGCTCAGGAGGCTAAAGCGAGGGATGCACAGTTAATTGGGGTGACTCCTGAAAGTACGGAGGCGGATGTGTTTGATCATGTGTTGGCGGTGCCTGCTGTGGATGAGTTGTTGTCTCCGATGTTGACGGTTATTCCTTTGCAGTTGTTAGCTTATCATATTGCTGCTCATCGTGGTTTGGATGTGGATCAGCCGCGAAATTTGGCGAAGTCGGTGACAGTGGAGTAATATCGAATCTGTGGTATGGGAGTGTTGTGGTGAAATAATAAAGTTGTATAATTTACAATAAAGTTGTATCATTATCATAACTCAAAAGTGTCACTATGACGCACATTATATGGCTAGAAGTAAGTGAGAGTGGACACAAGCTAAATTTGAACGATTCCTCAAAGAAGGTCGCGCTCAAGGAAAAGGAAAAAACTACGTTCCTTGGATTCAGATTCACGACTTTCCTTCTCAGGGTCGTTCCCATAGAATACTAGGGTGGAAAACAGGTCGAGAACATCACTTACTATCAGATCGAGAGAAACAAACATTTTATATATTTGATTGGTCAGATATCGTAACCGATATCAGAGAACAATACCCCAACCCCTCTCCTGCAAGGAGAGGGGATAGAGGTATTACCCTTGCCTTCCCTTGCAGAGAAGGGGTTCGGGGGGTTAGGTTGTTTCCACCTGCCAAATCTCTTTCAGTTTAGCCAAAAGTTGTTTAGCTAACTTTTGAGTAGTACGCGGCACAGACTTAATTTCTGTCACAGGTTCTCCTACCTCATCTCTATCTCTGGTAGCAACAGCCATTCTTTCTTCCATAACTTTACCGACTGCGGGCAACTCACCCGCCAATACCTTTCCCCCTTTACCGCGCCAGTTACCCCCATCATCAGGAGATTGACGATAAATTGCCTCCAATGCTGCTGCCATCAAACCTAAAGATTTTTTCTGGGTTTCTACCTCCACAACATTACGAAATTCCACAGCTAAGGGGTCATCACTAAGCAAAAAATCCCTACCCGCTTCTAACTGCATTAAATAATCCAATAAGTTTTCAGCAGGTTGTAACATTTCCAGAGAAATATAGCCATCAGATTCAGTTAAATCGCTCAAACAAATAAATCCTAAAATATCTCCAAAATCCAAAGATTCATCAAAGCCAACTGCCACATAAACCAGTCGATTTTCTCTGACAAATTCAGGAATTAAAAAACTTATTTCTCCTGGTAAAACGCGCCGAAATTCTATTACTCCCAAATCTGGAATAATTACATCAGCCACATCCTCAGCTATCCGCCAAAGAGGATTAAAACAGTCAGCATTTTCTAAGTTTGTGTCAAAATCTAAGCCATTGAGAAAATCTCGCCCGATATATACTGCCAGAGTATTTAGATAAACTTCTTTTGCCCGTTTTTGAGAAATTTGTTGTTGAGCAAATTGTTCAGCTATAGCATAACTTTCTGGAGATAACGGAATTCTAAAAATCAAGGATTCGGTGAGACTATTCATAGTTGAAGTTAATAATTATAGATTGATAATTCATTCAAAAAAGGTATAGATAGGGAGGTTCCATAGAACTATAGAGTGGAATATTAAGCCTGATTGCTGATTCACTTATTCAGCATTATTTTCTGCAATAATTTGCTCTATACATTTAAGGCATTTATTCTTCCAATTTCGATTAACAGTAGATTGATTAACACCTATTTTATTAGCAATTTCTGTTTCTGTATAACCTTGACATTTCACCAGTAAAAATTCCCAGCAGTCAACTTTTTTAGTACAGTTGCGTAACTTATCTATAGAACCACCAAAAATAGGTAACTTATCTATAGTTTCCTGAGAAAGATCGCCTAGGTTAAAATTATCTAAATCGTTTAAGTTCTTATGGTCTTTTATCTTCTCACCCACCGTTGAATATTCTTGACCATCAACATCATTTTTCGGTTGGTCTAAACTGACAATAATCTGCCCATCAACTTGACTTTTGCTTTGCCATTGACGATATAAATTGCAAGCTGTATTGTAGTGAGAACGATTAAAGTAACAAATGAAGAGATTACCAAGCTGATCATCAGAAATATTATCTAGTTGATCGAGAGTAATTTGATTTCTCCTACAAAAATTTGTAAGAATTTTGTCAAACTTTAAGAATGTTTCCTGTAGAGAATTATCATCAAACTCATTTGAGTCATCAAAATTAGTCTGAGAAAAACTCTTCTTAACTACCAGACCAATTTTCGGATGTTGCCAGAGCCATGTTGACAACTTATTTCTGGCTTTATTACGAGTATCAGATTCATCACTAAGGAAATCCTTAAATAACTGAATCAAGTCTTCCGGTTTTCGATTCATTGCCTGTTGCTGTTGACTTTTTAATGGTGCTTTTATCATTTTAATACTAAAATTTAAGGATAAAAAAAGCAAAAATTAGGCCACATAAATTATCTTGTGTGCCTTTAGTAATTACTTCTGTGATTCGATGCCAAAAAACGCAGTTTTGGAAAAATCTCAAATTTCGTAGCTCATATTTCAGGGACGTTCTATGGAAATCTCTGTAATTTAGCAATATTCCCGCCAGCTTTTAGGCTATTATTTATGAGCAAATTTTCAAAAGATTGTTGAGTCATTTCTAGCTTTACTCCTAATTTATTTGTTCTAGTGACTTAACTATTTGAAGGGAAGGAAATTATGCGGTTATTCAAATTTTTTTTGTTGATATTAGTTGAATAGGGAACAGCGGTGCGACCCCGCGTCGGCAGCAGACACACTTGGTAGCGCACTATTTTTCGGGAAAAGTGGCAAAAAAAATAGGACTGTATTTGATTAATTATCAATCTATGTCAAACACCAACTCATTCTTTGCTATAGCGCTGTGCGCAGGCAACAGACAATAGGCAACAGCTCCGGAAGGGGGAATAAAAAGCTGATAATATAAGATTTTAGCTATTGGACACCTCCTGTGATTTGTAAATATGCCAGCGCACATTGCTATATATGATGAGATTTCTTCAGTTAGTGAGTGAGAAATTAACCTATTTAGATTTGCCAACCCCACCCCTAGCTCTCAATGAGTATTTATATATCTAAAAATTTCCCCATTTTCCCATCTCTCCATCCCACACCTTTAAATCACCCAAATTTTCATTTTGTGGAGCTTAAAAAAATCAAGAGAGTTAAGATAGGTTGCATCCGGGAAAAAAACGTGAAAGTATAAATATACTAGGTTTTGTTCGACCCTACACCTGACTTTTTATTCAACGCAAAAAAAAGATAGCTTTAGACAAAAAGAGCAATCGCTGAGAGTAGTAAGTGAAAGTTTAGTCATTTTGTGAAGCTCAAAAAAAACTCCTAGGTAAAAGAGCGATCGCCTTCTCTTCCCAAAAAAATCGTGATACTATAGATATATTAGGGGTTGTTCGTACCTACGCATGACTTTTTATTCAACCAAAAAACATTTCTTCAGCTATGAGAAATATTGTGCGATAGCATACGCTGAACTGGAGGTGATCGCTGAGAGTAGTAAGTGAAAGTTTAGTCATTTTATGAAGCTCAAAAAAATCGAGAAAGTAAGGTAGGTTGCATTCGGAAAAAACCGTGATAGTGTAAATATAATGGTTGTCGTTAACCTCAAGACATGACTTTTTATTTAACACAAAAAAAAGATACTTTTAGACAAAAAGAGCGATTGCGTACGCTTAACGGAAGGTGATCGCCATCCCTCCTCAACTAATAAATAATTAAATTAACTCCAACGTTTTTGTTTTAACAAAGACATCACAGGATCAATTTTTTCCAAACCCTTTTTCTGGAAACGAGAGTCAAATTGACGAGCACCAGTCGGCGGTTTTTCCACAGTATATTTCCCAGTTAATAAACCTTGAGCCAAAGGACTATAAGCTAAAATTGTCACCCCTAACTCTCTAGCAGTATCCAAAATTCCTTTAGCTTCAATTTGTCGAGAAAGCAGAGAATATCTCACCTGATTAGTTGCTAAAATTACCCCTCGTTTTTCCAGAATTCCATGAGCTTGACGCATCTCTTCAGCCGAATAATTACTAACACCAACCGCTTCAATTCTGCCCTGTTTTACTTCATCAGCCAAAGCATTTAATAAAGTTTCCTGACTCATAAAAAAAGTAAACGGCCAATGTACTTGATAAAGAGTAACTTTCGGCAACATTAATCGTTTCAAACTAGCAGTAACAGCATCAGCAACAGACTCTGAAAAAAAACGCCAAGGTACAGGACCATATTTAGTAGCAATTTGCACAGGTTGTGCAGTTTTTTGCATAAATTTTCCCAGCAATTCTTCTGATAAACCATTGCCATAAACTTCAGCAGTATCAAAGAAATTTATCCCTGCTTCTAAGGAAGTTTGAAAAGCAGCTTCTACTTCATTAGCTCCATAATTATTGCCATAATTCCAAAAAAATTTATCCCCCCATGCCCAAGTGCCAATACAAATGGGATTAACAGTTATTCCTGTTTTACCTAAAGTAGTTGTTGCCATGTTCAAAAAAATCCTAATTAGTGTATAATGCTCAAAGCCAGACTAACAATTTTTAGTTAAATTTTAATCTAGATAGATGTTAATTTACCAAAAAATAATTCAGTTATCAGTCTTCAGAATTCAAAATAAAATTCAGTAAGGCTTATGTATGAATAACAGGGTTTAAAAGCCATTAAGTCATAAAATTGATAGTTTTCAATTAGTTCATAGCAAACAATGCTAGAATAATTATTTTGTCTTCTAGTTTGGTAAGCATTCAGCCATCAGCTATTGCTTTTAGTTTTAGATAAAAGCTTTACTAATTGAGTTAGAATTTATACTTACTATAAAAGCTGGCTGAAACAGTCTATATTCATTAAAATCCTCTGCTTTTGCTGAGAGCTAACAGCTAATAGCTGTTTGGGCAGCATTCCGCAGGAAATGCTTACTTAGTTTGTGGCAACTGACTCAAAAAATCAGGTCTCAAACCTCCCTTTTTAAGAGGATAAAACAGAAAATTTTGCATCTTCTCGCCTCCCTATTATAGGAGGTACTAAAAAAGGAAGCTATAGCAATCATAAATCATTTGTAAAAAATCTAAGAATATATAAAAAGTCTGAAAGTTTTACCGAATAATTAACGTTTAAAGCCTCTCCTTTAAAGGAGAAACAAAACAAATTTTTCCTTTGAGTCAATCCTATCAGTTTTCAAGGAGAGGTAATTATTAATTATTAATTATTAATTTTTGAACCCTGTTCCCTGTTCCTTAAATTCAAAGATTTTTTTACCCGCAACTGAAATAGGATTGCTATAACTGATATAGCAAGGAAGGAGTTGGTTAGGACATAGATTGATGATGAACCTCAGACAGAGAAAAGCTTTTGCCACTGTTCCCTGTTCCCTGTTCCCTGTTCCCTGTTCCCTGCTATAACTGAATTGACTCCTTATTCAATACTTAAATAATAATATAGTTATGACAATAAAAGATTCTTCCAGTCCACTCAAATTTATCAAATTAATCCAAGAAAATTTTCTATTTTTTAGATTAGGTTTATATCAAATGGGGTTAGGAACAATGTCAGTTTTAACACTCGGAGTTTTGAACCGAGTGATGATTACTGAATTAACAATTCCTGCCACAATCGTAGCATTTACTTTGTCATTATATCAATTTATGGCACCAGCAAGAGTTTGGTTTGGTCAAATGTCTGACGTTAAACCTTTGTTTGGTCAACACCGTACAGGTTATATGTGGATAGGGGCAGTTTTGTTTACTTTAACTGCTTTTATTGCCGTACAAGTTATGTGGCAGGTTGGTGATAGTTTAGAAGTCAATGGTTGGACGAATCCTACATTTTTTTGGGTGGGAATGTTGGGTTTAATGTTTATAATTTATGGTTTGGCTTTAAGTGCAAGTTCTACACCTTTTGCTGCATTATTGGTAGATATTTCCGATGAAGATAATCGTTCTAAAGTTGTCGGTATAGTTTGGTCAATGCTGATGGTAGGAATTATTATTGGAGCAATTACCAGTAGTATTTTACTTAAACAAGTTGGTGTGGGCGCACCATTAGAAACTGTCAAGGCATCTGTTAATAGTTTGTTTATTAAAGTGCCAGCAATTGTATTAATTTTTGCCTTTATTTCCACAGTGGGAGTTGAACAAAAATACTCTCGTTATCGTACTCGTTCAACTATTGCTAATCGGGAAGATAAAGTTACTCTAGGAACAACCTTAAAAGTTTTAAGAGCTAGTCGTCAAACAGGTTTATTTTTTACATTTGTATTTGTACTAATTATTAGTTTATTTATGCAGGATGCAGTTTTAGAACCCTATGGTGGAGAAATATTTTCGATGCCAATTTCTGAAACTACAAGATTGAATGCTGTATCGGGTATGGGCACTTTAATCGGATTAGGTACAACGGGATTTTTAGTAGTACCAAGATTGGGTAAGAAAAATTCTCTAAAAGTGGGATGTGTGGCAACAACAATTAGTTTTATTTTGATAGTTATGTCGGGGTTTACTGGCAACCCTTCTTTATTTAAGGGAGCTTTATTTTTATATGGTTTAGCTGCTGGTTTAACTACTACTGCTTCTCTGAGTTTAATGTTAGATTTAACTGTGGCAGAAACAGCAGGAACTTTTATTGGTGCCTGGGGATTAGCTCAAGCAATGGCAAGAGGATTATCTACAGTTCTTGGTGGTGCGACTTTAGATTTAGGTAGACTTTTCTTTAATATTCCAATGCTTGCTTATGGCTTAGTTTTTCTCATGGCAGGAATAGGAATGATACTATCAATTTTTCTGTTAAATCGAGTCAATGTACGAGAATTTCAAGATAATTCAAAACAAGCGATCGCTACTATTTTAGAAGGAGAATTAGATTAATTAATAATTAATAATTAATAATTAGGGTTTGCTGAAAAAATCTTTTAGTTAGGAGTAGGAGACAGGATAAATAGGAATGAGCGAGGAGGTTTGAAGAAGAATTCAGTATACAGGATTCTGGAGATAAATTAGGTTGGGGTTTGATGGATAAAAGTAGCAATTTTTTAGTATCTCCATCATTTTTTCTCTTCTTGCTCCCTACTTCTTACTTGTTATTACAGATAAATTGACCGATGAAATTTCCTCAAGTAATTCTGATTGACCATAATCTAGATATGTCTGATGTAAGCATTCAGCGGTCAGCCATCAGCTAGCCTCCTCCGGAGGAACTGCGCAATTAAATATTACTTTTAGTTTAGAATCAAAGCAATATTTAATTGTCTTACTACAAAAGTTGGCTCCCTTGTCCTTAAAGTCAGTTGTTAATTTAAACACTATCCTATATGAGATAGTCTTGTTGCTGGTAGCTGACAGCTAATAGCTGTTTGCGCAGCATTCCGCAGGAAATGCTTACTGTCTGATTTCTTAAAGCTTCTCTAGCCTAGCAACTTGATATAATCAATTTGTAGAGTGAAAAAAGGAGTAATACGAATGGTTGGTTATGACCCTGAATTCTTAGGTACAGACTTTCCGTTACCAATGCCTAGTTTTTCCCCAACTCTAGTTGGTAACGTTTTGAGAAAACCAGAGCTGCGAGACGATATATATGTAGATTATATTAACTTTACTGTCATTATGAATCGCGTGCGACGTTCGCCACTCGTAACTGCTCTCAATATTGACCAAAATCTGCTCAAAAAAGTGCAACGGAAGCGTGGATGGGATATTGATACTCGTGTAGGTTTTGAGTATCAATTAGACAACGATTATTATGCTAATAACTATTGGGATAGAGGACATTTAGCGAGAAGAGCGAGCGCTGCTTGGGGTAATTCCAAACAAGAGGCAAGAAGAGCTTCTGATGCAACTTTTTTCTTTACCAATGCTGCATTGCAACATGAGAATTTCAATCAAGATGAATGGCTAGCTTTAGAGAATTGGGTCAGGAATTTGACTCTCGATCAGAACGGTTTAATCACAGAATTTACTGGTCCCATTTACGGCGATTTTGGTAGAACAATTACTCCTTCTGGTCGTCAACCTGCGGTAGTCCCTTCTGGATTTTTCAAAATTGTATGTTTCATTAACGGACAAACACAGGAATTAGATGTGCGAGCATTTATCATGTGGCAAGATTCAGATGCTCTAGCAGATAAACGAGGAAAAGAGCTTTTTAACTTCCAACGCTATCAAGTCACAGTATCAGAAATTGAAGAATTAACAGGATTATTTTTTGACGACAAAATCTATGAAAAAAATCCTCTCCTGTTTAATGAAAATGAGGAAGCAAAAGAGAAATTAAATATAGATAGTTTTCCGGAGTGTATCCCTGTAGATGAACCAGAAGAAATGATTTCTCAGGAGACAAAACGACAAGATATCGGTGAAGAATTACCAGTTTATATTGCTGCTGCGATGGTGAATCCAAAAGGAGACGAACGTCAAAATGAATGGGTTTCCGTTATCAATCTGTCCCCAGATGAAATTGATTTAACAGGTTGGACACTATCAGATATGAAGCGGATTCCTCTTGAGTTGGATACAGTTTTGGCAGGAGAGCAACGGATACTAAAACCGGGAGAAGCGAGGCAAATTAAACCTTTAAATCCGTTGGCGCTTTCTAATAAAGGAAGTACGATTGCTCTTTATCAACCAATGGAAGGAAGCGAAAGAGGTTTGCGCATTGACCGAGTTTATTATACTCAAAAACAAGCTAGTGTAGAGGGAGTGCCAATTGTGTTTTCCTATCAAAGAAAAAACAAATCTTAACTTTCTTTTTACACATATAGCAATCCTAAATAGGTCGTGACAAATCAAAAAGTAAATCAAAAAACTGAAACTCTTATTTGTTCTCTGTTCCCTGTTCCCTAAAAAGCAGTAAGATTTTTGACACGAATAAAATAGGATTGCTATAGATTAGGTATACTCGATTTTTTGACCAACTTTAATTCTTTCCACACCAGAATAAATATTAAACTTTTTCCCCCGCAAAAATCCGATTAAAGTAATATTAAATTCCCTAGCTATTTCTACTGCTAAACTACTAGGCGCAGAAACAGCACAAACTATCGGCACACCTACAGTTATACATTTTTGTATAATCTCAAAACTCGATCGCCCACTCACCATAACAATATGATTATTCAAAGGTAATATACCTGCTAAAAATTCCGACCCTATCAACTTATCTAAAGCATTGTGTCTACCCACATCTTCTCGCAATTTCAACAATTCCCCTTGAGTATCAAATAAAGCAGCAGCGTGTAAACCACCAGTAGATTTAAACACCCTTTGAGCATTACTTAATTTCTCAGGCAAACTATAAATAACTTCCGCTGGAACTTCAGATTTTAAAGGAATAGCTGAAAAACCTTTAATATGCAGAGATTCTATACTTGCTTTACCACAAATTCCACAAGCGCTAGTTGTGAAAAAATGTCTTTCTAAGGTTTTTAAATTTGGGTTTAATTCTGATTTAAGGGTGATATTAACAATATTTTGCCGTTGTTCCCCGTCAATTTCTGGGTCTATACAATAACTAATTTTTTCAATATCTTCACGATTTTTGATAATTCCTTCACTATAGAGAAATCCTGCTGCTAAATCAAAATCTGCTCCTGGAGTTCGCATCGTGACTGCTATAGTTTGTTTGGGAAAAGTTAGGCGAATTTCTAAAGGTTCTTCTGTTGCTAATTGGTCGGAACGAGTAACAAAATTGTGATTGTCTACTACCCAAATTTGTGCTTTTGTTTTGCTACTTGGGGAATTTTTCATACTTAAGAAACAGGGAACAGTTTAACTGGGAACTAAGAACATTTGTAGGATTGTCATTTCAGTTATCAGTTTTCAGTACCTCCAGCTAAAGTCGGAGACTTGAAATACTAAATTTAATTTTTTTATCCTCTTAAAAGGGGAGATTTGAGAGCTGATTTTTTGTCAAACAGCTAGTCCTAATATAAAAAAAATTGAGGGGTTTTTCTGTGCCTAACTCTCCTGGTTTAATTGCTTCGGAAATGATTGATAATGCAGCAGAAGGAAAGTTAGATGTTTTGTTTTCTGTAGGGGGAAATTTTTTAGAAGTTTTGCCAGATCCAGATTATGTAGAAGCTGCTATAAAAAGATTACCTTTGAGAATACATCAGGATATTGTTTGTTCTAATCAAATGTTAGTTGAACCGGGAGAAACGGTAATATTGTTACCTGCCACAACTCGTTATGAAATTCCGGGGGGAGTAACAGAAACAACTACAGAAAGAAGGGTGATTTTTAGCCCGGAAATTCCTGGAAGGAGAGTTGGAGAAGCTCGCCCGGAATGGGAAGTTTTTGTGGATTTGGCAAAGTTAGTACGTCCTGATTTAGCAAATAAGTTAGAGTTTGAAAATATTTCAGAAATTCGTCAGGAAATTGCTTTAGTAATTCCGCAATATTCGGGAATTCAGCATTTAAAAGAACCAGGGGATAATTTTCAATATGGTGGTTCTCATTTATGTTTTGGTTGGAATTTTCCCACACCGAATAGTAAGGCTAATTTTTCAATACTTTCTCTACCTCAAGAAGAGTTAAAAGAGGGATATTTTTTAGTAGCGACTCGTAGAGGCAAACAATTTAATAGTATGGTGCAGTCAAAGAAAGATGCTATTACTGGAGCTATGCGAGAAGCAGTTTTAATTAATCCTATTGATGCGGAAAATTTAAGTTTAAAAGATGGGTATAAGGTACTGTTAAAGAATGATTTGGGTGAGTTTCAAGGAAGAGTATATTTAGCTCCGATGAAACCAGGTAATTTACAAATACATTGGCCGGAAGGAAATGTGTTATTAGATCAGGGTAAACGTTCTGTTGAAGGTGTGCCTGATTATAATGCTTTGGTCTGTTTAGAAAAGTTAGATTAGGTTAAAGTTTTGAAGATATTGAGTGGGTGAAAAGATGGAAAATTTTTGATTCAAGGAGGTTACTGATTTTTGAGTAATACTAAATCTCACGCATTCTTGCTACATCTTCTTGAAAGTAGGGAGTAGGTAGCAGGAAAGAAAGAATATAGTTTTTCTAATCCTGAGTATTTTGTTAAGTAAGCTTTCATTATTTGGACTCTGAACTACTGTGCCACATTTACATGGAATCTACTCTATCTTCCAAAGAGAAGTGATTTTTATTGATTAATTGTTAATTTAAGAATAAATTTCTATAGAAACTTTCTTGTTGAATAGAGTTATATAATCTCCTTTGAAGAGTGTGATAAAAAACTTTCTCCTCTTCCTTCTTTGTTCCCTCCTGACTCCTGACTCCTCACTCCTCCAAAGAGAGGTAATTTTTAGTGATTAATTGTTAATTTGAGAATAAATTTCTATAGAAACTTTCCTGTTAAATAGAGTTATATCATGTCCTTTTAAGAGCGTGATAAAAAATTTTCTTCTCCTCTTCCTTCTTTATTTCTTCCTGACTCCTGACTCCCCCTCCTGGGAGGGGTTAGGGGTGGGTTGACTCCTGACTCCTCCAAGGAGACGATTCATAAATTTTATCATTTTCTTTGTGGGTTTAATACCCCACCGTCAACGGGGGTGTTCAAAATTACTTGGGG
>NZ_RCBY01000225.1 GCF_003838195.1 Okeania hirsuta
TCTGGTCGCCAAATCACAGATTATGGCGTGAGGCTTCTCGGCGATCTAGCTAAAAAAACGATGCTGATTTAGTATCCTTTTTCAAAGTTATTAACGATAATATTGCAGAATTACTATGAGTATAACATTACTTCTCTTGAATTTGAGAAAGCAAACATTTTATACAAATGTATGTTGAAAAAAAGTAATTAAGGGCAGGACATTTTATTACTCTCACTTTGTTAAGAAACAGAAAACACAGGCAAATGAAAGTAATGCAGATTTTTCTATGTTTTTTAACTAATCAAATATACTTTTCCTTCGTCTAGATCGTAATAACCACCTACAGTTTTTAATTTGTTTTCCTGAACTAACTGGGTAATCACTGGAGAAAGATTGATAATTTTTATTTGTTCCATTACATTAGCTTTAACAGCACTTTCTACAGAATATCCATCTCTACCTTTAGCAATTTCTACAGCAGGTTTAATAGCAGAAATTATACTGCCAATTTGACCTGGAACAGGTTTACCATCCATTGTTGCTTTTACTGCCCCACAATTTTCATGCCCTAGTACCATTAACACTTTTGAACCTAATACAAAAGTACCGTATTCTATAATACCCATTTCTTCTGGAGTCACAATATTTCCGGCTTCTTGAACTAGGCGTAGTTCAAAGGTTCGTGCAACCAGGGGCAATTAAAGCTTAAAAGTATTGATTTATATGGGTTAGAGCTATCTTACTTTTTTATGGTCTGAAAGTTATAGCAATGTGCGCTGGCATATTTACAAATTACAGGAACTGTCCAATAGCTAAAAGTCTTATGTGATTCCTATGGAATGCTTGCGCAAACGGGTTTTTATTCCCCTCCTGGGAGGGGTTAGGGGTGGGTTGCCAGATGAGCTGTTGCCTGTTGCATATTGCCTGCGCACAGCGCCATATTTCAAACAATAACGGAAGGGAATCATAAGAGTTTCAGAGCCTTTCTCTGACTCGCTGCAGTATATAATGCCAACCTTCTATTTACGCCGTTTTGGTACAGTATCCCGAAGTAGTAAATGCTATCAAAATCTTACATGGAATTGACATTGACAGAAAGCTTGTGAAGCAATATCAGCAGCCGAAGCAGTTGGAGTTAATTTTCTACCCTTGATATCATCCCGACACAAGCTCTGCGCGGGATTCCCATCCATCGACCGTTACTACCGATCGCCCTTATTTCACTTGATATGGCAGAGATGAATGGTGCAGATTGATTTTCAGATCACCGTTTTCATCACGAACATAACCAAAAGTGTATTCTACCTTGATCTCGCTACCGTCTGTTTTGGTGAAAAAATACTCACCCATTGAGGTAGCTGTATCGCAGTGGGTAATAATTCCTTCATTCTCAAAGCGCACATTGTTATAGGGCGCAAGAGCAAAACCTTTATCTTCGCTGATGCTCCCACTGACAAAATAAGACAAAGCCTCTTTCTCTGTACCTCTGAATGGCTCATTGCTGGCCAGTGTTGGTTTGAACAAAACCGTACCAAGATCATAACCATAAAGCCTATCAAGAGTACTTTGTGCTTCTGCTTCTGGGTTTTCTGCCTTGCCAATGGCGACAATGGCTTCGCCCCAGCTTTGCTGTGCAGCTAGAACATCGTTTTCTGTTACAGGATTTTCGCATGACGCAGATTGTACTGTTGGCGTAGATTGAGGGTTCGTGCAACCAGCCATTGTGGTTACTGCAGATACGATTAAAAGTGCAAAGAAATTTGGTTTCATGGTCATCTTTTTCTTTTATAGGACTAGGAGTTAATAGGTTAACCTATTTCCGCCTACAAGGCTACAAACAGATAATTTTCTTGAGAAAGTTGCTGAAATTGTTCATCATTTCTGGATAATTGGCCAAGGAAATTTAAGGTTTAACGCTCAAAAAGGAGCGCATTTGAGGCGCATAGTTGGGCAGAAAAATCTTGGGACAAAACTTAGCTCCTACCTCCTCACTCATTCCCATTTCTCCTGTCTCCTGTCTCCTGTCTCCTGTCTCCTATCCCTACTAAAAGACTTTTGAGCGCAAACCCTAATTATATTAACGATAATCTTGGCGCTGAATATCTCGCAACCGAGCTTCTGGACGCTTAAACCTATCTAGTTGTGCTTCAAAAAATGCACGATTTGCTTTTAAATGTTCTAGGTCTGGGTCATCTAAAGGATGTAATGTTGCCTGTCTTAATGCTTGAATAACTGCGGAAGTTACACAATACATTGAACGTTGAAAAGTAATTCCTAACTGAATCAACATATCATCTTCACCCCGACAATTTTGTTTGTAATAATCAACTAAAAATGATGGTAAAAAATGCAGCATATCCTGCATTAATAATGTGGGAGGGATACCAGCATTTCCCACTGGAAAAACATCTGCATAAAGAATGCCATAATGAAAGTCTTTTTGATTTTCTGGTACTTGTTTTGCCTGAGCATTATAAGACTTTGTACCAGAAAATCAAAAAGACTTTCATTATGGCATTCTTTATGCCATAATGAAAGTCTTTTTGATTTTCTGGTACTTGTTTTGCCTGAGCATTATAAGACTTTGTACCACGGAAAGGTGCAGTGCGATAAAAGACAGCTTCTACATAAGGTAAAGCAGCTTCAAATAACCAAGTAAAACCACAAGATTTGGGAATAATTTCATGTAACTCACCCCGAATATAAACATGATGATAAATTGGGCGATTTGCTACAGCAAAAATTCCATTTACAAGAAAATTCATTGCTTCTGGAACGCTGGTTAATTTCCCTTCATTATATAAATCAAACATTTCAAAAAAAACAGCAGCCATTACTTCCCAAAATAAACCAAGATTACTGTAATAAGAAAGTTGTCTGACCTGTTCGATAAACATTTCTGGAAATAGTTTATACAGACCTAACATTACAGGATTTCCTTGAAAATAAGCTTTAATTGCTTTATCCGCTGCTGCCTTATATTCAGGAGTATCTAAATAAGGATCGAATTTACCTCCCATTTCCCGATGCCAAAACATTGCTCGCATACAAGCTTCGGCAAATTCCATATTAATTCTGTCATGCCATAAATGATGTAATAATTTTGATTTTTTGCCACTTTCTCCCTTTTCAATAAATGCTAAAAGTTCTGGATGAGCTGTTGCTTCTCCGCGCCAAACTCTTAAGTCTGCATCATCACCTGCATAGTGATTATGAAGTTCTAAATATTCTTTTGGCAGGAAGTATTTAAAGAAGGGTAAGGGGTTTAAAAATACTCGTTCGGCAATATAAAGTAAGTCGCGCCAATAGAAATCCATTGGTACTGCATAAGCTTTATAAATACCGATAATTTGCATTAGGTTTTCTGGGGTATCTGGTAGCATTGCTCCACCTGCTTCGAGGCGGTGAATAATTTCGGCAAATTCATGTTGGGATGGGGGAAGTTTTATTGTTGTTTGTGTCATAATTTTTGAGGTTTTAGGTGTGAGGTGTTATATCATGTTTGCTTCAATGAAAATCATAAAAATTTGGCACTTTGTAGCACTTTTTAGGTTGGGTTGAGTCCGCGTTAGCGGAGCTTATCCTGAGGATAAATCCAACAACAATAATTGTATTTGTTGGGTTGCGCTAGCGCTTAACCCAACCTACGGTATTATAAATAATTATTCGCACATTAAGTTTTAGTTTGTATCTGTTGGGTTTCGCTACTTCGAGACGGGAAATTAATTTCGGCAAATTCATGTTGGAAGGGGGGATGTTTTATTGTTATTTGTGTCATAATTTTTGAGGTTTTAGGTGTGAGGTGTTATATCATGTTTGCTTCAATGAAAATCATAAAAATTTGGCACTTTGTAGCACTTTGTAGATTTGGTTGAGTCCGCATTAGTGGAGCTTATTCGGAGGATAAATCCAACAACAATAATTATATTTGTTGGGTTGCGCTAGCGCTTAACCCAACCAACTGCATTATAATTATCCAAACTTGATATTAGTAGGAATTTTGAGAAATATTCTTACACAGTTTTTATATCTGACAAAACAACCTAATTTCTGTACTCCAGGAAATTAACATCTGCTGTATTTATCAAACTAGCTAATTTTTGACTTTTGACTTTTGACTTTTGAATTTCTATAGAAGAATTAGGGACTAAAAAATTGGAAGTTGCTTCACTCCAACGCACTAACCAAGTAGGTTGAATTCCTAAAAAGAAAATCACTACTGCTAATACTAAAGCAGGGGTACGTTCGGACCAAATAACTTTAGGATAATAAGCTGTATCATTATCTAATTTGCCGAAACAAGTACGGTTTAACAAAATCACAAAATAAACAGCAGTTAAACCACTGGCAATAATACACAACAGAGTAGGAATAGGAAACACCGAAAAACTACCTTGAAATACTAGAAACTCAGCAGCAAAACCTACCATTCCTGGAATACCTGCACTTGCCATTCCACCCATAATTAATAAAGCGCTCGTAAAAGGTAAACCACGCACCGGACTCATCAAACCATTCAACACAGATAATTCGCGAGTACCAACTTTGCTTTCTACCACACCTACCAGGTGAAATAGAATCGCTAAAATTAAACCGTGAGCAACCATTTGAGAAATAGCTCCCACTAAACTCAAAGGTGTATTGGCAGCAGCAGCAACAACAATATAACCCATGTGGCCAATTGAACTGTAGGCCACCATCCGTTTGATGTCTTGTTGAGCGATCGCTGCTAATGCTCCATACAAGACGCTAAAAGTACCAATTATCGCCATTCCGGGAGCGACTATTTGCCAGGTTTCGGGAAATAATCCTAACCCAAAACGCAATAGTCCATAAGTGCCTAATTTTGCTAATATGCCACCGAGAAGAATGGTGACGGGGGGAGATGATTCGACGTAAGCATCTGGCAACCAAGTATGTAAAGGTACTAATGGAATTTTAATACCGAATCCTACTAAGAGAATAGTTAGTAAGATAAGTTGGGTTTTTAGGGATAGTCCTTGGGTTGAGATTAGGTCATAATCAAAACTGGGAGAATTGCTTAACCAAGTTATTCCTAAAAATCCTGCTAATATCAGAATTCCGGATACTGCTGTATAGATCAGAAATTTGGTTGCTGCATAACCTCGTTTTTTACTACCCCAAATTGCTATTAATAAATAGATGGGGATTAATTCTAGTTCATAAAAGAGAATGAATAGTAATAGGTTTGCGGAGAGAAAAGCACCTGCTATTCCGGCATTTACTAACAAAATTAAGGAGTAGTATAATCGCGGGCGATCAACATTATTGCCATATCCATAAACTACGATGAATGTTAGTAAGGAATTTAGGGCGAGTAATGGTAAGGATAAACCATCTATACCGAGATTATAGGTTAAACCTAATTGGGGAATCCAGGTAAAATGTTCTTGAAATTGTAACCCTGGATTATTTAGGTTAAATTTAAGGGCAATTTCTACAGTCCAAACTATTAGAGATAGGGCAATTGCTAAGGTGATTTTTCGTAATTTTTCATCGGTAATTTTTCCGGGAAAAAATCCGACTAAAGCTGCCCCTAAAATTGGGATGATAATTAAGACACTGAGCATAATTTTCTGTTATTTTTATGTTAATTAAATTTTAGTCTGTGCGGAAGTTAAAAGTCAAAAGTCAAAAGTAAATCATTTTTTATTTGTAATTGTTTTAGGATTTTGTAACTGGTCAGTTATTTCCGCCATCCTGCACTAGTACAACTAAGGGGTAATTTCAGTTATCAGTTATCAGTTAGTCTCCTCCGGAGGAGCTACGCTAAGTAACTGTTAAATCAGGTTCATTATCTACTTAAATATTTGCCAAATATTAGCCGAGCGCTAGAGTTATTTTTGAGTGTTATCTACAGATGATTTACAGAAATAATTGATTGAGATTTTCCCTCCAATCAACCTATTAATAAATCAGTTCCATCATCAGGCTAAATTCAACATCTCAAAATTTATGTAAGTGGGGTGGGTTCCTGCCTACCCAAAAATATCAGGAACGGGCAAGATGCCCCCAAACACAAAACTATTAAAATCATCCCGCATTTTTGCAACGCTATTTTTGAGTGTCATCTACAGATGATTTACAAAAATAATTGATTGAGATTTTTCCTCAAATCAATCCACTACTAAATTAACTTAGATTCAACATCTCAATATTTTAGTCTGACAAAAACTATAATTTTTGAGTGTAATCTACGGATGATTTCCGGAAATGATTGATTGAGATTTTTCCTAAAATAAAACTACTAAATCAGATTAGATTCAACATCTCAAAATTTGAGTCTAGTACAACCAACGGGTAATTTCTAAGTGTAATCTACAGATTATCCATGGGAATGATTGAGATTTTTCCGTAAATTGACCTGCTGTTAAATCAGCTTTATGGCAGGCTTAAATATTTCAAAAATTCAAGGCAAGCATTACAGTTATTTTTGACTATGATGTACAGATAATTAATCACAATATAACCTTTCTCAAGTCATACCATTTATCCATGAAGTTGCGCTTAATAAAAGATAACAGCTATTAGTAAAATTCAGGTTTTGGTCATAATTATTAAGCGCATTTTTACAGATAAATGGTATTACTAAGGTACAGTTATTTTTCTTCTTTTCTACTCCCTACTCCCTACTCCCTACTCCCTAAAATAAACCAACCACTAACCAACTTAATAATAGAGTCATACCAATCAAAATTGTCAATACATAAAACTGAGACTGACCAGAAACATTATATTTCAAACCTTGACCACCAAACACAGTCGCTAAACCCACAAAATTAACTACACCATCCACAAGATAGCGGTCAACCCAGGAAATAATTCTTGATACTAAACCCACCACAAAAACAATAGTAATTCTATACAGTTTTGCAGTGTAAAAATCGTAGGCAAAAAAGTCTTGTATTGCTGGTAAAGGAAACTTAATTGGTTTCTCCCACCCATCGTTTAGATAAATCAATCCACCAATACCAAAACCAAGCACACTGGATAACAATAATAAACCAGCAACAGTTTTATTAATAGTTGCGATATCCGGTAGTAGTTGCCATTGTGCAAACAATAGAGGAATATGCAACGTAAAACCAGCCAAAATAGTCATCGGCAAAACTAACGCCCATAAACCTTCAGGCGATCGCTCAGTCATTTGCTTCGGTTGACCACAAAAAATTAAACCAAACTCCCGAATAATACTAAAAGCAGTGAACCCATTCACCAACAACAACACACCTACTAACCAAGGTTGACTACTCCACAAATAATCTGTCATTTGCAACAGTGCCCAGAAACTACCCAAAGGAGGCAAACCCACTAAACCAGCAGCACCCACTAAATAAGAAATTCCAGTAATGGGGCGACGAGACCATAAACCACCATATTGAGTCAAGTCTTGACTGACGCAGTTTAAAATTACCCCACCCGTACTCATTACCAACAACGCCATCGCACAAGCGTAAGTAAATAACAACATCAAAGCAGTTTCGTCTTGACCAGTTCCCACAGCGATAAAGACCAAACCCATGTAAGTGCTGACTGAATAAGAAAGCGATCGCTTAATATCAATTTGGCCAATAGCAATTAAAGAAGCACAAACTGCGGTAAATACTCCCACCCCGATCGTGACTGTGGAAGCAACAGGGGATAAAGCTAAAACAGGTTGCACTTTAATCAACACCCACGCTCCAACTGCTACTACCAGGGAGTTCCGTAAAATAGTACTTGGCACTGGCCCTTCCATTGCTTCATCTAACCACAGATGTAGGGGAAACTGAGCGCATTTACCTAGAGGTCCGGCAATTAAAGTAAGGCTTAATAGGGTGGCAGTTGTAGGAGCGATGTTTGCAGTTTTTGCCCACTCAGCTAACTCCGTATAATTCCAAGTTCCTGCTAGAGGTAATAGAGCAACTACTCCCATGAGCAAAAATAAATCTCCCACCCGTTTTGTCAGGAAGGCGTCTCTTGCTCCAGTAATTACTAATGGTTGGCTAAACCATAACCCCACTAATAGATATGTACCGAGAGTGAGAATTTCTAGAATTATGTAACTCCAGAATAGGGAATTGCACAAGACTAAGGCACACATTCCAGCTTCAAATAATGCCAGTAGGGAGTAAAAACGTGCCCATCCCCAATCCATTTCCATATAGGCGATCGCGTAAATTTGGCTCAGAAGATTGAGACCAGTAATTAATATAGTCGCTCCAATAGTGAGGGTAGATATTTCTAGGGAAATAGTGATATTTAGCCCTGCCACATCTAGCCAAGGTATTGATAATTCTTGAGTTGGTTGATTCCAAGCTACTGATAGAGCGATTAAGCCATGTAAGAAAGCGATGAAGGTCATAATCAGATTGATATAACCTGCTGGTCTTGGCCCGGTACGTTTAATAATTCCGGGAGACCAGGGTATGGCTAGAGCTGCACCGACGATAGCATAGCAAGGTATTAACCAAACTGTTTCTAGAAAGTCATTTGATAGCATTATTTTTATTTTTGCGAGATTTTGATAAATAACTTGCTACTTTAATTTAATTAATAGTTAATTTTATATTAAGTTTGGTACGTATATTAATATTTTTGTTTTACCAATAATTTGAATTGTTTATGTATTGATTATGAGAGCTTAATTTTATATATTAGAGATTATCTATTGTACTATAGCAATATAAGCATTCAGCCGTCAGCCATCAGCTATCGGCTATTACTTTTAGTTCAGATAAAAGCTTTATTAATTGTCTTACTACAAAAGTTGGCTCCCTTATCCTGAAAGTCAGTTGTTAATTTAAACACTATTCCATAAGAGAGAGTCTTGTTGCTGTTAACGCAGTTCCTCCGGAGGAGGCTAGCTGACAGCTAATAGCTGTTTGCGCAGCATTCCGGAGGAAATGCTTACCGAATTATTTAGTTATTAATAATTAATAATTAATAACTAAATAATTCGCGCCTTGAAGCCTCCCCTTTTAAGGGGAAAAAAGCGGTCGTTAGCGTAGCGCACCCGTTGGGTGGGATGGCGAGGTATCCTCGCTGTCCGACCATCGACCAAGACAGCGGTCGTTAGCGTAGCGCACCCGTTGGGTGGGATGGCGAGGTATCCTCGCTGTCCGACCATCGACCAAGAGAAGAAATAATATTTCCTTATATTCAATTCCATAGCGGTTAAAACCCGAGGTAATTATCAATTATCCATTATCAATTATCAATTAATGAAATAGCAATCCCAAATCATTTGCGATAATTTTATTACTTTGATTTTTCAATTTAAAAAGTGCTGTAAAATTGTTGTGACTGTACCTCAAAAACCTGAAATACACTGTAAAAAATGGTTAAAGCTACAGTAAATATTGTTTTTCTCAAAATTATCAAACAACATTAAAAGCTTGCAACATTAATGTAATGATGCCTACTATCTACAACCAAGGGAATAACGAGTTGCCACCCCCGTTTTGGAATTAACACCTGTTGCTTGTTGACATAATTTTCTAATTTGCGCTCCATCTAACAAAGCATCTGTAAAGTCTGCATCTGTAATATCAACAGCATCAAAAGTCGAGCCTAACATTATTGTTTCCACAAACACCCCATCAGTTAGATCGGCATTAGTAAAATCAACTAAGTCTGCCATAGCATAAGTTAAATTCGCTCCATGTAAATTTGCTTTAGTTAATGTCGAATAACTAAAAATAGCTCCCCGTAAATCGGCATCTGTAAAATTAGTTAGTTGAAGATTCGCATTAGAAAATTCTGCGGACTGCAACACTTGGCCAGAAAAATCTTTTCCGGTAAGTTGGGCATTGCTATAAGAGAGGGGTGGTGGGTAATATTGAGCTTGAGCTAGGGTTGGCCACAAAAACAAATTCAGTGTTAATAAAAAAGTAGCAATTTGATGCAAAATCATAGTAAATGGTTTATTAATTAGACTATCTAACTTAGTTTATCTTAAATTAGGCCACATAATTTTTAATTGCGATTTAGGAGGTTGAAAGAATAAGTATGGCAAGTTTTTTCATCACTTGGTTAATGGCAACCTTATCACTTTTAATTACAGCTTTTGTTGTACCTGGTGTGAGAGTTGATAGTATTCCGGCAGCAGCAGTTGCAGCAATTGTTTTGGGGTTAGTAAATGCGTTTGTGAAACCAGTTTTAACAATTTTAACTTTGCCTCTGACAATTTTAACTTTAGGGTTGTTTTTATTAGTAGTAAATGGAATTTCTCTTTCATTGGCAGGATATTTTACTCCTGGTTTAGAAGTTGATGGTTTTTGGCCTGCAGTTTTGGGGGCAATTGTGTTATCTTTTGTTTCTAGTTTTATTGGCGGATTTGTTAATAAACAGGAAGAATCTCAAGATATTTAATCAGTAATCAGAAGGAAGAAGGAAGAAGGAAGAAGGAAGGAACAAGAAGGAAGGAGGAAGAAGGAAAAATATTACGTTGTCGGAGTTTTAGAGCTTCTCAATCTTTCCGTTCCTTTTCCTTCTACTGTTATATGTCTAAATATATCTACAGCAAAAAACGAATGGGTGTTTGACTTAATTCGTAAAAAAAAGCTGAAAGCTGATTGCTGATTGCTGAATGCTTACCTATTCCCTATTCCCTACTATATTTTTTTTATCTTTCCATTTACTCCAAATAAATCCTACTATTAGAGGCAACCATAACCAGTATCTTTCCATTGGATTTAAAACCCAACTATTATCTCCTAAAGTTTGTCTGTATGGCAAAACAAAATAAATAAATCCTGATAAACTCACCCATCTTATCCCTAAATTTCTAGTTGCTACAGCAAAAGGAATAAACCAAGTAAAATACCAAGCATGAACAATAGGAGATAAAGTTAATAATAAGAAAAAATACCATTCAGTAAAATCAACAAATCTACGACAATTCCAGATTAAAATTCCTACTCCTAAGCAAAGAGGAATTCCATAAATCCAGTTAAATTTTGTAGATTGTTCCGAAACAAAACTAACTAAATAAGGAATTAATTCAGCACTACGACCATTAACAACAAAATTTGAACTTGTAGGAATGAGCGAACATTTTCCAGGTTGACAAAAATTTAGAGCTGCAACACACATTGGTAATAAACCAATTAATAATAAAAAACCTGCTTGCTGCACTTGATGGAGAAGGTAACTAAATGTTTTGTCGTCTAATTTAAACCTCGAAAACCTACTAGTTTTATGTACTTCATCAAGTTGCAAATTATGATAAAAATTATGCTCCTGTTTATCTGATTTTTCGGCGCTATGAAGCATATTAATTTTGATTCTTTTCTGTTCCCTATTCCCTGTTACCTGTTCCCTAAAACATAATATTTTCTGCCAAACAACAAAAGATAAAATTGGTAAAGAAACCCATTTTATTGCCACACTTATACCAATTAAAAAAGCACTCCAATACCAACGATAATTATCTTGTTCTTTTGGGTTAAATACCCCGTCGTCTACAGTTTGAGTCCCCATCCAGTTTTTCCAACTTCGGTCTTTCCTTCTTCCTTCTTCC
>NZ_RCBY01000226.1 GCF_003838195.1 Okeania hirsuta
TCTTGAGTGCGTCTTACATTCTGAGGAGACCTCAGAATTACGCACTCGCTTTTTAAGCGTAGCATGGGATACAGAGGCTGACAAGTGGACGAACAGGAAGGTAATCAAACTCTCGAAACATCCATCCATCCCTAAGATAGCTATGGGATGTAGGACAACAAGTCAGAGGGTTAATGGATAATAGTATGTTCTAGCTATGATCAACAACCATGCCAAACCCTCCGGGAGATTTTGCCCCACTAAATCAGCCGTAAAAAGGAATAAGGGAACGAGGAAACCTCTCTAAGACACCTAAGCATATAGGTCGAAATCTTAGGAAGCCATTCAAGGTCAATCTGCGCATTTTGGACGTAGGTCTTAGGGAGAGTAGGATTGGGTAAAAAGCAGTAATGCAGACGTACCCACTGTTAGACGTAATGTAAGGCAATGAATAGTAATGAATAAATCTCAGACACTAAAAAGAAAGTTAGGGAATCCTAAGCCCTTTCTTGAGTGCGTCTTACATTCTGAGGAGACCTCAGAATTACGCACTCGCTTTTTAAGCGTAGCATGGGATACAGAGGATATGCTTTCACAAGTTTCAATCAATCCTAACCTTAAATGGAAGGATATTGATTGGAAGAAGGTAGAAAAATCTGTATACAAATTACAAAAATTGATTTACAGAGCATCTAGTCGTGGCGAATTCCGCAAGATGCACAGATACCAAAAACTTCTTTTAAAAAGCTACCACGCAAGGTTGCTAGCTGTTAGGCGCGTGACACAGGATAACCAAGGAAAGAGAGCTGCTGGAGTAGATGGGATTAAAAACTTACCTCCAATGCAGAGATTTAACTTGGCCGAATTATTAAACACACGCTACCCCAAAGCAAGTCCAACCCTTAGAGTCTGGATACCAAAACCAGGAAAAGATGAAAAACGCCCATTAGGCATCCCGACGATGTACGACAGAGCGTTACAAGCCTTGGTGAAGTTAGGTATGGAACCAGAGTGGGAAGCACGCTTTGAACCTAATAGCTATGGTTTTAGGCCAGGTCGGTCAACACATGATGCTATTGCAGCCATCTATGCCAGCATCAACAAAAAGCCCAAATATGTCCTTGATGCTGACATATCCAAGTGTTTTGACCGAATTGACCATGATGCACTGCTAGGAAAAATTGGCCAAACACCCTACAGACGACTAATCAAACAATGGTTAAAATCCGGAGTGTTTGACAACAATAAATTCCTAGACACTGTGGAAGGAACCCCACAGGGAGGGGTAATTAGTCCCCAAAAGCGCAAACATCGCCTTACACGGTATGGAAGAAAGACTCATGACATTTGCAAAAAACCTTGATATGAAAGGTAACAACGGTAGGCAAATAAGCCAGCGAGACAAAATGAAGAGTCTGATCCTAATACGCTATGCGGATGACTTCGTCATCTTACATGAGAACATCGAAGTAGTCTGGCAAGCAAAAATCGTGATACAGGAATGGTTAAACCAAAAAGGATTAAAGCTAAAACCAGAAAAGACTAAAATTGTCCACACCCTAAAAGAGTATGAAAGGAATCAACCCGGATTTGACTTTTTAGGATTCACAATCAGGCAATGGAAAGTAAAGTCAATCAAGCAAGGATTTAAAACACTGATTAAGCCATCCTCTAAGAGTATAAGAACTCACTATCGGAAATTAGCAGATATATGTGACTCTCATAAAAATGCACCAGTAGAGTCACTTATAGGTAAACTAAACCCGGTAATCAGAGGATGGACGAACTACTATTCAACCGTAGTCAGCAAAGAGACATTTAGTAAACTTGATAATCTCTTATGGAAAAGACTATGGAGGTGGGCAAGTAGAAGACATCCAAATAAGTCAGCCACCTGGGTCAAACAGAAGTATTTTCACCAAAAAGGAACCAGAAATTGGGTTTTTACTAATGGTAAGATTATACTAAACCAACACTCAGACGTACCTATTGAACGGCACATCAAGGTGAGAGGTAATAAATCTCCCTACGATGGTGATTGGATTTATTGGAGTAGCAGAATCGACAAACATCCTGGCGTAAGAAAAGAAGTTACAACGCTACTTAAGCGACAAAAAGGTAAATGCGCATTTTGTGGATTACACTTTAGACCAATGGATTTAATCGAAGTTGACCACATCGTTCCCAGGTCTGAAGGCGGTGATAACACCTATAAAAACAAACAACTGTTGTACCGATATTGCCACGACGTTAAAACTGCCGAGGATTTAAAAGCAGTGAACCATTAGGACTCATTAGATCTTAAGTGGAATTTTAAGGATGTACCCATGACAAGGGACGTTTAAGAGAGGAGCCGTGATGAGGTGAAAGTCTCACGTCCGGTTCTGAAGACGAACAGGCTTTATAAAGGAGTAATCCGGAAATAAGCTTGTTTAGTTTAACATCCTCAAATTACTTTTAATTGTGGTTTTTTTCCTCATAGTGTTATGCAGCAAGCAAGAACTCATCGTGTGGGAGTTACTTTCGATGTACAAAGTTATCGATTTTGTTCGGGAAAAGTTATTGCAGTTGCAGAGGGAAAAACGGATATAGAAACTGCTTTTTATTTACGTCCAGTAGGGGAATATTCTGACCGTCAAGGTAAAAAATATTATTATTCTGCTGAACAACGAGAACAAGATTTACATTGGTGTTTGGAGGCAGCTAAGAAATACAAACTTGATATGGAATTTGGAATGTCTGAAGAACACGCAAGAGGAAAAATTCCTTTTGATTATCGTCAGCATTTTGTTGTTAGTTTTAATTGTCGTAGTTTGCTACATTTTTTGGATTTACGTTGGAAAAAGAATGCTCAATTAGAAATTCAAAAACTTTGTGAGTTAATGTGGCCTCATGTTCAATATTGGGTGCCGAATATAGCAGAATGGTATGAAAAAAATAGACTTGGTAAAGGTAAGTTAGCACCATAGAAAGTCAAAAGTCAAAAGTAAGAATTCAATAGAAATTCAAATGAAGAGGAGAGCGATCGCCTCTGGTTAAGAAGCGATCGCTCAATTAATAGGCTGTTCTATAATTGTATGTTCTTTTGGAGAATAAGATTGAATAGCATGAGCCGATATTCCTCAGCCAAAACCACATTCTAATATGTTACCCCCATTTCGAGTTACTAACGCAGCAAAAGCTTTCATATAAGGCGTTTCCCAACGTTCCATTACTGGATGCCTTTCAATTGCTAATTTTTCATCACTCAGCAATGCTTTTACCGGAATGGAAATACTCTAAAAATACTTTTTTATAAGCATCCATTTCAAAATAACGAGAACGAGAAGGGGAGGGAGCTTCGATAATTTGATTACCTATGGCAAGAAACAGATCGCGAGGACAATAATTAAAATGTCCGCAAGTAGAGCAATTAGGGGTAGAAAAAGAGATTGAATGGTTGGTAATTTCTGGACGACGAACTTTCACGTTTAATTCTTGCAACGTGGCAACCAAAATAGCAAGGTCTTCTTGAGTTTCTTCTAGGACGCGATCGCTAAATTGCCCAGTTGGGATATCTTCGTCAGCTAATTCAGGAAAATCTACCCCGCGCACACTGGGGTCAATTTGAGGAAGTCTTGCATTTTCTACCACTCCGACAATAATTTCTTCTAATGGAGACCATTCATCATAAACGGAAACTTTGCAGTTATTTGCGGCTTTGTTGCATACAATTGATCGACATCTTTGTTGTGAGAGTAATTTTGGACTTTATAAACTGTTTTTGACATATTTTTAAATTAAATTTGGTTGGATTTGTCGTTGAGTCTTGGATAGTGATAGTTGAAAGCGATCGCTCTCTCAACCACAAAATCCAAGTATGGGTATCAAGATTTATCATAAATCAATGTCCCAATTGTCACCTTGATTTGTCGCAACCTATTTAGGATTTTTATAGTAATAATCTATCATTTTGTCAAAAAATTATAACTTTTTAACGCATAGGAATTAATTAATTAATTATCAGGAAAAAATTATGTTTCATTATAATATATTTGACTATTTTTTATTTAAGAATTATACAAAATATCTTATACTTACTTTATAAGTCTTTGTTATGAATGACTACGGAATTTTTTAGAAGTCTGAATTAATAATTCAGGAGTGATTCGGGAGTAGCTTTGATATGATTTTTTAGGTCATAAATCATCTTTTTTGTCAAAAATACATCTCCTGCAAAATCTTTTTAAAGTAATGCAGCATTTTAGATGAAACAATCTATTACTGGCGTGTCAAGGTTGAAAATATGAATTAAAAAACCTAACCCTCCCAACCCCCTTCCATCTCGCTTTGAAAGGGAGGAAGAAGGAAGCGGGAGAAAGACTCTCCTGTGAGCTAGAGGGGAGTTGGCAGAGAGGTCTCCATACAGGTATAAATCAAGGTATCATATATTAACAAAGCTCTCTATTTCCTATTATTAAACTGAAAGTTAAAAAGTTAGATAAATCGGCAATTATTCTCTTTAAAGTCAAAATTCAAAATTCCAAAGTAAGAATTAAAGAAAGTAAAGTCAAAATTCAAAATTAAATCAGGTCAATTAAAAATGATAAAACTGAAATTTAAAAAGTTAGATGAATAGGCAATTATTCTCTTTAAAGTCAAAATTCAAAATTCCAAAGTAAGAATTAAAGAAAGTAAAGTCAAAATTCAAAATTAAATCAGGTTAATTAAAAATGATAAAACTGAAATTTAAAAAGTTAGATGAATCAGCAATTATTCCCTTTTACGCTCATAAAGGAGATGCCGGATTAGATTTATTTTCTATTGATGAATTAACTATTAATCCTGGAGAAAGCACATTAATTCATACAGGTATTTCTATAGAATTACCATCAGGAACAGAAGCACAAATTCGCCCGCGAAGTGGATTAGCTTTAAAACATCAAATTACTGTTTTAAATACTCCCGGAACTATCGATGAAACTTACCGAGGAGAAATAGGAATAATTCTGATAAATCATGGTAAAAATTCCTTTAAAGTAACTAAAGGAATGAAAATAGCTCAAATGGTTATAGCATCAGTCTTATCTGTTAAGGTAGAAGAAGTCGATCGATTAAGTACAACTGAAAGAGATATTAGTGGATTTGGTTCAACAGGAATATGACAGAAGAATTATATCAAAGACCGACCTGGGATGAATATTTTTTAATGATTGCTAAATTAGCTGCTACTCGCTCAACTTGTTTAGCTTTTCCAGTGGGGGCGGTAATAGTTAAAGATAGACAAGTTTTGGCAACTGGTTATAATGGTCCTCCTTCTGGTTCTTCACATTGTACAAGTCAAGGTTTTTGTTATCCTGAATTAAGTAGTTGTGATGCTAGTAAAGTTTTACCATCTCGTGCTGTTCATGCAGAAGCTAATGCTATTGCTCAAGCTGCAAAACATGGCATTTCTACGAATGGTTCAGTTATTTATGTCACTCTAGAACCTTGTATTTATTGTTTGAAATTAGTTATTTCTGCTGGAATTAAAGAAGTGTTTTATGAGACTCCTTTTAATAGTGGAGAAAAGGCAGCTTTAAGGGATATGTTTATTAAAGAAGGTTTGGTTATTCTCAAGCAAATTTCCATCTCAGAAACAATTGCTAAAAAAGCAGCAACATCTCTACTTTTTCCTACTTCTGTTGCTAAATCTTCTAAACTTGAGGAAGAATAATTTTTGAAAGTTAAAAGTCAAAAGTTAAAAGTTAAAAGTAATCTGTGCCTGAGTGTCCGCTGTGGCAATGTTCCGCCAAAGGGATTTACCAATATATCCATAAAAGGAAGCATAAACTGTTCCCTGTTCCCAGTTAAGTGTTCCCTACCCTTGCTATACAATACCGATGCTATCGGACATGATATAACTTGGTCTTTTTGTTAGACGTTTATGGTTCTATGAATACTGCCAATAAACTACCCTTAATCAAATCATATTTTCAATTGTTGGTAGGTGAACTAACAGAGAAAGATACTGTTTCAATAGTTGTTTATGCTGGAGCAGCAGGAGTAGTTTTACCACCTACAAAAGGCAACGAAAAAGAGAAAATTATCACAGCAATTAATAACCTCGAAGCAGGAGGTTCCACTGCTGGATTTGTCAATGAATATTTAACCTGATTAAATAAAATACTTTTGTTTTCCTTTCTAACTTGAATGACCGAACTTAATAGGAATCTCAATTATAAATTCCGTACCTTCTCTAAATCGAGAATTACAGTACAATTTTCCATGATGTTTTTCAACAATTAATTCTTGAGAGATTGACAAACCTAAACCTATATTTTTTTCCGTATGTTTAGTAGTAAATAGAGGTTCAAATATACGATTAGATATTTCTTTAGTCATGCCATGGCCATTATCATAAATAGCAATCTCTACAGAATAATCTTTTGCTTTTGTACTAATTAAAATTTGTGGCTCAAATGGTTGATGACTGATATTTTTTGCTACTAAATCTTTGTGTTTCTCCTCCAGTGAATCAATAGCATTAGTTAAAATGTGCATCAAGACTTGATTCAACTGTCCAGGATAACATTCTACTTTTGGTAAACTCCCATATTGTTTAATCAAATTAATATCAGGACAACCTCCTTTGCCTTGAAACTGATGCTGTAAAATTAAAAGTGTACTTTCTAAACCTTTGTGAATATCTACTGTTTTTATAGATTCTTCTTCTACTGCAGAAAACTGTTTGAGTGAGGTGACTACATCTCCAATTCTTTCTGATCCGGCCATGATTGAGTCTAATAATTTTGGCAAATCTTCTTGAATAAAATCTAGTTCTATATCTTCAATTTCTGACTCAATTTCTGGCAAAAGGCGAGGAAGATTTTGTTGGTAGATATTGACTAAATACAACAAATCTTTAACATCATTTATCGCATGAACAATATTGCCAGAAATAAAATTAATAGGATTATTCACTTCATGGACAATACCTGTAATAAGCTGTCCTAAGAAAGACATTTTTTGCCTTTGAATTAACTGAGTAGTTGTCGAGTTTAGTTTCTGCAAAGTTTGCTCTAATTGATAAGCTTGTTGCCGGAATTTTTCCTGACTATTGCGTAGTGAAGCCTCCATTTCCAAACGTTCTGTAATATCTAAACCGACAAAAACTGCTGATGGTAACGATACTTCATCGCGATAATATTTTTGAGCAACTATTAGATAAGTTCTAGTATTTCCTCTAACATTGGTTTTTACTTCTTTGGCATAATTCCAATCTGGTTTAGCAAAAAATTCATAAACAAAATCATTAAATTCTGGGCTAGTTTGCAAAAATCCTACTTCTTGATTAATAAAAGTTTTGATGGGTAAATTATAGGCATTAGCTAAATGTTGATTAACTCCTATATATCGTAAATCTGCATCTACCCATGAAACTAATCCTGGTACAGCATTTAAAACCGCTTGCAATTGTTCCTTAGCTTCTCGTAAATGTAGATTAATTTTATTTTGCTGAGAAATGTTACGTACAAAAGCAAATTGATATTCATTACCCTGAAATTCTAAATAATTAACATTAACTTCTACAGGTAAAATATTGCCTTTTTTTGTGAGAAAATTAGACTCAAATCTCAAATAATTTTGATTTTTAACTTCTCGCCAATGAGTTTGCCAAACTTCTACTGATAATTTTAGGTCTATATCATGAATTCTTAGTTCAAGTAGTTCAGATTCGGAGTAGCCAAGAAAATTACAGCCTTGTTTATTTGTATAACATATTTTTCCAGCAATTGTTATCCAGAAAATAGCATCACCAGCATTATCTGTTGCTAACTGAGTTAATTCTAGTTGTTGTTGAAGTTGTTTGTCTGGTGTTATTTTCTCTGTAGATATAATCAGACCACCAATAATACCTTCATCTGTATGCCAAGATTTGACATTCCATTTTACCCATTGTATCAATCCATTAGAAGCAGGAACGGTAGTTAGATGTTCTAAATCAAATTGGTCAATGATACCCAGTAGACATTTTTTAGCTTGTTGATGCCAAGAATCTGGGAGATTAGGGAATAGCTGAGAATGTTGATTACCAATAATTTTATCAGATTCAAGTTGCCAATATTGTAACCACATCCCAGAAGTGGCCAGGTAACACATTTCTTTGTCTAGCATTGCTATAGCAACAGGTATGTGTTTGATGAATTGGCATAATTGATGGTGACTTCCATGTATCTCTGGATATTGATGACTCTGGGGAAGGGTTGAATGACCATCATTAGTTGCTTTAGTTGCTTTTGTTGGCCTTTGTTTCATTTTTGAAGTTTCTTCCCTAGTCTGATTTGCTGTTTGTACTGTCAGATTGTACATAATCTCAGTTTGATAAATTAGGGGGTGTTGAATATGATTGGTTTCACCACCTCTACTATCATCTTTTTAAGACTAACTTGTCTATAAATGCAAGTTGTCAAATCTTAATTAATAGTTAATTTTTATATTAAGAATATCTCAGTTGGAGAAGTTAACTATGATTTTTTTTAAATAGAAGAATCAGAAAAATATTTATCAGACTTCTTCATAAATTCAAAAGTTATGAATATGAAATAAGTAAATCAAAAATATAATAACTACTAAATAAAAAAGCAAAAATAACTCTCAAAATAGATTTACTATCAGAATTATTTCCTATTTTCTGTATATTTTTTTTTACTTCAGGAAATTGTCAAAAAAAAGGTAAGCATTCAGCCGTCAGCATTCTGCAGGAAATGCTTACAAAAAAAGTTGATTCAATCTAAAATTCACAAATAGGCCACATCAATTACCTGAATATTAAGTGTATAGATGGTTGAATATAATTTAAGCTACATTTATTGTTTTTGGTAATTTCCCACTAATACATAGTTATTTGTAACTTAATCAAATACAGGTTTGAAATTTTTATACTGAACAATAAATATTGAAATGGACTTTTTCATATATTATTAATTCTTGCCAATAAGCCAATAAAAAAAATCCTATATTTTTTATTATCCAATTTTTATGATTACTTTACCTGTAAACATTTATAAACTCAATTCTAAGTATATTTTCCACTTAGAATTATAATTCTCCTCTTTAAGATATTTTAGCAACCTTTTGTGTAGAAACTAAAGTCTACATCAAAACTTTATAAACCAAACTACATTTTACGCAAATTTACACAAAGCAGTAAGTAAATTCATACATTAAATCTACTCTACCTTTGCGTAAAATAGCTGGATCTAGCCTTTCTTTAGTATTACAGGTCATTAAAACAACTAATTTCTGTTTCAGATAAATCCCTGATTCATCTACGACACTTTGATATAAAGTACCATCTAGCAAACTGAGAATATGTTCTGTTTTATTATTAGTTTGTGCAGCTTGAAGCGAGCGGTCCTGAGCTAAATTATCTGCCTCATTGATAATAATACAAATTTGTTCTAGATATGCTGGTGGTACAAAATTTTCTACTGCATCATGATCTAATATAAAAATTACATATCCTAAAGGAACTAGAACTTCTTTTGCTAATGCTTGAGTCCAAGCTGTTTTACCTGTTCCTGGTTTTCCACTTACTAATACAGCTAATTGATTTTGTTCTAGAATTGCTTGTTGTACCGTGTCAGTAAAATTTTGAATATTTTGAGGAAATGTATCGATCGGAAATTGACTTTGAACCTGTCCTATACGACATTGATAACCACTTACCATCACTGCCATATTATAGGTTGATTTTCTTACAAGTGGTGCTATATCTTTAGCAATTAAACTGTAGTAACGTCTACCTTTATCATAAGATTCTATTTGTAACCAACAGGAATATTTTGACCAATAAGCATATACTGTTCCTAAAGTTTCTAGACTTTGCCAACTGATAAATCTTTCTATCGGATAGTAAAAATTTCTTTCCATGAATGACTGGGTAATTATGTCAGGTTTACCCAATAAATCAAGTATTTTAAAAATAGTAATTTCCTGTAGTCTATTGAGAACATACTCAATAGCAATAGTGTCTCTAGTAATAGTGCGTATCACAGGTGTTTCTACACTCAATACATCTTGATAACGATAATCTGGAGCTGGAGGTTGAGGAGTTATATAGTCCCAAAATTCATCAAATTCATATCGTGTATTTTCCGAAAAAACATTTAATATATTCGCCCACCAAGCAAATTGATGACGACCCAAAGCATCAGCAATATCGCTAGCTATATCAAGAGTTTTTTGACTGAGTTCCCAAGGATCTTTAGATAATAAGTGCCATAAATATTCCCAATCAAAGTCTCGGTTAAGTGGTCGCCAACCAGCTCCTAATAAACCTTTATTTTGAGGATTATTTTGTTGAGAATTTTCTTTACTGTCGAAATATTCTGTTCCCATATTTTGTCAAAAATCTACTTGAATAAGGAGTCAGGAGTCAGGAGTCAGGAGTCAGGAGGAAAAATTGCTTATGGATTAGCTCCCCCAAACAATTTTGAGTACCGCGGGTGAGATGTGGGGGTATTAAACCCGCAAAAGAAAAGATAAATAAATTCCTTTTATAAATAGTTTTTATATCATTCAGTATTCAACTTTCATAATTAATTTGATACTTGATTAATTACTTTGATTATTTTCTCATTATTTGTAAATACTGTGAGGGGACTTCATCAACTAACCAGACATGATTTGCAGAAAAGTAAAATTTATAATCATCTTTGTACATGGCACTTGCATCTACAGCAAATACTGCTGGTTTTCCTTTTCTTTTCCCGACATTTATAGCAGTATTAATATCTTTTGATAAATGAACATGATGTCTCGACATTTTTTGTAAACCAGTCTGTTTAATCAAGTCAATTAAATGATTTCCTGTGCCATGATAAAGTATATCTGGAGGTTTGATTGCTTTTAGCTGTAAATCAACTGTTAAACTGTGTCCTTGATTAGCACGAATTAAAGTCTGAGTAGAGTCTAAAGAAAAGCGTTTTTTATCATTTTTTTCTACAACCTCATTTAATTCTATCTGAGTTATCGGAAAGTTATAATTTTGAGATGCTTTCAACAGTTCTTCAATGGCAACCCAACCATTAGCATCAAGTTTTATACCTATTTTATCCGGGCGATGTCTCAAAACCCAGCTCAGATACTTGCTGATTTTTTCTATAGGATAATTATTCATATTATTATTCTGATAATTCGTTATTTTTTCAAAATTAATATATTTATTTTTACTTATTCAACTGAGCAAACTAAGATAACTTATACTGTCTAGAAAATCAAATACAAAAGTCAAATTTAAATTATATACTACTTTTATATTACATTATAGATACAAAAAGTGTCAAGGATAGGTCATTTCAGTTATCAGTTAGCCTCCTGTCAACTGCCTTAAAAGTATTTCTGCAATAAGGAGACTTGACATAAGAAATACGCTCTTTTCTCTTGGTCGATCAGATATGGTGTTTGCTACCGCAAAGCTTTCCGTTCCGGAATGCTACCGCAAACGCTAACCGCCATCTCACCCTA
>NZ_RCBY01000227.1 GCF_003838195.1 Okeania hirsuta
TCAAATCCGGTAGCATCGGAGTAATTAAACCTGAATTTTCGGCCACCAATGGTACTGGGTTATAGCCTTGATTGCAAATTGCTGTGTTAAAAGAACTTGACAACGCTCAAACAGAATTTCTTCTAACTCTTCGAGGCTGGTAAATGAACGATTTGCGATCGGTTCATTAATTAGAGGCCATAACCTTTCTGCTGGTTGTAATTCAGGCGAGCTGGATGGCATACAAGTTCTGAGTTAAAGATTCCTTTGGGCTTGCACTTAGAGTATTTACCACCCTCTTTGAGGATGAATAGGACGTTCCAGATGCTCGCTCATCCACTGAGCTACTTTGGGTCCATTCCTTGAAGAAGGAGACAGCTATACTGGAGACAGGAGGAAAATTACATGGGGATTCGCTCCCCCAAGTAATGCGTGAACACGACCGTTGACGGTGGGGTATTAAACCCACAAAGAAAATGATAAACCTCCATCTACCGGTGGCTCTTGTAGTGCTTGCCATAGGAAAGCTTGGTCTATTTCTGAGAGTAAGGTCTCCGGCCCCTGATGTTGATGGCGACGATCTTTTAATCCATCAATATCAGGGGCCGGAGACCTTACTCTCAGAAATAGACCAAGCTTTCCTATGGCAAGCACTACAAGAGCTTGGTCTATTTCTGAGAGTAAGGTCTCCGGCCCCTGATGTTGATGGCGACGATCTTTTAATCCATCAATATCAGGGGCCGGAGACCTTACTCTCAGAAATAGACCAAGCTTTCCTATGGCAAGCACTACAAGAGCTTGGTCTATTTCTGAGAGTAAGGTCTCCGGCCCCTGATGTTGATGGCGACGATCTTTTAATCCATCAATACCTAATCGGTTATAGCGCCCTACAATTCTGTAAATTGAACCACGCCGATATCCAGTAACCTCAGCCACTTCTTCTACTTTGTGGCCTTTAGCTATCAACCAGAGGATTTGCCATCTAGTTCGTTCTATTGGGTCTTGAGTTTGTCGGTAGAGTTTTTCCAACTCTTCGATACTTTTGTGTGGTTCTAGCTTTAACAATCTCGGCATGGCGATCGCCCAACTCTTACTATTCATCCCTTAATTTATCAGGTTTAATTTTTTTATACCGATGCTACCGGATTTGATATGATAGAGTATAAATTTAAGAAATGCGGTCGGCTAGACCGTGAATGCCTGTGGATGAGAAACCGCCGACGGCCTTAGTAGAAGCAGGAAGTAAACATCGAGTTGTCACTTTATGCGACGCTTTGTGTCAGTTTTATAGAGCAGTGATTAAAGATGCGCGAAGAACAATCCAAAGATTTTTTAGAAGCAAGACCTTGGTTATCAGGGATTTGTGATACTCAAAGCACTGAGGAATTAAAAAATAAGTATGATGGTTGGGCTAAGACTTATGATACAGATGTCAGAAAAGATTGGTCTTTTATGCCTGGTAATATAGCAAGAACATTAAGCCAACTGCTTCCTCACAAAGAAACCGCGTTCTGGATGCTGGTGCTGGAACGGGTTTAGTGGGTGAAGCTTTAGCCCAACAAGGATATACAAATATTACTGCTGTTGATTTGTCAGAAAAAATGCTGGCGATCGCTAAAGAGAGAGAAGTTTACAAGGTTCTCTATCAGTGTAATTTAGAAGATTCCCAAATTTTTAGCAATTCAGTAACTTTTGATGCTATTATTGCAGCAGGAGTTTTTGCTTATGCTCATGCTGGTCTTGAGGTTTTAAATAATCTATTCTGCTTTTTAAAGGAGGAGGGAATTTTTTTGTTGACGATACGGGAAGACTATCGCCGTGAAATGCAGACAGCCTTAGATAAATTACCGTGGACATTAGTCAGTGAAGAGTATTTTCCTATCTATGACGAAGCCAAGTTGATGTATCTTCTGGCTTTCAAAAAGGAGCGATCGTAATGAAGAATCAAAGTATTGACAAATTAACTATATCTGAGCAAGAAACCTCGGAGAATAAAAGGTTTGTCAAAATATCTGACCGAGAAGATAGATGTGATATTCCTAAGTCGGCTTGGAGACCTCTGACAGAAAATGCCTACTTACAGACTTGGAAAGGGGTACTTCTGGAAAAAGACCCCATGCAAATTGCAGCTTATCCCATGCTGCTTTACGAGTTACAACCAAAGACAATTATTGAACTGGGTGCGCTCAAAGGGGGAAGTGCCATTTGGTTAGCCGATCAGTTGGAACAGTTTTGTATTAAAGGTGAGGTTTACTGTGTTGATAACGACCTTTCTCAGCTTGATATAAAAGCCAAAGGAGACTCTAGAATTCATTTTTTAGAAGGTGATTGTCGAGAAATTAATGCTGTTTTACCCACAGGGTTGCTTGTCTCACTGCCTCATCCTTGGTTAATTATAGAGGATGTTCATGATAATCTAGTTGGTATTCTTAAGCATTTTCATCACAATGGTCTGCAAACTGGAGATTACCTGATTATCGAAGACACCAATAAGTTCATGTGGGAAGTATGGTCTGATTGGGAAGACCAGGAATTAATTCAGCGAGGATGGTCTAAGCTTGATGAATTGAAAAGCTGGTTAATGAAGCATCAAGATGAGTACTTAATCGATGCTTACTATCAAGATATGTACGGTTATAATGCTTCAAAAAATTGGAATTCTATTTTGAAAAAAGCATGACAACAAATCAAGACAGACTAAATAGCGATTGTAAAATTCAGTTTATGCAAAATGAACGTTTTATCATTATCGATGGTAAACGCTTCCATTACACTTGGTTGCGCGACCATTGTCCAAGTCCTAAATCTCGCCATCAGACCTCTTTTCAGAGGCTTTATGACATTAGCGATAGTGTCTTACCCCCAAAACCTTTGTCGGTCGAGGAACGAGATGGACAACTAATTATTGACTGGGATGAAAACCCTCCTCACCGGAGCATTTTTTCTATCTCCTGGCTATTACGCCATGCCTACGATCCAAAACCTGCATGTTTCAGCAACGAGATTGTCTTTTGGGATAAGCTATGGCTTGAAGCTAATTCTCCAGATCGACCTGACACCCAATCGTGCAACTCTCAATTGTGGATAAATCAGTTATTTAAGCTCGGGTTTGTAATTCTACAAAACATAGCTCCTGAAAATTTAGATTCTTTTATATCATCCATTGGGCCGATTCGCAACACAGAATACGGTAAAATTTCGTCAGTGAAGGTAACCCCGGAAGCAAAAGACTTGTTTGCAACAGCTCACGGTCTTCCTCCCCATACAGATTTCACTTTCTGGCAAGGAAATCGCGTAGCACAGTTTCTATATTGTGTGGAAAACAATGCCTTGGGGGGTGATTCTATGGTTGTGGATGGTTTTCGCGTAGCTAATGATTTCCGCCAGGATCATCCCGACCACTTCCAGACTTTAGTAAAAACTCCAGTACAGTTTTGGTTGTATAACGATAAGCTTAAATATTTTTTCTGTCCCGAAAATCCAATCATCGAGTTAGATCACGAAGGTAGGGTTGCTGCACTCCGCTTCCACTATAAGAACTATATTCTCAATTTACCATTCGAGCAAATGGAATCTTTTTATGAAGCTTACTCAAGGTTCTTTAACTACTTGAAAAATCCTGATTACCAATACTGCTTCCGTCTCAAACCAGGAGAGTGTCTACTCGTGCAAAATTTTAGAGTCCTGCACGGGAGGACAGCTTTCGATCCGACATCGGGAAGTAGGGAAATAAAAACAGCATATATGGAGTGGGACTACCTCATTGGGCGAAGAAACTTTGAGCAACGAGAGTTTTACTTTGCTGAATAACCCCAGTTTCTTTGTGAACTTGAGGTAGCTTACTATTTTAGCTCCCTGTTGTGCTTATCTTAATGCCATGTTCCTGATATTTTTATCGCAAGAAGGTGAGACACTCCCGCTTACTAACTCTGACAAATTGTCAGATGGACTCATTTATAATTACTAAGAGGTTTTGACCTATGCAAAACGAAAATTTTGTACTCATTGAGGGGAAACGCTTTCACTACAGTTGGTTGCGTGACAACTCTCCTCAGTCTTACCATGCCAAATCTCTAAGAAAAATTTATGACATTAGCGATCGCACCTCACCGCCAAAACCTTTATCGATTCAGGAGCAGGATGACAAGCTAATAATTGAGTGGGATGAAACTCCGCCTCACCGTAGCATCTTTTCTATTTCTTGGCTGCTCACTCATGCTTACGATCCTCAGCCCCAAACCTTTGACCAAGAAGTTATCCTTTGGGATAAAGCTTGGCTGGCAGCTAACCCACAAAAGAAGTACGACTCTTCATGCGATCCTCAAACTTGGATGAGTCAGTTATTTACGCTGGGGTTTGTCATCATAGAGAACATTGCATCTGAAAATTTGGAGTCTTTTATCTCCTCCTTGGGTCCAATTATCCTGAATGAAGACGGAGAAAAGTTCTATACAGTAAAAGATATACCGACCGGAGAAAAACGCTCGTACCTGACTGGTGCTGCTCTAGAGCCTCATAATGCGTTTAGCTCCTGGGAGTGTTTTCCCTTAGCGAAGTTTCTCTATTGTGTACAAAACGAGACTTCGGGTGGCAAGTCGTTACTTGTAGATAGTTTTCGCATAGCTCAAGATTTTCGCCAGAATCATCCAGATTACTTCCAGATTTTGACAAAAGTCCCAGCACCTTTTTGGCGAATTGAGCGCAATCATCAATATATTTTCTTTCACAAACGCCCCATCATAGAACTCAATCAGAATGGCGAGATCGCAGAAGTCCGCTTTCATCATGAACAAAACTTTCTTCCCAGTCTACCATTTAACCAAATGGAAGAGTTTTATCAAGCCTACTCTAGCTTCCATCGCTACCTGAAAAATCCTGATTACCAATACAACTTCCGTCTCAAACCAGGAGAGTGTCAGGTCATTCAAAATTCTAGAGTAATGCACGGACGTTCAGCTTACGAACCGACTTCAGGAACTAGGCAGCTTAGGGCAGCATATGTCAACTGGAACTATTTGGTTGGACGAAGAAACTTTTATCAATACAAGTTCAAGCTGAGATTTGAGTAGAAGTTGACTTGGCGGTGACTCCAGAATTGTCTCAAACAATTTAAAAAATTAAGACCTCTGATAAATCAATGCAATCCATCGTTGAATGCTCAAAAAATGAACCCAAAATTGTGGCATTGTGGGGGGCACCTAGATGTGCCTCTACTGTCTTTGAAAAAACTTTTATGCAACGCTGCGATACAGTAGTTCTACATGCCCCCTTTGCCGACATCTATTATTTTAGTAAGTGGCGACGATCCACTAGCTTTGGGAATCGTCAGGATCGACAAAACTACGACATCAAATCAGCAGTTGAGGAGATTAAATCAAAGGTGGCTCCCCTAGTCTTCTTTAAAGACATGGCTTTTCAGGCACTTCCCTATATTGATAAGGAGTTTAAATATTTTCTTGGTTCAATCATTAATACTTTCATTATTCGCCACCCTCAAGAAACAATTACTTCACTTTATAAACTGTATGAAAACTTTACAGAGGAGGAGTTTGGCTTTAGTTCTTTGGATGAAATGTACAAAATAGTGACTCAAGAACTTGGACAGCAACCAATTGTAGTTGAGAGTAATCGCTTCCGACAGAATCCAGATAAAATTTTGGCTAGTTATTGCCAACGCATTGGGGTTGAGTTCGATCCTCGAATGTTGGGTTGGAACGATGGTAAATTGAAGCAGTGGGAGTCAAGAGACTATGAATTTCATACAAAATGGTATAAAACTTTAGAAAATAGTAGTGGAATTCTGCCACCAACGCAAGTTAAAATTAACATTTTTCCTGAGCATAGAAAAATGGTTGAGCGGGCGGAGAGGATTTATGAAAAGCTTAGTCGCTCCACAGTTTAATGGCTTTTGCTTTCTCTTAAACGTCAATTTACTCAACAGCAAATCCAGTATATTGGCGTTTATAAGGAGTACGATCATATGAAATACCTTTTAAACATTCAAACTTAACGTAATACTTGAGAAGAATAAACAGTCTTCTCAATCAAACTCAGGTGCCCAAACTTCCACCACAGGCAATTCCCAACCCGGAAGCAATTCCGGCACTTGCAGCACATCCCCATCCCCCAGCACAACTTTATCTCTATTAAGGCGATAAACTTCCATGGTGCGAGTTCTCGGATCGACTAACACCCCAACTTTAGTTCCCAATTCCAAAAACTCCTGTATCTTCTGACATAATTTAGTTAAACTATCCGTTTTAGATTTAACTTCAAACATCAAGTCAGGAACTAACTCCGCGTAACCTTCTGTAGTGGGAGGTAAACGTTCAGCTAGGATAAAAGAAGCATCGGAAGTGCGAACATCTCCATCTGCGTTAGGTAAACGAAAACCAGCACTAGAACCGGATACTCTACCTAATTTACGAGGACGTACCCAATTCCGAAGTTGAGCAGCAATTTCTATTGTTACTTCTTCAGATTCTAACCCTGAAGGACTCATAAAAATAATTTCTCCACTGACTAATTCCATCCTATAATCAGGATGTTGTACTTGTAGCTTTTCTAAATCTTTTACTGTTAAACTAGGCATTTTGAAAACCTCCTATCTGTATCTTTAATTGTATCTCAATTTCAAAATATAGAACTTTCCAGAATATCAATTACTGCTGAAACGGCTGTTTGAATTGCTCCTTGAACCGAAGCATGATTAATACCTAAATGTTCCCCGGCAAAGAATACACGGGGATTATTTATAGGATAAGGTTGACCAAGAAAAGGTTGATATTTTTCCCGATCGCCAGGGGCAAAATAGGCATAAGAACCAGAACCAAGATTATTATCTTCATCCCAGATACTATGAACAACATCATCAGTATATTGTTTAATATTGGGATGTAGTTGGGAAACTTCTTCTAAAGTTAAATCTGTTTTAGTTGACTCATCTAAAGTAACAAACTTTCTGGAATTATCTTCCCAACGATAAGCAGCAGTTAATACAGATGGCTGATAGGAAATATCTTTATTCTTAGCAACAAAATGAGGTTGAGAAAAGTTGTTTGAATCTAATTGAGCATTATCGCAAGGATACCAACACTTTTCAATATTTAAGTCCGTAAAACTGCCCCCGCCATAAATATTTTCTGCAAATTCCCAAGGACGGGCAGTACAGTGTAATAGAGTTTTACTAGAACTACAATAACCTAAATTGTTAATAGCTTCCTGTTGTTTACTAGGCAAAATAGGGTCAAAATTAATTCGAGCTAAAGCAGTAGTTGGAACAGTACAAATAATATAGTCAAATTCGGCAGTCTGTTGCTTATCCAACTTATTCCAGTCAACTAGAACCCCTTTATCTGTGATTGCTATATTCGTTACTTTTGCTTCAGTCTCGATTTTTCCTGATATTCTTTTAGCCAAAGCCTTAATTAAAATATCCATCCCTCCAATTAACTCATATTGTTCAACTTGATGCCAAGCAAAGAAGTCAATTAAACCATTTAATAGAGAAACTTTTTCATAATGGATTGCTCCAGTAGCATGACCTAGTAATTGAAAAGCATCGGGAGAAAGATGGTTGTGAAAAAATTCAGTAACTGTTAAATTATCCCATTTTCTAACTCGATCGCTGGTAAAAGTTGGCGCAAATAATTCCCATTTTTCCTGTTCGGAAAAAGAATCGATTAATTCTGACAATAACTCATCGTAAATTATCCCAGGATCTTTTTTTTCATCAGTGGTTAAATTGTAAACAGAAAACAACTCTTGATAACTATCTAAACAAGTCTTCTTTCCTCTCAGATAATAAAAAGCTGCAGGATTATAATTAATAAAAGGTCTTTTAGGTAACTTAAACTTATCTATATAGTGTAAAGTGCAACCATGACTTGCGGGAATTCGCATTGCACCCAATTCTCCATAAGTCCCGTCCCTAAAATAATGAGTTTTAATTCTTCCTCCCAAACGAGAATCAGCTTCTAATAAAGTAACTTTATGGTTGAGTTGACTTAGTTCGTAAGCACTAACAAGTCCCGCAATTCCTCCGCCAATAATTGCAACTTGTTTGCGAGTACCGCTCTGGTCGTAGGGAATAAGAGAACCAGGATGACTATACAAGCACTCAAAAGAAAATGGACAATCTAAGTCTAAAATTTGGTCGTACATTATATATTCGACTTGAATTAATTTTAATAAATCATTAAAAGCAGCATCGGTTTATCCCTCCTGAGTTAGTGCTAAAAGTAACATTAAGCTCTTCATCAATACTCTCATCCACGTTTAGAAGTCCAACAAGGGGGCAAGTTATTTGGTTTTACCTGGAATATATTGACTAACTACAGTAGCCAGATGGCCATTCGCCCGTACAGTAGCCAGTAGGAATAGCTTCAATATCATTTTTTAGGGTCAAACAATATTCTTTTTCTCAAAGATCAATCTGACTTCCAGCATTTTAGCTGACCCAATTATTGATAACATTCTTTTTTTAAATTGGTATTATATCAAGTTTCATTATTATTAATATAATTGCGCTCCTTCTAAACCTTAACTCTGATTATTTTAGTAAGCATTCAGCTATTGCTTTTTTCTCCTTTAAAGAGAATAAAGCTGATAGCTGACCGCTGTTTGCGCAGCATTCGGGAGGAAATACTTATTTATTTTCAGATAATTGTAGTCCGTAGAGATAAGCATATCTCCCCTCTTGAGCAATTAATTCTGCATGATTTCCCATTTCCACAATTTTGCCTTCTTCCAGAACTACAATTAAATCTACATCACAAATAGTTGAAAGTCGATGAGCAATAACCAAGCTAGTACGTCCTTGAAAAAGATTCTTTACAGACTCTTGAATTAATTTTTCTGACTCAGAATCTAAAGCTGAAGTTGCTTCATCTAAAATGACAATTTGAGGGTTTTTTAGCAACACTCGGGCGATCGCTATTCTTTGTCTCTGTCCTCCTGATAATTTCACTCCTTGCTCGCCAATAATAGAGTTATAACCATCAGGAAAACTCATAATAAAGTTATGAGCATTAGCCGCTTTTGCTGCTGTTTCAATTTCTTCATCTGTCGCATCTAACTTACCGTAAATAATATTATCTCGTACCGTACCGTAGAGCAGTAATGTTTCTTGAGGAACAATGCCAATATGCGATCGCAATGAATTTAAACTTACATCTCTTAGGTCGTGTTCATCAATTAAAATTCGCCCTTTTTTCGGGTCATAAAAACGTGCTGCTATTTTAGCAATTGTACTTTTTCCAGCACCGGAAGAACCTACTAAAGCTACTGAAGTTCCTGGTTTAATATCTAAGTTGAAATCCTCAATAACTAACTCTCTATCTTGATAACCAAACCCCACTTCTTCAAATTTGATATTACCCTGAATAGAGGTTAAATCAATAGCATTTTCCTTATCAATAACTTCCAGTTTAGTATCTAGAACTGAAAAAATATTTTGAGCTGATACTGTTGCTTTTTGAATCATGCTGATTAACCCACTAAACCGACTAATTGGTTTATTTAGAAGGGTGACATAACTCAAAATAGCTGTTAATTCTCCAATAGTCAAACTACCAACCATTACTCCCCAAGAAGCAAAAACTAATGCAATGACATTACCTAGTTTATTCAGGGTATTAATTACTGGTGTAGATATAGCTAAAAATCGAGTTGCCTGGAGGTTTTTCTCCATATAATTATGACTATATTCACTAAATCGGTCAATTTCATACTGCTCGTTACCAAAAGATTTAATGATTGTAATATTCGATATAGTGTCTTGTAAATGATTGCTAATTATCTCTCTTGCTCGATTCGTATCTTGGAATATTTTTTTGAGTCTTTTCTGAGTAAATTGTAAAAGATAAATTATCAAAGGCCAAGTCAGGGCGATCGCTATTGCTAGAAGCCAATTACTGATTAATAAATAAATAAAAACGACAATAAAAGCAAAACTATCAATTAGAATTGCGATTAAATTAGAATTCAGTAATTGCCCGACTATTTCTACATCTCTTCCCAATCGTAATATTAATTCACCAGTACGTTGATTTTCAAAATAACTAATGGACAAAAATTGAAGATGTTGATATAGCTTTATGCGAATACTTTTAATTGTGTTTTCTCCAAATATTTTTATCGCATACAATTGCAAAAAAGATAATATACCTCCTACTAAACTCATCAATAGGATAAGTGCTGCTACCCAAGGCAGCATATTGAATTCTTTTGCGGGAATAATTACATCAATAACATAGCGATTAATTTGGGGGACAAAGAAAGTAATAAATGAGGCAATTATTGTTAATAATATGCCTAGTAAAAACGGTGTTTTATATGGTAAACCATAGCTAAATAGGCGCAGATATAAATTCTGGGATTCTACTTTTTCCTCTGATTTTTCTATGTTAACCTGAGTTGGAATTTTGTCAATAGTATTAGATTTTGTCATGTCTCAAGCTAATAGGGTAAAGTTGCTCTTCTTATTTTATACTTCCTATTATAGATAATAGGTTAAAGGTTGCTACTGAAGGGGGGCGGGTAATGGTAAATTAATGTCATGTATCGAGATTCTAGAAAAAACCCGCCCCTACAAAATTTCCCACTGATAACTGATAATTGGACTTTGGACAAAAAGAAAAAGTGGTTAGCGTAAGTATTACACTAACTAATCGGTGATTGTATTAGAAATCAAATCTGGAATTATCTTCGTTTCTCACATTATTTATCATCCTGAAGATCATAGGATGGGTCTGGTTCAATTTCTCCACCAAAACAAATATCTAAATAACTTTCTTGAAGGGAATGAACAACTCTCTCCAACTCATCAATAAGATTCCTTCGAGTCATTTTTTCAGCAGACAAAACCTTTATCCATTATCCTAATCCAATTAAAGGAAATAAACCCATTAGTATTGGCCATTCATATTCAGTTATATGTGCTTTACCAGAGGGAATAGCAACAGGTAATGTACCTTGGGCTGTTCCCTTATTAGGAGAAAGGGTTCCCTCGTCAGAAAAGGCTACTAACATTGGTAATAAACAACTGGAAAAAATCTTTAACACTGGTTCTTTCTCTGGAGATAAGTTATCAGTTTTAGTGGCTGATAGTTTCTACAGTCAAAGAGATTTTATTGGAGAACAAGTGAAGCAAAATAACTTTGACTGTAGAAACTATCAGCCACTAACACTGGTTCTTTCTCTGGAGATAAGTTATCAGTTTTAGTGGCTGATAGTTTCTACAGTCAAAGAGATTTTATTGGAGAACAAGTGAAGCAAAATAACTTAGTTACTGTGACCAGAATCAGAAGTAATCGAGTTTTTTACCGTCAATTTATCAGCAAAAAAAAACAAAAAATTACTTCAGGACATCCTCGTTGGTATGGAGATAAGTTTGACCTGAAAGATGAGAATACTTGGC
>NZ_RCBY01000228.1 GCF_003838195.1 Okeania hirsuta
AATTTGACTGTAATAAATCTAATAAACGAGAATTTGATTTCTCTAATTCAACCAAATTTTTTGATTCTACATTAAATTTTTCAGCCCCTTTACCAGCGAGAGTAATTGATTGTTGAAATTCTGTTTCGTTACCCGGATTAATTTCCGTTTCTACCTCATAATTATCTGAATTTGACTGTAATAAATCTAATAAACGAGAATTTGATTTCTCTAATTCAACCAAATTTTTTGATTCTACATTAAATTTTTCAGCCCCTTTACCAGCGAGAGTAATTGACTGTTGAAATTCTGTTCCTTTACCAGGACTAATTTCCGTTTCTACCTCATAATTATCTGAATTTGACTGTAATAAATCTAATAAACGAGAATTTGATTTCTCTAATTCAACCAAATTTTTTGATTCTACATTAAATTTTTGATTCTTGTTAGCTGCAAAACTACGATTAATATTTTGTTTAAATGGTAATACTGAGGACGAAACATTTTCTCCCTTTCTATGGGATTTTAATTCGGTCAATAAACTACCTGTATTTTCATATATATGTTCAAATTTTTTTAAAGATGAAATAATCTCTTGATTAGGTTTTGACTTAGGTAATTGTTTATTAATATTGACTTTTGAGTGTCTTGTTGATGGTGCTTTTGTACCTAATGAAGGAGCATCAGAATTTGAATTTAACTTTTCTAATAAACTGCCTTGAGGTCTTGATTGAGTAATATCCTCTAAAGAATCAGTATCTGACTTGACTTCTTGAGTTTCTGTTACCTCAATAGATTTTTCTTTGACCTCTTGTGGGTCTAAAATAGAATCTTTAGGAGTATTACTTTGGGAGTGCATAGGTGGTGGGGCAGTAGACCCCTGTCCCGCATTTGAAATAACTACTCCGATCGCTCCTACTACCAATACATTACGAAAAACACTCATGGATTTTTTTATTCGTCTCCAAGTCCAACTGATATTTTAAACTAACGAGTCAACTGCTTTGCCAAAGTCAAAAGTTGAAAATTCAATTAGCGATCGCCCATAGCAGTCAAAATTAGTTCTTCTACTCCTGCCACTGGCCAAATAGGTTTCTTCAGCCGCTCTGCTAATTCTTCTAGGGTCATATCATCCAAAAATAGATTATCTCCTGGTTTGAGCATGACTGAGGGTAAAATAATTCCTTCCCCTAAGTCTCGTCCTTGTAAACCATCTAGCAAATCTTGGCCTGTTAATAATCCAGTGACACTAATACTTTGTCCCCAATAGTTGCTTGATAAGGCCACCATATTTACTTCCAGTCCTTCAATTTGATTGAGTCGCTCGGCGATCGCTGCAAATGCTTTTTCTACTGCATTTCCTACTACCCAGGTTAGCTTTCTTTTGGTGCTTAAGCAAATGTTATTGGCTAAAATTTCTTTGACAGCAGCTTCAAATTGTGATATAAACTGGCGAATTGAACCAACTCCATTGCCAATTTGAGGATAATCTTCATATTCTGAAGCAGGGGGCAGGTCTCGACGGCCAATCAAAAACCATTCGTCAGCTAACCAGATGCAATTAGTCCCAGATGTCTGTCTCAGTTTAGCTTGAATTTCTTGGACTTGGTCTATGACTTCCTCCGCTTTTTCAGTAGTGACGGGTATTAGTTCATCTGAACTAGGGCGAAAGCGAGTTAAACCCACTGGTACAACTGCCACAGATGCTACTGCCGGAATTTCCCCAGTATGAAATTTTGCTAAATCTAATAATGTGCGTTCTAGATGAATACCATCATTAATTCCTGGGCAAACTACAACTTGAGCGTGTATTTGCAGTCGTCGTTGTTGAAACCACTGAATTTGTTCGAGTATTTTACCTGCTCTGGAATTTTTCAGCAGGCGTGATCGCAATTCTGGTTCAGTAGTGTGGACAGAAACATAGAGTGGCGAAAGTCGCATTTGTTCTATTCTCTCCCATTCCCGTTGGAGAAGGTTAGTTAAAGTCAGGTATGAACCGTAAAGGAAACTAAGACGATAGTCATCATCTTTCAAGTAAAGAGTTTCTCGCTTACCTGGTGGTTGTTGGTCGATGAAGCAAAACGGACAACGGTTATTACATTGAATTAAACCATCGAACAGAGCGGTAGAAAATTCTAAACCCAAGTCTTCATCGTAGTCTTTTTCTATTTCGATGTTGTGAGTTTTGCCTTTTGCGTCGATGACTTCTATTTCTAGATATTCGTCAGCACAAATATATTGATAGTCGATCAAGTCTCGTGGTTGTTGTCCGTTGATAGAGGCGATCGCATCTCCTGGTTCAAAACCAATTTCGGCAGCGATGGAGTCGGGGATAATTTTAGTTATTAAAGCAGGTTTGATAGAAGTTTTACTCATGTTACCAAGGAAAAAGGAAGAGGGAAGAGGGAAATAAGGAACAGGACTTACCCATGATGAACGAGTTTTACAGCGGTTTTCATTAAACAGCTATCAGCTTGTAGGGGCGAATGGCCATTCGCCCCTACTTGGGTTTAAATCCTTTTCTAAATATGGCGTTGCTGATTCTGGGTATGATTTTGCCCCCCTAACCCCCCAATTTTGGGGGGAATAAAACTCTAAAAGTCCCCCAATTTTGGGGGATTTAGGGGGCTTGACTAGAATCAAATAATCGCGCATTCATACTTCAATTCAGCAACGCCCTAAATATTTACTGCTGAGTGCTGAGTGCTAACCGCTTTTTGAAGCATTTTTTTCTCTACTTTTCCGTTCAGTCTTAGGGCTAATTTCTCTGCTGGTACGCTGGTACTCATGAACAATGGGTAGTCGCTCTGCTTGAAATTTAGCTAAAGCTTCATTAATTGTCTCACCTTCTTCTAAATATCGAGATAAAGCCAAGGCATCCTCAAACCCTGATGTCATTCCTCTACCACGGCTAGGACTTTTTGCGTGAGCAGCATCCCCAATCAAGAGGACGTTTCCATGATAAAGTTGAGGTATAGGATCGATATCGTAGGAAAAATTGCAAACAATCTGATCATTTGGGGTAGATTCAATAATTTTTCTGCCTGTTTCAGGAACTTTTGCCAATTCTTGGTCAGGAATTCCTATATTGTGGGGTCGAGGTAAGTTACATTCGGATTCTTCTTGATCTTTTTCAAGAAAAAATCCCCAATGGGTATAACCATGACCAATATCAAAGAAACTTGCATAAATTCCACTACTTCGAACGTAAAGCAGAAATCGCCCATCTTGGCAAAATTCGTCTTCTTTGACAATTCCACGCCAGATAATATTCCCTAAGTAACACAATTTTACGTCAGGAACTACAAAATTCCTGAGTTTTGAGTAAATTCCATCACATCCTATCAATAAATCTCCTTCCCAATGACTCCCATCTTCAAAATAGGCAATTACCTTGTCTTCTGTTTGTTCTAAATGGCTAAAACAAGCGTTACAATGTTGGCAATATTCGGGCAAATAGGCAAGAATTGATTCTAAGATAGCTTTACGATGGATTAAAATTCCAGGAATCTCTTTCTCTTCATATTCTACCTGTTCTTGCTTAACAACTTCATCTTTGAGGTTACGAAATTCAAAGGTTTTTGCAGGTACACCTTTTTCGATTAACTGGTAACATAATTCTGGGTTTCCCTGATTAATTGCTTGCATTCCTGGAGAAATTAAGAGGATACCGCAGCCATCAGTACGGGGAGCAGGATATTTTTCAAATAAGTCAACTTGATAACCTTTTTTAGCTAATAAATAAGTTAAATAGGTTCCTGTTGTTCCTGCGCCTACAATGCCAATACGAGTATTTTGTGTGAGCATAAATATAAGGTTATTCGATCTGTGTTAGTTACTTAATAATTGAAGTATTACCTAAGTACAGCGTTACTTTTGATTGGTATAACTTATCTGAAATATACTTTTCATTTAATTGTATTTTTTTAAGTAGTCAGACTAGCTGTTAATATTCCCATAATTAGATTAACTTGATTTAGGTAATATTCGGTTAAATCTATCATAATATTTTGTTCTTGAAGTTGCAAGAATCGCCAGTTAGTTCCAGATGTAATTGCTTCATAAATTGTGCTGATATTGTTGCCTTCTTTTTGGTTAAATATTCTAGCTGCTATCATTTCGGCTATACATTGCCCTAATCCTAAATTCAGGTTTTCCTTTTTCGCTTCAACAATCACGATTATTGGAGCTGTTATGATTAACATTTCCGCAGATTTCGTGATTAAAAAGTCACAACTTCCGTTTAATCCTGTTTCTGGTTCGACTGTAAAATCTATGCCTGAAAATATATTAATTTGTTCTTGATTTTGTCTTTTGATATCTATTAATATTGGCGCAATTATCATTTCCGTTTGCGGAGCATTCCGTCAGGAAACGAGCTTTTTCACTATTACTTGCCAGGGCGATCGCTACGTTATAGTTCAGTATTTCTGTTAATAATTTACTTGGTTGTAATGGCGATATATTTGCAAAATAGTTTTGTTCTTCTCTTATATTAATTTCAAAAGTTTGTTTAATTTTTTCTAATGTAAAATCGCTGTAAGACATTTTTTCTTAAATACCTAAGAAGTAAGATATATAGCGCTGCGCGCAGGCAACAGCTCATCTGGCAACAGCTCATTTGGGGGAATAAATTGCCTATAATATAAGATTTTAGCTATTGGACAATTCCTGTAATTTGCAAATATGCAAGTGCACATTGCTATAAAAATTAATAGAGTTGTCGCTAAATAGATGGAAAAAATCGCTCAAATTAAGACACAGTAATAATTCCAGAATTTTTGAATGGAAATTGCTAAAATCCTTACATGATAAGGGTTTACCAGTTTTTTATAGTTATAAAGCGACAAGTCTAATTGGTAGTGGTGCATTGTAATGGTATAACCAGTGGGAGCATCTTGCTCCCGTTATAATTATTTTTGGGTTGTCTTGCTCGCTAACCTGTGAAGATATATATTTTTTAATTTCTCCCCACTCCCCTACTCCCCTACTCCTCTACTCCCCCACTCCCCTACTTCCTCGAAATAGATGAGTATGTTGAGGACTATAAAGACCAGAACGCCCTACTTTTTCCACTTTCTCCAACGCCGGACTAATCACATAGAGCGTTGTTCTGACTAACTGTTTCTCCTCAGTAACAACAGCCATTTTCTCTAAAGGTACAACCCAAATTTGTTCATCAGGCCATCCCAGACGATAACATATCGCAATAGGTATTTGAGGAGAGTAATGTTCTATCAACTTTTGTTGTGCTTCCCAAACATGACGAGCGCTCAAATACAAACATAAACTTGCTCCGTGAGCAGCCAAACTACCCAACTCTTCACTAGAAGGAACTCCTGTAGCTTTTCCACTAATCCTAGTTAATATGATTGTCTGCACCAACCCAGGTACAGTCAACTCCACTTTTAACTTAGCTGCTGCATCCTGAAATGCGCTAATTCCCGGCACAATTTCAAAATCAATTTCTGCCTCTGCCAAAAGCTGCATTTGCTCATAAACCGCCCCATACAAACTTGGATCTCCAGAATGGAGACGCACTACAGAACAACCTTTTTTCACTCGGTCTATCATTAAAGGCAGAATATCTTCTAGAGTTTTATTTGCCGTTCCAATAACCTCAGCATCAGGACGTACAACTCGTAACATTTGCTTAGGTACTAAAGAATCTGCATATAGAATTACATCTGCTTTCGCCAAGAGATTATAAGCTTTCACCGTTAATAGCTCGGGGTCTCCTGGACCTGCCCCTACAATGTAGACTGCTGGTTCAAGACTTTCTGTATTATTCATTTATTATATTAGTCAAAAAATTTTCTTCAGTATTCTGTGATTTTTCCTGATGTTAGTACCTATATTCAGAGAAAAGGAATGGTAGATGGACCCTGGTATAGCTCTGGACTTACTGTCTAGAGCTTTTTTTATCTTTTCTTTTGCGAGTTTAATACCAAGCGTGAAAAAATAATGTTACAAACTCTAGTTATAGGGAACAGGGAACAGGGAACAGGGAACAGGTAACAGAGATTCGTCGCAAACATTTATCAAACTGGTATAATACCTCACCGTCAACGCAGGGTCAATTTATTGTCACGCTTAGAAAAATTGTATCCTCAGGACTTATGCAAATTAACCTTTGACACGCCATATGTAGGGGTGAATGGCATTTGCGCTCCGCAAAGCTCCGAATAGCGTCCTCACTTGATTTAGTGTCCGTGCGTAAGTCCTCATTCTTTGAAATTTCCTAAATCTTGCTAGAATTAGTTAACCAAAAATATAGAGTTGTAAATATTCTCTGATGACAAAGAATTAGCCCTGCACCGTCAACAGGGGTGGTGAAAATTGTTTGGGGCAATAAGAAACGAAGTAGGATGTCAAAGACTATCGCCATGCAATTTTTCCTTCTTACTTCTGCCTTCTGCCTTCCCCTTCTGCCTTCTGCCTTCTGCCTTCTGCCTTACTCATTACTAGCATTTCACTCTTTCTGTGTCTGTTCCTCCCTATACTTATTCTCTGAAGGCCATATATCAGGTAAAGGTCGCTTCAACAAATATAGCCAAGCCAAACCTGCTAACCCCAACAAAATTCCAGCTAAACTCACAAATTGGGCAATTCGCAGTGGCCCTAACATCAAACTATCAGTCCGTAATCCCTCAATCCAAATTCGTCCACTACTATAAGCTGCCATATAAACAAGAAATAAAGTCCCTACTTTAAGTCGATATCTACCCCGCAAATCTCTAAAAAATAGGAATAGTAATAGTCCAAATACCATCAAATTCCATAGAGACTCATATAAGAAAGTGGGATGAAAATAATCAAAATTTACTAATTCCGATGGACGACGTTCTGGAGGGATATATAACTTCCAAGGTAAATCAGTGGGACTACCAAAAGCCTCAGAATTGAAAAAATTACCCCACCGACCGATAGCTTGTCCCAAAATTACAGAAGGAGCCACTAAATCTGCCAATTGCCAAAAAGAGATTTTATTAATTCTGGCAAAAATTAAAGCAGCGATCGCTCCACCAATAATTGCTCCATGAATTGCAATACCTCCTTTCCAAATTGCAATCATATCTATAGGATTTTGTTGGTACTGTTCCCACTCAAACAGAACATAGTACAACCTTGCTCCAGGAATTGCAGCTAATACCAACCAAACCACTAGATCACCTAATAACTCAGGGTTAACATGACGGCGTCTAGCCAAATATTGGGAAAGAGTAACTCCGATTAATACTGCTGTGGCAATTAAAAGTCCATACCAACGGACTGCCAAAGGCCCCAATTCAAAAATAATTGGACCAGGAGAAGTAAATTGAAAGCCTAAAGGCAATATGGGAATCTCTGTTATCATAAATTTACATAGAAAAATCACTTATAAGAATACCTTAATAGCTAAAAGTCAAAAGTTAGAAATTTTGATAAATATAGCGATCGCACAGCATATAGTTAAGTAATATTATGTCCGGTTGAATAGTTATAAATAACGAGAGAGGAGTCAGCAGGGAAGAAGAAGGAGCAAAAGGAGAAAATTGTTTCATCACTAATTATCCGGACATGATATAAATAGTTTTTCCCTTTCAATGCTGACTGCTGATATGAAATCTGGTTATATCAAATCCGTTTAATTGGACATCAAAAAAATCTTCAATCGTCATAACTACCATCATCTTTGTAATTCTTTCTCCTCCTGACTCCTGTCTTCTCCTCCTGGGAGGGGGAGGGGCGAGGGGTGGGTTGACTCCTGAGGACTCCTAACTTAACCATTCTATGGCTGTTTAACCGGATTTGATATTATACAGTTATCGCACTTTCTACTTCCATTCTAATGCAGACATAAAATGCCGGAATATCCCAAGATTTTTGGCGTTGCTGAGTGGTAATGATTTTGAGATTAACTTTGGGCGCAAAACATCAGTTTTTCAATTTTACCTTCAGCTAATAGACATCTCCAAGAATCAAAAATCAATATCTATATCCCAAAGAAATTATCAATTCTTTACCCCTACAGCAAAGCTGCCTACTGCCTACTCCCTATGCGTGGTGTAGTCTACCCAAATGAAAACCGCTGTCAAGCTAAGACAACGCAAGATTTTTCCTTCTTTCTTCTTCCTTCTGCTATACATTGATATTAAAAAAGTAAACCCCTCAGCTTGATCATCAGCACTTCTAAAGGCTAGCTAAGGGGTATAAAACTATTCCAGAAACTGACTAGCTAATGGGTTGTTCTATCATTTACTAAATTGCCAAAGTTGTCGAAATAATGGAATCTGATTAACTAATATATTTCTTGTTGTTAATTCAAAGTTTTAGAATCTGAATTGAGTTCTTAATGTACCGACCCAAAGAGTGTCATTATCCTCAATGTGGTTAGGATTTGTAATCACAAATACACCGGGAGTAATAGCGATATTGTCGTTCATTTGGAAGCGATAAAAAGCTTCAATATGTATAGAAGTATCATCATCCTTCAAATCATCATTATCACCACCATCGGTAACAATTGGTGGTACACCAACAATAATACCTCCTAGACTTCCTTCTTTCAGTAGGTCTGGGAAAGCTAAAGTCAAAGCACCAGTAATAATAGTGATATCATCAGTATCATCATCATCTTCAGGACGGGCAAATGAAGCACCACCCCAGCCACCTATTTGAAAGCCATCAGTAACTCTCCATTGAGCCTCAAAGTTAACAGTATCTGCGGTAGTTGGTGTACCCTCAAAAGGGTCTCTGGCCAGAAAACTACCTGTACTTCCGGTCAAGTTCACATCGTCTTTCGGATGATAGGTACGCACATAACCCAGTTGAAAAGCTATTTTATCGTTTGGCTCAATCGTAAACTGGCCAAATCCACTAAATCCACCATTAAAAGCACCTCTACCTTCTCGAGGATCTTCAGGATCTGGTGCAGCATAACCCACAGTTACCTGAATTGCATCACTGAAGGAGTAGGCAAATTTGACACCAGCATCAGAAGGAGCACGATAATAAATAGGGTTGAATCGTCCAAATCTAGAAACAGCACCAGCACCACTACTTTCTAGAGGTGTGATAGTTCCGATAAAGTCATCAAGACCATAACCGTTAGCGGCTATCTCTACTTCACCTTTACCATTCAGTACAGGAAAACGATAGGCCAACTTGTCAATGGAAATGGTATCATCCGGACTGCTATCTGTAGCTAAACGAGTCATTAAACTATTGGTCAAATCTCCACCGCTATAGTTAGGAATGTTATTAGCTTGTAGACGAGTTCTTAAACGGTCTTCTCCTGTGAAACTGGTATCAAAGTTCAAACGAACCCGATAACCAAAGGTTGTCTGAGTTTCGTCCTCATCACTGCCGGATCTTCCGCGTCCCTCAGCTTGTTCTCCCCAGGTATCGCTCAACCAAAACAAAACCTCTCCGTTAAGTTTGGTAGTAGTGGAGAACTGATTATTTTCTAGTTCTGCGGTTCTAGCTTCTAGAGCATCTACTCGTCCTCGCAAAGCAGCTAATTCTGCTGCAAATTCCTCTTGCAGTCTTTGTAAAACTGCTAAATCTTCTCTAGTTACTAGGTCAGAAGTTGCCGCTGCGATTAATTCTGTAATTCGGTCTAAACAAGAATTCAAACCTGCTGCAAACTCAAAACGGGTCATCGCTCGATTTCCCTTATAAGTCCCATCAGGATAACCTGCGATACAACCATAACGCTCTACCAAGGATTGTAGTGCTTGGAATGCCCAGTCTGTAGGTTGTACATCTGATAACTGAGTTACAGATGTTACCTGATCTAGTGAATCTCCATCTTCCAAGTCTGATACTGCCACTGGTGCCAATGAAGGGTCATCCATGGGCATTGAGCGAATATCTATTTGAGCTATTTCAAAGGAAGATGCGTTTTCTATCGTACTTTGGGCTAAGTTCTGATTTACAGAGTTTTCGCCACTTCCTAAAGTCTGTGGAGGAGCTTCAGCAGCGATCGCTGAACCTGCCATTAATAATAATGTTGCGCTAAAAACACTAGGACTGTGCTTTAGAGTTTTCCAGATAAGTCTTGTCATATTTACTAACCCTCACACCAATGTGACATTCTCCTACATCAAATCAAAGATGTATGATGTAGGCATCCCTTCCTCACGGACGCGGGCTTTCTGTTTCACAGGGAGTGCAACCACTTAACCCTCCGCAGACAGAGACGATGGGACCCACCGCCTTTTTGTACTGAATCTCTACTTTTGTTTTGATATATCAAGACTAGGGCGTTATATTTGTTTTTGTTTTAGGAAAAAACAAAGGTTTGAATAAGTCTTAATATTTTTTTTCGATCTTAAGTTTTAAATGGCCAACTGCAAAAGTCGTTTGACTATATTTAGAGATTAGTTTACTGATTGAGCAATGCTGTAATTTAATTTCTAGCCTTTGAGGAAGGCGTAAGTATTTCTTTACGAAAAGCTCAACCATGATTCTCTTCTCTATATCACAGTTTAGTTATTTTGTCTGTATATACAGTTTGTTTACAAGAGATGAGCTTAAGACGCCACCTTAGAAATTAGATTTTTCCTTTATTTTTGACTACTCCCCAGAGCTGTTGCCTAGGGGATTCTAAGTAGATACTACGCAACACAGATAAATCCCTGTTGATCCGTCTCTTCTTAGCTGACCAAAGATATACTCTTTGGGGACAAGTCAAAGTGCCCCTACACAGTCTGCTTAACTCTAAACTTAGCTTTCTGCTTACTTTTGTAAGATAAAATACTTCGGATTAAAATCCGACTCCTCGCTTTTCATCCATCGCTTAAAGGACGATGGCTTTCATGCTCCTGTGTTTTTTAGGTAAAAATTACGGTCTCGTCGCAAATTTTACACCTAATTTGACAATTTGCAACCTAATTTTCAGAATATTTTTTTCAGAAAACAAGCCAAAAACTAAGCAAAGAAAGGACAGTCAGACAAACTGATAGTCAAATCTGAAATTAAAATAATAACGTCAAATTAAAAAATCATTCGATTTAACGACCAACTTATAACTATTTATCCTTTTTCAGTTTTTCAATTTCTATTTAGGCCTTGCTGATTAAATCTAAAACCCACATTCCGCACCACAAAATGTAGCATCGAATCAGGAGTCAGGAGACAACCCACCCCTAACCCCGACCGTGGAGGGGAAGACAGGAGACAGGAGGAGAAAGAATTACAAAGATGATGGTAGT
>NZ_RCBY01000229.1 GCF_003838195.1 Okeania hirsuta
AAATACTGCTAGCAATAGATTGAAAATTTGTAATCTACCGCCTCTCTGTAGAGGGAAGAAGAACTAGAAAAAATTTTATGTCCAGACTAACTCGCAGAAAACTATTAATGTTCTTCGGATGTAGCGCAGCAGCTACAGCACTATCACCAAAAATTGGCAATTTTTTAGGTAGTAGCTCCGAAGTAGCTCAAGCTCAAACTACAGGTTTGAGTTTTACACCCCTAAAATTGGCACATCCTTTAGAAGCTTATCAAAGTAACCCTAGCTTCGTACCCTTTGGAATTGCTGGAGGAGGAAGTACTATAGGATCTGGTCAGGATGTAGCACTGCAATCCTATGAATATTTTGATGATGTAGTAGTCCCACCTGAATATGAAAGGTATGTAATTGCTGCTTGGGGCGATCGCGTATTTCCTAACCCAGAAGAATACTTTGGTTATAACTGCGACTATGTAAGCTTTATCCCTATTAATGGTAATCCTGATGATGGCTACCTATGGGTTAACCATGAGTATGTCTCTTATCCCATATCCTCATTACTAGGTGGTGATGACCTAGCTGGTTTCCCCACAACAGACCAACTTGTACTGGGTTTAGATTTATCTCAAGAGAGCTCCTTCACCCGTGGGGAATTTGCTTATAACCAAGGTGGGTCTATTGTCCGTATCACTAAAGGCGGTAATGGTCGTTATGCTACTGTCGCAGATAATGCTAATCGTCGAGTACACCTCTTATCTGGACTAGGAATTAACTCTGAACGTTCTGATGGTTATCAAGGTGTCACATCTTGGGGTACAGCAAGCTATCAAACTGGAGACCAGAACTTCTTAATAGGTACTGGACCTGCTGCTACTGATGTATTCCCCCTCAGTTCTGATGGACTTGGTAATCGAATTATTGGTACAGCTTTTAATTGTTCTGGTGGTACAACTCCTTGGGGAACAATTCTCACAGCAGAAGAAAACTTCCAAGGTAGCGTTACCGAATCTGTACTACCTAATGGTACTCAAACTGGTTATGACGAAGATCAAGAGATAGGTTTTATCTTTGGTTTAGTCGGTGAAAAGTATGGCTGGATGGTAGAAATTTCTCCAGCAGACCCAAGTTTCCAAAACAGAAAACATACAGCTCTAGGTCGTTTCCGCCATGAAAATATTGCATTTAGAGTAGAAGCAGGCAGACCATTAGTAGCATATATGGGAGATGACCGTCGTGGTGGTCATACCTGGAAGTTTGTAAGTGACGGTATTGTTTCTAGTACTACTGACCCAAATAATAGTCAATTATTTGAAAGTGGGACTCTTTATGCTGCACGATTAAATCCTGATGGCTCTGGTCAGTGGATTCCATTAGTTCCTAGCACTCCCACCAATCCTCTATCACCAAGCGAGATTGCTCAAGCTGAATTAAACGCTTTTGGTGAAGCTCAAAGAGATGGCCGAATTCGCTTACCTCAACGTGCTGGTATTCCTGGAGCAGAACAGGATGGTGGGTCTTTCATTGTAGACCTCACAAATGAAAGCGTATTATCTAATTATCAGGGAAGGACTCTAGGAGATTTTTACAATAACCAAGGTGCGATTTTAGTTGATGCTTTCTTAGCTGCTAACTTAGTAGGTGCTACTCCTACTGCTCGTCCTGAAGACGTAGAAGTTCACCCTGGTGATGGTAGTGTATTTATTGCTTATACAGATGCTGGACCTGGTGGAGATGGATATCCAGACTCCAGAATTTTTGTTGTAAGTAAATACTCTGCGGATGTTGATGCTACTCAACCTTTTGGCGGTATATACCGAATCATTGAAACTAATAGCGATGCTACAAGTACCACTTTTACTTGGTCAGCTTTTGAGCAGAGTGGAGAAGATGGTGCTATTAATGGTGCAGGTTTTGCTAATGTAGATAACCTAGAAATTGATACTCTAGGTAATATCTGGGGTGTAACAGATATGTCTACCAGTAGTCACAATGGCTTCGACACTGGTGTTGCTGGAGAGATAAGAGAGATCGACCACACTCAAACTGGAAGTGTTGGTAACTTGAGAGGAACATTTGGTAACAATTGGGTGTTCTATATTCCTGTTGTTGGACCGAATGCTGGATTAGTTGTACCTTTCGCTTATGGTCCCCCTCGTTGCGAAATTACTGGACCATACTTTATCAGAAATAGTAGTGGTGTAGATGAAACTCTACTATTAGCTGTACAGCATCCTGGGGAAAGCTCACCTATTGGAGATGGAGTTCAACTAGGTCGTGATATTGAGATGCTAAATTTGGATGGCACTCTCTTCACTCAGCAGCGAAGTGTACCTCGTGGTAGTAACTGGCCTAGTAATACAGGTTATGTAGGTAATCCTGGAGGTAGTTTTAATGGTTTGCTACCACCAAGACCTTCTGTGATTGGTGTTACTCGTAGAGATGGTGGCGCTTTTGTTTAAAATTTAAGTCCAGTAGTGGCGCGTCAAGCTTGAAAATGTGGTAAAAAATTTATCCCCCCTAACCCCCCTTTGAAAGGGGGGAAGACCAAAGGGGCAGAGGTATTCTAGTAGTAAAGTCCAGTAGGGTGTGTTAGTAGTAGGGTGTGTTAGATAGCTATAATATAGACTTGATATTACATAAAAAAAATGGTGCGTTACGGCGCTATTGTATATTTGAGGAGCAAACTCCTTGAAGGAAAAGCGCCTAACACACCCTACTAAGGTCTATGATTTCTCCTTCACTTCTTCTTTTATAGGTACAGGAAGTTGAGAAAAATCGGGTAATCTCACAAGCTCCTTTTCTTTTTCTGTAATTGCCAATGGCAGACGTAGAGGTTCAAGTTTTTCTTCAATTAAATAAGTAGCTACAGGTAATGTTCTTTCTAAATCATCCAATGGTCTAGGAATTACCATTACAGCATTTAATTCTCCAATTCTTTCTGCTTCGTGCATTCCAGCTTCCACTGCCACTGCCACATTAGAAACCGAACCCCGGACAATCGCAGTACATAAACCTGCACCTGTCGTTTCATAAGCAGTCAACTGTACATCACCAGCTTTGAGCATTGCGTCACAAGCTCCCACCATTGCTGGAAAACCTTTAGTTTCTATTAGACCCACTGCCTTATTTTTAAACTGAGCTGATACTCTACCTTGAGACAATTGAAATAAAAGACTGCCAATAGGTAGTACAGCTTCTAAATTAGCTAAAGGTCGAGGAATCACAGTATGAGAAATAAGTTGTCCAAATTCTTTCGCTGTTTCTGCTCCAGAGTCTATCGCTAGACGAACATCAGCAACACCACCACGGACTACCGCAGTACAATATCCACTACCAATTTTTTCATATCCTACCAGAATAACCCCAGATGACTTGAGCATCATATCAGCAGTACCAACTATGGCAGGAAAACTCCGAGTTGTGATTAAACCAAGAGCTGAATCTCCAAAGTTGATTGGCGATTCAAGAGACTCTAGATTATGATTATTGTGGGTCTGTATTTTCATTTTCTATCTCTTTACTTCGGTGTAGCAGTGAACCCACGTGACATACTCCCACACTAAGCTGCCGCTATAGTGTGGGCTTCTCGTTTCCCTGCCCTGCTATTGCATCGGGCTCCACGAGCTTTAAGGACGGAATGCCCTACCGCCCTATTTTTGATATTTATCGCCGCATTTAAGTCGCGGTCTATTACTATGCCACAATGCGGACAAGAATGAGTTCGTATGTCTAATTCTTTAGGGACTTTTTCTCCACAATTTGAGCAATCTTGGCTTGTATTTTTGGGGTTCACAGCTATAGTCTTTTGTCCAGCATTTCCAGCTTTGACAGTTAAAATAGATAAGAATTGTCCCCATCCAGCATCGTTAATTGATTTACTCAAACGGGTCTTTGCTAGCCCTTTAATGTTTAAGTTTTCATGGGCGATAATATCCGCTTTTGATAACAATTCATTAGCTGTTTTCAAGTGGAAATCTTTACGTTGATCGGCTACTTTTTTATGTTGTTTGGCTACAAATTTAACAGCTTTTAACCACCTTTTGCTACCTTTTTTCTTTCGAGATAAACGTTTCTGTAGAGTCTTTAATCGCTGCTGATATTTTCGATAGTATTGGGGTATGGGAACAGATTCTCCTTCACTTGTTACTAAGAATTCCTTCAGTCCCATATCGATTCCCAGAGTATTTTTTAATGTAGGTTCAACTTCACTTGTTAAAGCTGGAACTGATTTTTCTTCTAAGGATAAAGTCACATAATAACCATCTGCTTTACGACTAATCGTAACAGTTTTAATTATAAACCCTTCTGGTATTGGACGATGCTGAATTAACTTTACCTTTCCTAGGTAGGGCAAATTAATTTTATTTTCTTCTATGCAATTTAGTTTTATTTGAGAATAAGTAAAACTGCGATAACGTCCTTTTCCTTTGAACCTTGGTTTACCTGAATCCTTACCGTTTTTGTCTGCTTTAAACCATCTATCAAAGGCAAGTTTTACCCGTTTTGTGCAGTCTTGTAATACCTGAGAATGAATTAGCTTGTATTCAGGAAACTTATCTTTGGTATTGACTAAATCTCGTTTTTGAGAGTAATAATCTGGATTATCTCTTAGTTGAGGAATTGGCATCACCAAAGGGCAAGCGTTAACTGGACAACGATTTTCTGACCACCACGAAAACCGCTCTCCTAACCTATAGTTGTACTGCCGACGCAACAATTCCAACCACAATTGAATAGTGGCTATTTGTTCTTTGTTGGGCCTTAATTTATATTGGTAGGCAGTCCGCATGGTGGAAAATTTGTAGAAATGTCCTTTCTTTGGCTAGGTTTTTCAAAGGTGATGGTCTTTAGAGCTAGTTCAGGATTTTTTTATATAAAATCAAAAATAGAAATTAATATAGTTGAGCTGATTGGACTTTACTTGAAAGAGACTTTGAATAATTTTTTGTCCCTGGATGAGAGTAAAGTTTTGTCAGCTAGTTCTCTACATTTATCAAATTATATTATATTTTTTTTGAAATTAGCAAGCCTTCTTGTATCAAAAAATAGTTATATTGTCAATTATCCGACTGCTGTTTATCTGCTACAAATATCCTGCTCTAAATCAGATTTTTTAGTTTATCTCAACTAACATCAGTCAAAAGTAACAAAAATTGCTATAATCCTCGGCATCTACTACCTCTGTGTTTCCCTTACTAACCCAATATGACTTTTCTAATCTTCTTCATCGGGAGGAGAGCTAAGAGAATTTTTATGAGGAAATAAAGTTTTCATCATCCTATTTACATAATCTTGTCCGTAGATTGGAGTTTTCGTGGTTTCAGGTGCTTCTTCTTGTAGTTGAGTTTTAGCCTGCTCAATTTTATTTTGAGTTTCTTCTTCATTTTTAGCTTTTTCTTGGTCTGGTGATGAAGAATTATTTGTTAATTCTTGATTAACAAGGGCATTAGAATTATCATTTTCAGGTTCAGTTTTTTTGAAAAATTGATAATTACTGTTTAGTCCTTGATGATTACCTGGATACTTAAAAGTACTTTTCTGAGCAATATTTTCTTCATCCAATTCAGAACTACTGCCTAATTCCTGATGATTATCTGGATAATTAAAAGTACTTGTTTGAGCAATATTTTCTTCATCCAATTCAGAACTACTGCCTAATTCCTGATGATTATCTGGATAATTAAAAGTACTTGTTTGAGCAATATTTTCTTCATCCAATTCAGAACTACTGCCTAATTCCTGATGATTATCTGGATAATTAAAAGTACTTGTTTGAGAAAGATTTTCTTCACTCAATTCAGAACTACTGCTTAATTCCGGGTCTACTGACAAATCATCATTACTTTTAGTAGTGGTTGTTATGTGTGGTGTTAAAACTGTTTGAGATGGAGGTTGAGATGGAGCTGTAGTAGAATTTTCTAAGATTTGTCGTCCAGACTCCCCTATAATAGAAGTCGGTGGTACAACTTGATTTGGTTCAACATCATGCTCTATAATCGTTGCCACTGAACCAATACAAGCATTAGCCCCTATTTTACTCTTACCAACTACTAACACTCCTGCACCAATGGTGACTCCCGACTCAACTTTAATGTTGCCCTGGTAAGCATGAAGAATAACTCCCATACCAATACAAACCCCTGTAGCAATAACTATCTGACAATCAGCAGCAGCTTGGAGAATGACACCAGATGCGATCGCAACATTCGGCTCAATTTTTACATCACCACTAACAAAAGGTTCAGTATTATCAATTGGTTGTAGTGGTGTAAACTGCATAAATACTCCTTTCAAATATCCGACTGAAAGTCAAAAGTTACAACTTTGAACTTTTGACTTTCTGGTTTTTTTTTACTTAGCCTTACCGTTAGGTTGCTGAATAATCATTTCTAAAACACGGCGTTTAGCTTGAGGATCGATACCAATTAAGCGGACATATTCTCCCTCGTGTTGAGCTAGAGTTTCCTCAATAGCTGGGAAAACATCAGCATCACGTTTGCCATTAATTTGAGTATCAGTTTTCCAAGAGCTAGTCTTGAAACGGCGTTGGTCTGCATACTCTGTACCTATTTTGTAGCCACTCGCAATCAAAGAGCGAACTTGTTCTACAACCTCTTGAGTTAGCTTCTGGGTACTAGCAGTAGCTGTTACACTATTATATGATGGTTGATAACTATTGCCTGCTCCATTAGAAACTGTAGGAACTACTTGGCGTTTGCCATTTGGCTCCTGAATCAATACTTCCAACACCCGACGTTTAGCAGCAGGATCGACACCAATTAAACGTACATATTCCCCACTATAATGTGCCAAAGCTGCTTCTAATTCCTCTATTGCTTGTGCAGTAGTCTGTGCCGAAATGGGAGCGCTCTGCCAAGAGCTAGTCTTAAAGCGACGTGCATTAGCGTGCTCTATGCCGATGCGATGTCCTTGATTAAATAGTGAACCTACTTGAGCTAAAACTTCCTGACTTAGTTCTGTCTTGAACCCACTGCCTTGACTCGATACACTGGTATGAGCAGTATTATAAATAGGAGGTTTACTATTACCTGCTCCATTAGAAGCTGTAGTAACTCCTTGGCGTTTGCCATTTGGCTCCTGAATCAATACTTCCAACACCCGACGTTTAGCAGCAGGATCGACACCAATTAAACGTACATATTCCCCACTATAATGTGCCAAAGCTGCTTCTAATTCCTCTATTGCTTGTGCAGTAGTCTGTGCCGAAATGGGAGCGCTCTGCCAAGAGCTAGTCTTAAAGCGACGTGCATTAGCGTGTTCTATGCTGACGCGATATCCTTGATTAAATAGGGAACCTACTTGAGCTAAAACGTCCTGACTTAATCCTGTGTTTAGCTTACTAACGTGGCTATTTGCAGGGGTTTTAGCAGTGAAAGAGGCAGCAGCAGATTGCTTAATAGGGCGATCGCCAGGCTGTTGAACTAATGTTTCTACAACACGACGTCTAGCTACAGGATCAACGCCTATCAAACGTACATATTCACCGCTATGTTCTGCCAAAAACTGCTCTATAGCTGGTAATACTTGTGAGGCACTGCTTTCTGAAATAGTCGGGCCATTTTGCCAAGAGCTAGTTTTAAAGCGACGTTCATTAGCATACTCAGTGCTAATTTTGTATCCTTGAGATAGCAAGGAGTTTACTTGGTCTACAATTTCTTGAGTTAATCCTGTGTTATTTGTTGTAGCAGGTTGACCGCCAAAAGCAGCGGGAACACTATAATTACCAGTAGTCGATTTTTGAGGAATTTTTTTGCCATCAGGCCGTTGAATCATAATTGGAGAAATTCGGCGTTTGGCTTTAGGGTCAATACCAAACAGACGCACATACTCTCCAGCGTGTTCTTCGACGCAAGCTTCTAAAGCTCCTATTACTTCTGAAGGATTTTTGCTTTGAATTGGAGAACAAGTGTTCCAGGAACCAGTTTTGAAGCGACGAACATCAGCGTGTTCTGTGCCAATATGGTATCCTTGAGATACTAGCTGTCTTACTTGAGCAACTACCTCTGGGCTTAAAGAACCAGTTGCTACAGAAGATTTGTAACCGTTACCGTTACTGTAATTGCTATTCATTTTATTTTTCACTTTGTTAGTACAGGAGGGATCGGCTGCACAGATATAACCTTTTCGTAAAGATTCGTTGATTCCCACCACATGATGGCCAAATTCCAGATCTGCTGGTTGTACGTCTGGCAAACGGTCTGCTTGCTGTTGATTTGTAATAATTGCTCCTGAAGGTACATACTTACCGGGAGGAATTTCTACGTCTTGGATCAGAGCGTGCAGCATCACGATGCAGCCTTCACCAATACGGGCGTTAAATACTGTAGAGCGAAAACCGATAAAAGACTCATCCCCAATATAGCAGGGGCCGTGAATTAGAGCTTTGTGGGTGATCGAAACATCTCTACCTATCCATACAGAATAGTTTTCGTTGTCATCTCCTACTACTCTTCCTTTTTCTAAACCGTGGATGACTACTCCATCTTGAATATTGCTTCCTGCACCGATAAAGAAGGGAGTACCTTCGTCAGCACGAATTGATGTACCGGGAGCTACTAATACATGGCCTCCTATGCGGACATCTCCAATAATATTGGAAAAGGAGTGAACATACGCTGTCCGATCGATCTTTGGCTGTGCCAAATTTTGTGACCAGGGGGTTAGTGGAGCCGCTTCGTTGCGGTGTGGCATATTTTTTTCTCCTGAAGCTAAATGTTGGGTGTTGGTGTACTAAGTAAATATTTTGTAGTTCAAGATTTCAACATCCAACAGTTCAAGCTATTGGTAGTTAATGGACTGTTTAACGATATTGGTCTTTTTTACCGTAGATCATGCTATTGTCCACTGTGATTGTGTCAATAATTGCGACTACTCTGGCATCTATAGGCAGTTGTTCACTACGAGGTATTTCACGAGCTGCTCCGCCTCGACTAACCAGAACCCATTCATCTATTCCGGCTCCGACATTATCGGCAGCTACTTCATATTTAGGCAATGGATGGCCTTCTTCGTCTATGAATTGCAGCAGAAGTAGCTTTGTTCCTTGTAAACTAGGCTCTTTTTGGGTGCTAACAACAGTGCCACGAACTTTGGCAATTTGCATGATCTCTAATTTAATTACATGATTTTCAGATATGAGATTTTAGATTGAAACCTGAAAAGTTGTTTTTCACTCTCGGTTTTATTATGTGCTAGAATTTAGTCACTAATGCTCACTAATATCTTCTGCTTCTACCCAAAGGTGCTAGATTTTTCTAGTCTGTAGGATATTACGGTCATGCCTAACTGCCATAAAATACCCTTCAGCGTTCAGTAAATATTGACTGATTATTGCTGAGTGCTTTGATATATTTGCTGCGTCTCAGATATTTATCGCATCTAAAAAATTGCAGCTTTTAGTGGTCAGACTCAAAACAGAAACTATTTTACAGTTCCACAGTCAGGATTGAGGATTCAATAAACTCCAGAAGTTCACGAATGGAACTATATCTGTTGACGGTATACTCCATTTAACTCTTGTAGATCATAAAATCCTCATTCCAAGGAATACAGCTTTTAAAAGTAGGAAACTTATCTACTGTTGTTTGACTCTAGGAAACACCTTCTAGGTAAATTCTCTTTTTCAGTTCAATCTCAAAACCTGCTATCCGCAATCAAGTTATGGTCTATTTACTGGACGAACAGCGTTGGTGCTGTCACGAAATTGTTCTACTTCTTCTGTATAACGAATAGGTAAAACATACTCTAGGTTTTCATGGGGACGAGCGATGATATGGGTAGACATTGTTTGGCCTCCATTCACCCGCTTGACGTTATCAACTCCTGCTGCTACTGAAGCTTGTACTTCTGATACATCTCCGCGAATGATCACAGTTACCCGACCACTACCAATCTTTTCATAGCCAACAAGGGTAACTCGTGCAGCTTTCACCATTGCATCTGCTGCTTCTACGACTGCTGGAAAGCCTAGGGTTTCTACCATCCCGACGGCAATTGACATTATTCTTACTCCGTGATATTCTTTTGCTTTACTTGTATATGTATTGACTTTATCCTAGCTATGGCTATTTGGAATAATAATTGCTTTTCCAAATAATGCTCTAAGTTGGGGAGTGATTAATTCCTAAATTTACTAGAATTTTAGATGATAATTTTTGAAGGCTTTCCCTGGAATGGGCAATCTCTTAAATAATGATTGCCCTAAGATCTTAGGGTAAAGTTGGTGTTTTTTCTTACAGAACCTAAAGCACGATCCTAAAGCTTGTGAAAGTCAAGCATTATTGGTCACAGATGTAGATTTTTGATCTGCAAAGTTACTTAGTTCTAAGATTTTAATCATTATATTTGCAGTTATCTGCAAAAAAAACTTTTCATCAACCAGTTCTAGTCAAAATACTTGTAGTAATTCTCACTGCCTCAAATGAGTCTTGCTAACTAATAAGTTCGGAACTGATCGACTTCTTCAGTATATCGAATTGGCAATACATACTCTAAGTTTTCGTGGGGACGAGCAATGATATGAGTTGATACTACCTCACCACCGTTAACTCGTTTGGCTGATTCTATACCTGCAGCAACAGAAGCTTGTACTTCTGATACATCTCCTCGGACAATTACTGTTACACGAGCACTACCAATTTTTTCGTAACCGACCAGAGTAACTCTAGCTGCTTTAACCATAGCATCAGCAGCCTCTACTACCGCTGGAAACCCTCTAGTTTCAATCATTCCCACAGCAATTGGCATTTATTTTCCTCCTATTGACCAATAGTTAACTTAAGCATTGAGGCCAGTGTTGTCTCTAGATAGTTTTCAAGGGAATTCCCATTATTATGATTAAACCTATCAAATGCTATAGTTTTAGCATAGAGAAACATGGCATCGTTGACAATAGCAACTATCATCATAATTCATAATTGCAGGTATTTATAAAAATAAATTAGCTAAGATTGAAATCTTTGGACTTAATGACTTAATTACTAATTCTAGCGATCCTCAGCCTCCAGATACCAATCCTAAATTTTTTTTTATTACTTTTGGAACCATGGTCTGTAAGTAGCAAAAAAATCAGTACATATACTTATAATAAGTTGAACCTATATTAATAATATATATTTATTTTTAACAGTAAAGGTAAATAAATAATAAATCATGGAATTTCTGA
>NZ_RCBY01000023.1 GCF_003838195.1 Okeania hirsuta
TGGCGTTGCTGAGTGGTAATGATTTTGAGATTAACTTTGGGCGCAAAACATCAGTTTTTCAATTTTACCTTCAGCTAATAGACATCTCCAAGAATCAAAAATCAATATCTATATCCCAAAGAAATTATCAATTCTTCCCCTCCTGGGAGGGGCGAGGGGTGGGTTCCCTACTGCCTACAGCAAAGCTGCCTACTCCCTATGGGTGGACTAGATGTCTAATTATCATTACATTTAAGCAACGCCGATATTATTTCTGTTCTTTACCAGACAAAGATGAATAAAGACTATATTTAAAGGTAGAACTTTCTGACAAGCGATCGCTCACTCTTAGTTATAGCGCTGCGCGCAGGCAACAGGCAACAGGTAACAGGCAATAGGGAACCCACCCCTCGCCCCTCCCCTTCCCAGGAGGGGAATAAAAAGCTTATAATATAAAATTTTTAGCTATTGGATAATTCCTGCAATTTGTAAATATGCCAGCGCACATTGCTATACAACATTACAGTAGTAATTGTATATACAAATTTTATCGGTGCAGTTACTAAGTTAGTTGCTATCCTTAAATCTAGCGAAAGATGGAGTTAATCATTAAAAAAAATTAAATACTTGACTAAGTTTAAATTAAAGCTATAATATTTGAGAAATAAATTTGCTTTATTGCTGATAGATAGTAAGAATAAAAATAGTATAAAATTATTCGATTCTCTTTAAATTGTTGATCTAAGTATTAAAGCAGATTTGATATATTCTAACTAAGAAAGATGACTTTTAGGAGCTGTATATAATGACAGATGTAATCATCAATCATGCTCAAAAATTTGGATTTTTTTGTAATCATGATTTACTCGGTTCTTGGCAGATAGTATCCCATCCCAGAACACCTATATGGAAACTACTCCAGCAAAAAGAAGACTGGTTGCTATTAATCTCGGATGAACCTCATCTAATTTTGTTACCAGAAGAAGTTATTGCTTTTTTAAGATGGCGTTGGTCAACCAAAAAAAATAATTAGCATCTACAAATTATTAATCAATTTATGTGTAGTGGATAATACCAATAAACATGATATAGCCACTGCCAGAGCAGTTAATGTATAGAGCGATGATGAATTTTAGAAGGGGAAAAATTTTTCCCACTGTTGCTTGTTGCCTGCTATATGAATAATTTATACCAGTTTAATAAATGTTTGCTATAAATAGCTAGAATCTTTCTAGGAGTCACCTAGTCAGAATAAATAGCTTAAATATCATTTCTTACTTTTAATATCCCTTTTTTATCTAAAGAAATATCTGACCAAAAATATTTTAATTCCTGTTATGATTAATCACATTTTTTTTTCACCCTTGGTATTATACCATTTATCAAAAATAATGGTATACTTATACAAGACTTGAATGACTAAATAATTAGCAGGATTCCATAACGTTAAGAGCAATTATTAGCCAGTGAGTGTATATTATTCTTATGTTTACTACTGTCTAGGGACTTTGCATGCAACGTCCCTACCCACCCCTCTGCTCAAGGAAACATAGAAAAGTGTTTGAAATTTGGTATTAGATACCCAATGTCCTCATCAACTCCTAACAATCAATATCACAATACAAATTCAACAACTAATACTTTATTCTCACCATCAATAGATAGGTTTTTAATATGTGGGTTAGGTAGTTTAGGACAACATTGTGTAGCTGCTCTAAAAAAGTTTGGTGTAGTTGTTAACGCCATCGATCTTATACAACCTCAACATTGGGAAGTTTCAGACTTATTTTCACAGTTGAACCAATTAATTATTGGAGATGCAAGAGAACCTAGTATTTTGACACAAGGTCAAGTTCAACAGTGTCGAGCAATACTTATTGTTACAAGTAACGAACGAATAAATTTAGCGATCGCTCTAGCAGCAAGATTAATTAATCCTCAAATTCGTCTTGTAGTCCGTTCTGCAAAAGAAAATCTCAATCAACTATTAGGTCAACAACTAGGAAATTATGTAGCATTTGAACCTACGGAATTACCTGCACCAGCTTTTGCCGTTGCTGCTTTAGATTCAGAAATTATCGGTTTTTTTTACCTAGAAAAATATCAAATAAAGATAGTCAAACGTAAAATAAAACCAGATATGCCTTGGTATAATCGTCATGTTTATCAGCTCAATAATCGTCATCGAAAAGTCATTAGTTACGCGACTAATTATACTCAATTATTATCAGAATTTTATGATTGGGATAGTGATGAATTAATTCAAGCAAACGACCGAATAATTTATATTGAAAAACCAGATTTTTTGACTACTACAAGTAATCAAAAAAAATCTCAGAAAAACCAGTTTAAATTATGGGAAAGATTTCACTCAATTTTAAAAATTCAACCAACGGATGTTAAAAATCTAGTCATTAACTATTGGAATTGGATTCACGAAAACCCAATTCGTAACTTAGTTTTTTCTAGTGCCTTAATTTTAGTAATTTTCTTATTCAGTGGTACATTACTATTTTTGCTTTACTATCCAGAGGCAACTTTAAGAGAAGCTTTTTATGGTACAGCAGTTTTATTACTAGGAGGATTTGGAGATATTTTTGGTGGTATTAAACTAGAGCAGGACTTTCCTTGGTGGCTGCAATTGTTTAGTTTGATCGTAACATTAGTAGGAATTATTTTTGTAGCTTTGTTAAATGGTTTAATTACAGAAAGATTATTAAGTACAAGATTTAAGTTTGCCAGAAAAAATCCTATTCCGACTCAAGACCATGTTGTGATAATTGGTTTAGGAAGGGTTGGTCAGCGAGTAGCTAGTTTATTACAAGGATTTAAACAGAAATTAGTAGCAATTAGTTCTACAGCAACTGAATCAGATATAACCCCTCAAATTCCTCTAGTTGTAGGTAATATAATTAAATCTCTAGAAAAAGTAAATTTAACTACTGCCAAAGGAATTATTGCTGTTACAAATGATGAAATGTTAAATCTAGAAGTAGCATTAATGGGTTACGCTGTTAATCCAAATATTCGTTTAGTAATTCGTACTTCTGAACAACGTTTTAGCAATAACTTAGCCAAACTTTTACCATATTCTACATTTATTTGTACTTCCGCTGTTGTAGCAGAAGCTTTTGCCGGAGCAGCATTTGGAGAAAATATATTAAGTTTATTTAGGATAGACCATCAAACAGTATTAGTAACTGAATATAATATTGAGCCAGGAGATACCTTAAATGGATTAATATTAGCTGAAATAGCTTATGGTTATGGAGTAGTAACAATATTATATCAAAAGCCACCAAATGAATCAAAATTAATGCCTTCAGATGATATTAGATTGACCGTAGGCGATCGCCTAATTGTTTTAGCAACAATTAATGGTTTAAAAAGAATTGAAAATGGCGAAATAAAACAACCTACTTGGCAAGTTATGATTGAATCTGCTCCATCAGAATATGCCATATTTCAAGGAGCAAATGAAATTATTGGTATTTCTGGATGTAGCATTAATCAAGCTAGAGAATTAATGAATAATTTGCCAGGAATATTACCTAAACCACTTTATAAACATCAAGCTCAAAGATTAGTTAGAACTTTGAAAAAAGCTTTTGTGAAAGCCAGATTAATCTCAGTATAGAACCAATTTGGGAGCCATTAAAAATCAGAAGATAGCTCTTATAAGTTGATATTTAACTGTAACGATTTGCAAACATTTATTTTTCAGTTCTACATCTCAATCATTTTGCTAATTGCTCATCTTGTTGGTAGTTTTCATTGTTGAGATGAACACGAAATTGACTTAACAAACTATAGACCAAAGGAGATAAAAGAATTCCCATCGCTATGACAAAAACCAAACCACTAAAGAGTGCATAGACAGAAGCAAATACTTTCGCGCTAGTAGTTGAGAGGGGACTAATTGGTCCCATACCACTAAGAATCATCGAAGCTTCTACTAGAGAATCTATCCAACTCAAACCCGCTACCCAATGATAGCCAATAATGCCCATCATAAGTCCTAGAGAGATAAAAAGTGCAGACAGGCCCATGTAGCTAAGAAACTTCCATAGAAAGAGGAAAATTGACCTTGTTCGCTCTGATGAAGTCCAAGTTTTCGGTTCTTGAATCACATTTAAACTAGAGGAACGGATGAGAAATATTATAATTACTAAAATTAATAGTCCATATATGAGCATATTTCTAAAATCCACTTCACGATTATCTTAATATATAGGGCTAAAACTAGAGAAACTGCTGTAAGCGTTCCCACCAATTTTGTAATCTTTTTATGGTAAGCTTTTTAAGCTCTTGGTTTCGAGCGTGGCATAGTCCAAAGCCTTGAGTAGCGTGAGGCTGACTACAACTAATATGCAGCGTGAGTTGTTAGAAAACCATTATAAGTAGGATAGATTTGTAGATTTGTTAATACGACAGCGCTTTCAATAATGGATAATTGATAATTGATAATTGATAATTGATGATTACCTCTCCCTAAAAGGAAGAGGATTGAATAAAAGCAAAATTAATTCATTGTTTCTCCTTTAAAGGAGAGGATTTTTACCTTAATTATTCGGTAATTGTTAATTATTAGACTTGTCGCTTTATAAGGTAAAGTATAGAGTTAGTAGGGTGTTTGAAATGGGACAATGTTAGATATCAATCGGGTGCTAAAAGAAGACCGCCTCAGTGCGGGCATTGACTGGACTAAACCGTAAGGCATTGGATGAATTATTACAAGCTTTTTGTGTCCAACTTGACTCGGAAGCGATACGGCGCTCCGCCACGCTCCGCGAACGCTCTTTTGCCAAAAATCAAGACTCCGACCTCTGGGAGGAGGAAGAAAAGCGCCATTGCTACAAGCTTCATACAAGTTATTTTTGATCTGGTTCTACTTTAAGTGCTACCCTACCTTTGATGTGCCAGGAGTGTTGTTTGACTTGCACCGCAGCAGAGCACACCGGATGGATGTTAAGACTACAGCCATTGCGCTTAGAGTGCTTTAGGGCAGAAAATGGCCTTGCCAAAACGTAAGTTACAGAGCATTGAAGAATTGATTACCAGGTTTCCATCTGCCACAGAGGTGATGATCGATGGTACAGAACGGCCAATCCAGGGTCTAAAAGACCACCAAAAGCAGAAAAATCATTACTCAGGTAAAAAAAAGTGCCATAGGAGTCAACATCTGGTCATGACTGACCTTGATCAAAGAGTCCTCGTCCGCTCGAAAGCAAGAGAGGGAAAAGTTGATGGGCATTCGGCAGTTATATAGAATCCGGGTAATTAGTTATCGTATCGCTCTAGGAGTCAGGAGTCAGTCCTCAGGAGTCAGGAGAAAGAAAAGATTGAAATAGCATGAATTTTTAAATTTGTATTCAGTAGAACATCTGTATTAAGAGAAAGTAATTTTGCAATTACTGTATAACCGGATTCTATATTAGATGAAGAAAAATTGGTAGATTTTGTACCTGATGAAGTGAAAATTCATGTAGATTTGGGTTTCCAGGGATGACAGAAGGAATTTGTCAACATCAATCCGACCCACGAAAAAACCTCGATCTCAGGAATTAACTGACCAACAAAAACATCTCAATCAAGAAAAAAGTAGCGACCGCGTCAAAAGTGAACAGACAATATCTGGCGTAAAGAGATATAATGCAGCGAGAGGATTGTATCGAAATCACATTAAAGATGCGCGACGATCGCTTCATGTTCACTGCGGTTGGACTCTGGAATTTCTACTTAATGGCAGGATAATTTAATGATTGAAAGCCAGAATTTTCCCATTTCACTTTAAGGTTTTATTTCGCGACAAGTCTAATATACCTATTTAGATTGTTTTTCCTTTTTTTCTGATTTGTTTATTACTTCTTCCTTCTTCCTTACTGATACTATAACTAAATATTATTAATAACAATGAAATCATCCATAGCAACAGAAACAGACCTTGTACTAATAGGGGGCGGTCATAGCCACGTGATCGCCATTAAAAATTTTGCGATGAACCCCATGCCAGGAGTAAGATTAACCCTAATTACAGATGTATATCATACTCCCTATTCTGGGATGCTACCTGGATATGTGGCAGGTTTATATACCTTCGACCAATGTCATATTGACCTGCATCCCCTCGCAAAATTTGCCGGAGCTAGGATATTTGTAGACCGCGCCATTGGTCTAAACCTGGAAAAAAATCAGGTAATTTGTGCTAACCGTCCACCCGTAACTTTTGATGTACTATCCATCGATATTGGCAGTACTCCCGCTAGCTTAACTGTACCGGGAGCAAGAGAATATAGTATTCCTGTCAAACCCATATCAAAATTTCTCACCTATTGGCATCAGATAACAGCAACAGTTGCTCAGTTACCAGAACAAAAAATCTGTATCGGAATAGTTGGAGGTGGTGTCGGGGGTGTGGAGTTAGCATTTGCTGTACAAAGTCATCTCCACAACATTTATCAGAATGCTAGACAACCGACTAATAACCTGGAGTTGCATCTGTTTCATCGAGGTACAAGACTATTACCCGGACGCCATCGTTGGGTGGGAAAGCAAGTTGAGAAAATTCTGAAAAGTCGCGGTGTGGTATTGCATTTAGAAGAAAATGTGACTGGGGTGAAGAGTAAGGATGGGCAAGACAGTGATTTTGCCACGGATGCACGGATGAGTGAGCGGAAAATTCTAGACTTTGCACCCAAAATTATTGAGTGTAATTCGGGATTACAAATAGAATGCGATATCCTATTTTGGGTAACTCAAGCATCTGCTGCACCTTGGTTACAAACAGCGGGGTTAGCAACAGACGCCAGTGGCTTTATTTTAGTCAATGACAAACTACAGTCAATTTCTCATCCGCAAGTGTTTGCTGCTGGAGATGTGGCAACAATGGTTAACCATTCACGGCCAAAAGCTGGAGTTTTTGCAGTACGACAAGGAAAACCCTTATTGGAAAATTTACAACGCGCTCTCCAGAGAAAACCTCTGAAGTCATTTATACCTCAGAAAAAATTCCTGATTTTAATTGGCACTGGAGACCAACGAGCGATCGCTTCTCGTGGCCAAATTGGATTTGGTCCTGAGTCTTTACTCTGGCGTTGGAAAGACCACATTGACCGCAAATTTATGGATAAGTTTACTAACCTGAAGATGGAAGGTAGAAGTTATCCCTCCTCTGGGAAAGGGAAGAGTAGAAAGAGGAAAGATTCCGAAATTATGCACTGTGCTGGTTGTGGAGCAAAAGTAGGTAGTAAGGTTTTGGAGAAAGTACTGCACCGTATTCAACAGCAAATACAGAGGGATGATATTTTGATTGGTATGAATACTCCTGATGATGCTGCAGTAGTTAGGGTGCCAACAGATAAGGTGATGGTGCAGACTATTGATTATTTTCCGGCATTGGTAGATGACCCCTATTTATTGGGAAAGATTGCGACTAATCATTGTTTGAGCGATTTATTTGCCATGGGAGCAACACCTCAAAGTGCTTTGGCGATCGCTACTATTCCTTATGCTTCATCTACTAAACAAGAGGATGATTTATATCAATTGTTATTAGGAGCAACGGAAATTCTTAATCAAGCAGGTGCTGTTTTGATGGGGGGTCATACAACTGAGGGAGCAGAATTAGCTTTTGGTCTTACCTGCAATGGTTTAGCATTTTCGGAGAAACTATTGTACAACAGTGGGATGCAGTCGGGAGATGTGTTGATCTTGACGAAAGCGTTGGGTACGGGAGTGTTATTTGCTGCGGATATGCGTCTACGAGCAAAGGGACGTTGGATTGAAAGTGCGATAAAATCAATGTTGGTTTCAAATCAGAATGCTGCCAAATTGTTATTGGAATACGGTGCGACTGCTTGTACGGATGTGACGGGATTTGGATTAGTAGGACATTTGCTGGAAATGGTGAAAGCTTCTCAAGTTGCTGTGGAATTGGAAATGGAGGCGATTTCTGTGTTGCCTGGAGTGGCAGAAATTTTGCAGCAAGGTATTTTTAGTTCGCTGTATCCGGAAAATCTGCGGATGTCTGCATCAATTCAAAATTCGGAGCAGGTAAGTACCCATGTTCTTTATCCATTGTTGTTTGATCCACAGACTTCTGGTGGATTGCTTGCTACTGTACCTGCGGAGTCAGCAAGTGCTTGTTTGCAGGCGTTACAGCAGGAATATTCTGAAAGTAGAATTATTGGCAGAGTAGTAATGTTGGATACGGGAGTACTGCCAATAAGAATTTGTTAGTAAGGGAGTGAGGGAGTAGGGGAGTGGGGGAGTAGGGAAGTGTGGGAAGTGTGGGAGGCAAGTAAACATACAATAGTAGGGGCGAGTTCCGCCTTAAGTTAATGGTGTCACCCACGACTGGGTAAACTCGCCCCCACCTCAATAATCTAATGCATAAAATTAGATGTGTCAGTCCACTACTGGACTACAATTTTTGGCGTTGCTGAATTGAAGTATGAATGCGCGATTGTTTGGTTCTAGTCAAGCCCCCTAAATCCCCCGTTCAACAAAAAGCGCAGCAACATCTGGCTTCCCCCTTTCCAAGGGGGACGGGAGGGGGATCACGAGGGACTTTTAGAGTTTTATTCCCCCCAAAATTGGGGGGTTAGGGGGGCAAAATCAGACCCATAATCAGCAACGCCCAATTTTTTTAACATCGGGAATTTACAGAAATCAAACTGTAGATATCCAAATATATTGAGCAAAAATTAAAGGAGGAAATATTAACTATGGCAAGTAAACTCTGGCGGAATATTTGGCAATTTCTCAACACAGAAATAGAATTGAATTTATCTGAAACTGTTAAAGGTGGAGTTGAGTCTGGTAAGGCGGTTTTGGAAATAGCAAAAGCTCTACAAGAAAATAAGGATGCTAAAGAGTTAAAACCTTTTATTGAAAATATTGATTCTGTTTTGGATGTACTAAATTCTCCCCTGGGAAAAGTTGTTGGAGCAGGTTTACCTTTTTTGCCTATTGCAACTGGAATTATTACTTTTATTATTGAAAAAACTCGTCAGGAGCCTACTTTAGAAGATGAAGTACAATTGGTGGCTCAGGTGGCTTATTTAGAAAGTTTACGAAGATTTTTAATAGACCATCCTGAAATATCGGAAAAGCTGACAGAAACTGAGGCATCGGAAGCGGTACAAAAACAGATTAAAAATTTGGATGAAGAAATAGATTTTAATGACCGAGATGCTAGGGATACTTTAATTTGTTTCTATGATTCGCCTTTGAGGGAAAAGTTTGATGAAATTTTGGTGAAACGTCTACAAGAATCTGGTTTAGATGAAAATACTGCAAAAATAGTCGCTGAAAGAATCTCTCGCAGTACCCACCGTTATCTGAAAGAAGCAGTGGCAGTGGTGAAAGACAATGCTAAAAAATTAGCCGGAATTTATGGAGATGGTTGGCAGAAAGATTTGGAAATTTATGGCAGTATCGATAAATATTTAGAGAAGAATATTGCTACTAAACCAGACGAACAAGTATTTGATGAAAAATTCACTTTTCGACAAATTTATGTACCACTTGAAGTAAAAACTGTTAACTCTAATGGAGAAATTGAACAAACAGCAACACCTCAGAATATTGAGGAGTGGGCAAAAACAATTTTGTTGGATGAAAAGAAACGCAAACAGGTGTTATTTATTCAAGCAGGACCGGGAAGAGGAAAAAGTGTATTTTGCCGAATGTTTGCCGACTGGGTGCGCCAGGAATTACATCCTATATATACACCTATTTTGATTCGGTTGCGGGATGTGAGAAATTTTGCAGCAAATATTGATGAGACTTTAGCTGATGCAGTAGGTTGGGATTTTGTTAAGACTGATAGTGGTTGGTTGACAGACCACAATACTCGATTTCTGTTTTTGCTGGATGGGTTTGATGAATTGTTGTTGGAGCGTGGTGCAAGTAATGAGTTGAAAGTATTTTTAGACCAGGTGGAACAGTTTCAGAAACAGGCCGCAGAAAATAACGAGCGCGGTCATCGGGTTTTAATTACAGGTAGACCGTTGGCGCTTTATGGAATTGAAAGGTTGATGCCACCAAATTTAGAGCGGGTGAGTATTTTGCCGATGGATGACGAAATTCAGCAACGGTGGTTTGACAAGTGGCAGACTATTGTTGCGGAGGAGGAAACAAAAAAATTTCGGGAATTTTTGCAGAGTGAGGAATGTCCGGAGCAGGTTCAGGAATTGGCGCGGGAACCACTTTTGTTGTATTTGCTTGCTGCAATGCACCGGGATAAGCAGTTAAAAGTAGAGATGTTTGCTAATGCTGATGTTGGTGGGGCGAAAGTCTCGGTCTATGAGCAAGCGTTGAAGTGGGTGCTGGAGAAGCAGCGAGTAGAAGATGGCAGAAATCTTAATCCTGAAATTACGAAGTTGGAGCCAGAAGATTTAGAAATTTTGTTGGCAGAAGCAGGGTTGTGTGTGGTGCAGTCTGGTGGAGAATATGCTGCAATAAAAATGATTGAAGACCGACTGGTGAAACAGGGATATAAAGATTTGCAAGATTTAATTGAGAATGCTCGGCAAAATAAGCGAGAGGATGGATTGAAAAATGCTTTAGCTGCTTTTTATTTGAAATCAGCAGCAGCGGCAGAAAATTCGGTGGAGTTTTTTCATAAGAGTTTTGGTGAGTTTCTCTGTGCAAAGCGGATGGCAGAAAGTCTGAAATATTTAACGGAGAAAACTGAGAAACGACGTAAAATTACTTATTCTGTATCTGATGAAGAGTTGGAATGGCAGGTTTACGATCTGTTTGGTTATGGGAGTTTGACAGCGGAAGTTGTGGAATATTTGATGGCGTTGTTGGTGAAAAGTCAGGTTGAGTTGGTGGTGTTGTTTGAGCGGTTGCATGGGTTTTATCTAGACTGGAGTGATGGGAAGTTTATTGAGGAGAGGGAGGAAGTTTTACCTCAGAAAAAGACGAGGCAGTTGTGGCAGTGGGGTATTGAGTCTGGGCAACGTCGGGTGGATATTTATACGGGGTTGAATGTGATGATTTTGTTGTTTGAGTTGCATCGTTATGGGCAGTCTCAGGAGGAGTTGCGAGAGCAGTTGCATTTTTATCCTTGTGGTAAACGTGGTAGTGAAGATTTTGAGGAAACAAGACTATTGGGGATTATTGGTTATAGTCAATGTCTTGGGAAGAATGCTTTTGTGGAAATAGTAGGTAACTTTCTCAGATATGCCGACCTTAGTTATGCTGACCTTAGTTATGCTGACTTTGAGAATGCCGACCTTGAGAATGCCGACCTTAGTTATGCTGACCTTAGTTATAGCGATTTTTTTGATGCCAAATTCAAAGGTGCCAACCTCAGACATGCCGACATCGGTTATGCCAGCCTTAGAGGTGCTGACCTTAGTAATGCCGATCTCAGTGGTGCCGACTCCTTTCTTACCGACCTCAGAGGTGCTGACCTCAATAATATCACATGGGATAATCAAACCAACTGGTCAAATACTATCGGTTTAGATGAAGCAAGAGAAGTTCCAGAAGACCTACAACAAAATCCAGAATTTGCCGCAGCAGTTGCTCAGTCGGAAGCAGCAAGTCAACAACAACAGTAAATTTTAAAGTAGTGCAATCAATGTAGGTTGGGTTGAGGGACGAAACCCAACATTAGACGAAACCCAACAGTAGTAAGATTTTGTTGGGTTTCACTGCCGTTCAACCCAACCTACATTTTTAGCAATATTTTTCCTTCTTCCCTCTTCCTTCTTCCCTCTTCCCTCTTCCTTCATTAACCTTCTAAATATAAAAAATGTAATCTCCCAAAATAATCACCAGCAACAATAGTTCTCCCATCCGGTGCAACTGCGCAACGTTTGAATCCACTACTTCCGATAAAAGTAGCGATCGCCTTCTTAGCTTTTAAATCCCACAATTTCAAAGTATTATCTTCCGAAGCAGAGATAGCTCGACCATTTGCTAATCCTACAACATCTAATACAATTGCTTCATGACCTCTAAACACACCAACTTTATCCCCTGTTTCCAAATTCCAAACTCTCACATCATGATCATAAGAACCTGAAATAACATACTTACCATCGGGAGTCACTGCAACAGAATTAACGAAGTCATCATGACCAGTCAAAACCAAAACTCTTTCTTCTGTTTCTAAATCCCAAACCATAACATTTGTATCGTGAGCACCTGAAATAACATACTTACCATCAGGACTTATTGCTATACAAGATACCTCCTCTTCATGACCTCCTAAATAGCCAACTTCTTGCTTTAATTCTAAATCCCAAATCTTCATTCCACGGTGTTCCCAATATCCAGAAATAAGAGCTTCACCTTCTGGAGTTACTACCATGAAATTGCCTAAATGTAAAGGGGATAAAAAACAAAATGTTTCTTGTTGAGTTCTGGGATTACGACATTTCATTTTTCTGATTTCAGTACTAGGTTCTGAACTACTAAAACCAATAAATATCTGTTTACTATCTGGAGTAATTGCAAAACAATGTACTACTCTAAAGCCTTCTATTTCTATAGTACAAACTTCAGAAAAATTTGTTAAATCCCAGACTTTTAATTTAAAGTCACAAGCAGCAGAAATTGCCCATTTACCATTAGGAGCAATAGCAACAGCATTAATCTCTTCTATATGACCAATAGGAGTATAATTTACCCGATTATTTTCCCAAACTTTTGTTAAATCCCAAACTTTTATACTGGGGTCAGAACCACAAGAAATTGCTAGTTTACCATCCCTTGTAATGACAATATCATTTACATAACGACGATGGTCTCTAAAAGTAGCAATTTCTTTTCCTGTTTCTAAATCCCAAACTTTAATTGTTGAATCACCGGATGCAGAAACTAAGTGTTTACCATCAGGAGTTACTGCTACAGATTCAACCACACTATCATGACCAGATAATTGAAATATTTGTTCTCCTGTTTTTATATCCCAAACATAAATCCAACCGAAAAGGAAATCCCATTCTCCATCAAGGTCGTACCCAATAATTCGTTTTCCATCTGGCGTAACAGCAGCTCCTTCAACTTCTGCAGTATGACCTTTAAGTGTCTTAATTAATTTCCTTGTTTTTCGACTCCAAACTTTGATAGTTTTATCAAAGGAAGCTGAAATTATTTTTTTTCCATCCTGTGTAATTGTGACAGATTTTACTTCTGCTTTATGAGCTTTAATAGAGTGAAGAAGTTCCCCTGTTTCTAGATTCCAGATTTTAATAGTACCATCATCAGAACTAGAAATAAATTCTTTTTCGTCTGGTGTAATAACTACTGAAGTTACTGGTGCATCATGTCTATTTAGGGTAATTATTGGTTTTTTTTCGATTAAATCCCAAATTTTTATTGTTTCATCTGCTGAGGCTGAAATAAGTAGTTTTCCATCAGATGTTACTGCTAATGATGTGACTTCTTTTTTATGACCAGTGAGAGTAAATATTTCTTTTCCTGTTTCCAGATTCCAAACTTTAATTTGATTATCTCTAGCACCGGAAATTATGTATTGATTATCCGTTGTAACTACTACAGCATTGATAACTGCGGTATGACCTTTGATAGTACGAATTAATTCTGTATCGGGGGGTGGGAAAGTAGGAACTAAAGGACGCAACCAAGCAGTTCTTCTACTTTTTTTTGCCCGATCTAATAAGTTTTGAATATCTGGATTTTCAATACCAACTAAACGACTCCAAAGTTGTTCTATTAGTTGTTTTTTATCTTGTTTTATAATATCTTCTGAGAGACGAAATACTCCTTGAATTAATCTCAAAGTCTCTATTTGTTGAGCAGTTATATCTGAGGGTTTTGAAGGGTGTAATACTGAGTTATAATCTTCTATTAATACCTGTAGGTCATCAACAGCAATTTTAGCCTTAATAAAATCAAAATCTATTAAATATTGATATAACTGTTGAAAATTTCCAGCTTCTAATAACTCCCCAACTTTCATTTGAACAGCAGTTTTTTTGTCTTGAGCAGGAATACTTTTCAACCAGTTACGGACTTCACTCATTCATTACACTCCTCTAGAAAAGTTATCAGTTATCAGTTATCAGTTACAGCGTTTCCCGTTGTTATGAGGTACAAAATTTTAGGTTTGAGGGAACAGGGAACAGCGGTGCGACCCCGCGTCGGCGTCAGACGCAAGCGGTCAGACCCCGCGACGACGCCAGCTCGCTTGCGGAATGCTGACCAAGAGAGGGAACGCGCACCAAGAGAGGGAACAGGGAACAGAAAAGAATAAAAACAACTGTACCTCATAGCTTCGGAAACTGCTATATCAGTTATCAGTCAAAATTAAAAAATCAGGCGTTGGTGAATTTAGCTATGATTTTCGTCCTTAGGGGGTAGGAAATAGGTAGGGACGTTGTATGCAACGTCCCTACAGATTAGTTTGCTCCTTCCTTTTAAACAAATTTCCTCCTCATCTCCTATTACCGAATAATTAAGGTTTAAAACCTCTCCTTTAAAGGAGAAAAAAGCGGTCGTTTTGCTAGCGCACAACTCCGTTAACGCTGCGCGACATGTTTGCGTTTGCGCAGCATCCTGTAGGGAAGCATTCCGTAGGAAAAAGCGGAGCTTCCCGTAGGGTGGGATGGATGGGTTTCCTAACCATATCCAATCGACCAAGAGAAGAAAAAATTATCCTTTTAGTCAATCCTCTCCTTGAAAAGAAGAGGTAATTATTAATTATTAATTATTAATTATTAATTATTCATTATTCATTATTAATTGTTGAACCATTACCCATTACCTATTTTCCGTTTAACAGCTTTGAGCATATCTGGGTTGAAACCCCCGGTTTATAGAAACCGGAAGGTGCGCGGAGGGGTTGAAATCTCCTTTAAAAATTTACTCCTGACTCCTGACTCCTGACTCCTGACTCCTATTTTCCGTTTAACTTCAGTATCTGTGCTGTCATTTCTAAACTTTCCTCATATAAAACATCCCTTCCCCAACGTTGTAACTGTTGCGCCATCAAAGCTTCTGCCTTCTGATCAGTTAATGCTGTTACCTGCTCCGTCAGACAAGACTGCGCCTTACCGCCAGATTCCAAACGCATACAACCAGTAGTTTCAGAACACAAAATTGTACAACAATTAATATCAGCATTAGGATTAGTCGAACCCAAACGCACACCGACTAAATCTCCAGGAATCTCACCAAAGTCAGCAGTAGGAATAGCTGCTAATTCGGCAACAATTTCTTGATTATTTTGCCCATGAAATTTTATATGAGTAAGATCATAGTCACCACCCACTTCTGCATAAGAAACTGGTTTCCAATCAAGACGACTAGCAAACCAACCTAAAAACATTAGTGCTTGAGCAGCATTTCCTTTTTCATAGTCAAGTGTAATAGTATCAACTTCCCATAAAGCTGCTCTTCGTTGGGGAGGGTCAAAAGTAGCAGCAGTTAACTCTTGCCAAGCTGAAAGACGGTGCCAGTTGAGATCGGCAATATAGGTTTCATTATCAATCAACTCCTGCATCTTTAAAAACTCTGATTCTGGATCGGAAAAGTAACAGGAATCCATAATTATGCAATTACTGCTCTCACACAAACTCTGAAATAGTTCCTGGTCTGTGTTGGGAGTTGCTTTCCACCATACAAATTTAGGTAGATCGGGAATCATTAATGATGTTACCGTTTCACCTACCCTTTCCATTGCTGATTTTGTTCCCCGTAGGGTTACATATTCACTACAAACTAGATTTGAGGTGCTTTTCTTCTGAATTGGGCAGTAGGCAGATACTTGAGCTGTTACCCCTGTATCTTCTTCCCCAATATTTGGGCACAGAGTAACTATACGACAGGGGTTTTGAGCTGCGATCGCGTCTGCTAGACTAAATCCTCTAACATTAATGTTTGCGATTTGTTGTCGGTCTTCTGGTTGTTTGGCAAATTCCTCGCGCAATTTGGCTAGGGTGTTGGGGTCTACTCTACCCGTGATTGGCAGTTGATATGTCTTTTGTGCATTTCTAATTCCATCCCTGGTTTGTGGCCCATGAATCCCATCAATGGGGCCTTCATAGAATCCTAATCCCCCTAGCAATTGTTGAAATTCTTCTGGTTCGTAAATTACCATGCTAAAGGTAGCAGCTCTGGTAGCAATGGGTGCTGCTTTTCCTCCATTTTGACTAAGCCAAATTTTACTTAATTCTTCTTCTATTTCTCCTAGAGAAATATCTTTTGGTTGTTGTAAGGCAACAATGGGTGTAGTCATTTTTTTGCTTGTCCTTAGTATAGTATTAGTTTTTCTTGATTTAATCGTTGATGCTAACTAGACTTGGTAATCTTGTCCTGATTTTAGCGCTTGTCCTTAGTCTTCGAGACTGATTTGAGTATTTATGCCATACTTTCTTGACTAACTATTACTAAGTAGATTTTTGATATATAGAGTAGCGTAAATTGGCAAGTTATACCTAGTTACTAATTATAAATTATTTTCTATTGTCCAGTGATTTAAACTTTTTTTAATAAATTTTACCCCTAAATTTTTAATAACTAATCATATATGTTGATTTTCAATAGTGTTTAAATATCTCTCAATCTATAGCAATATGATTTTAGTTGTGAGATATTGGAGACTTTTGTTCTAGGGAATAGGGAATAGGGAATAGGGAAGAAACGAATACATAAGAATAAGAAAACTGCTATAGCAATATGATTTAAAGGAACACCTCAATTCTCACATCTGATTCCTGATTGCTATAGTTAATAATTATTACTCTGATTTTGATTTAATTTGATTTAAGTTACTTTTCCTCAAACCTAACACCTTATTCTGTATCCTCAACTACACTCCCCAATTTTTTGATTTTTGGTTACCGAATAATTAAGGTTTAAAACCTCTCCTTTAAAGGAGAACCAAGAAAAAATTTTCCTTTGAGTCAATCCTATTCGCTTTCAAGGAGAGGAGAGTTCATTAATTGATAATTGATAATGGATAATTGATAATGGATAATTGATAATTACCTCTGGTTAAAACCGTTACATAATTGAATATAAGGAAATATTATTTCTTCTCTTGGTCGATTGGATATGGCGAGGAGACCTCGCCATCCCATCCTACGGAATGCTCCGCAAACGACCGCTTTTTTTTCCTTAAAAGGGGAGGCTTTAAACCCGAATCATTTAATTATTAATTATTAATTATTAATTATTAATTGTTGAATAACCTAACACCTAAAACCTTCTTCAAATCGTTTTGTTTTTGATTTTAATAGAAATTAAACCTACTAAATTATCAATATAACGCCCAGCTTCCATTGGCATTACTTCCATACCATGGAGTACTTTTTGATTCAGAATAAAGTATACTAAAGAGCCAACAAAAATTCTAGCAGTTGCTTCTGGATCGTCAAGGTTTAATTCTTGATGTTCTTGCAAATATTTTGTCAGAATTTCCACTGCTGGTTTTGCTATTTGAGTTAAAAATAACTTGGATAAATCTGGATATTTTCCTGACTCAGCAATAATTAATCTGACAAATTCTAAATATTCAGTATCGTTGATGTTTTCTGTGAGTAATCTATCAGCTAAATTGCGCAATACTTGTTCCGGTTCTCCTTCAAGTGGTTGTGACCAGACAAAATTAAATTTCTTGGTAGCTATTCGCTTGACTAAAGCTGTGAATAATCCTTCTTTATCTGTGAAATGACTATATAGTGTCTGTTTAGATACCCCTGCTGCTTTAGCTACTTTGTCCATACTGGTACAAGCATAACCATTCTTCAGAAATTCTGGTATTGCTCCTCTTAATATTTGTTCTGCTTTACAGACAGCACCCTGGCCTTGTTTTTTCAACCTCTTGATTTTGGTCATTAGCTTTTTTTCTTTCTGAGTTGACATTATCAAACTTGTAGTTATATATTGTAATTATAATCAAACTATACGGTCTAGTCTAAGTATAGAATTAGTAATATGAGTATAATTTGTATCTCCATATTGGCAACCACAATCATCTTGTCTGACACAATTATTAACGGTAAGCTACAAGTCTCAAAGCGGTTATTCAACTGGATAGAAAAAGTTAGCGATCGCTCTCACAAAGAAGGAAATTTTACTGCTAAGTCAGAATAATTTTGCTAGTAGTATTTGAGTATCAAAATTTTCACTACTAATGGCTAATATTAGTCAGGACTTACACAAATTGACTGTTAAACCACTATCTGTAGGGGCGAATGGCATTCGCCCTCATTGGATTTAGTGTCTGTGCGTAAGTCCTGATTAGTAAAGGAAGATTAATTAGCCATTAGTATGTTTATTGGAAAAAACTTCCCAAAGAGTTTTCTAAAGGTAAAATACAGATATACAATGTCAAGATGAAAAAATTATGTTTGAAAATTCTTCCATAATTAGTACATCTCCTGAAATTATGGGAGGCACTCTTTCAGTTATCAGTTATCAGTTATCAGTTATCAGTTGTCAACATGGAGTATAAGATTATAAACTAAGGAGTTGTCTTGCCTTATTTTTATAATCTTCTGGACATTTATCTAACAATTTTTGCTTAATACGATCGCTAAGATTTTTTACCTCAACCCACTCTTCGTTATTCAATGACCATTGGTTTCGATCATAAAACCTTTTAACTTGTCCGTCTTCATAAAGAGTATAGTCATCATCAAGCATTGAGTTTCCTAGGTACACAGTGCAAATTTCTTTGATTTCTGACATAAATTTCATCTTTGAGCTTAGTAAATTATGCGAGGAAGTCTTACTTTTTTAAACATTATGGAGAATTATACACTTATTTAAAGTAATAAAACCCTCAACATTAATTATACCGAAATAGCCCTAACTTTTCAGTTGATAAACCACAGATTTCTTACCACATATTTTCACAAAACCACGATTCTTCATTACTTGTTCAAATAATTCAGTAGACAAACTATTTTCCACAGACCAAACACCTGGTTTATTCAACTTTCCAGACAATATTAATTCGGCAATACCACCAGCACCAATGCCCGTAACAGTTGCAGTATCTTTATGTATAATTGACGAGCAAAAATTAGCTTTTTTCCCTGACTTTTTACCAATAACTTTCGCTTGAATTGCTACACCAGTACCACTATATTTATCTGTAACTTGAGTCATTTTATAACTAACTTGAGATAAAAATTCTACTACCCCTGAATTCTTTAACCAACTAACAGGAAATAAATGAGCAGTCATCCAAGTCAGATGATTATAAAAGTCTGGAAAAGAACCAAACTTTGTAGTTACAGTTTTCACGGGAAAAGAGGTCGGCAAAGTCAAACATTCTGGCAGATCAAACCAGTAAACTCCAATTTTTCCGTAGGGTTTGGGGAAATCAATAATTTGGCGATCGCTATAAGGTTTAACAAATTCCCACTTGTTATTTTTCCACACCTCAAAATGATTTTGTAAACCTAAAAAAGTAGTCCGCATAACTGTTACTCCCGCTCCACCGGAACCACCTACGACATAACTTAAATGAATTTCTTCTGGTTCATCAAATTGTTCTACTGATTGACGAGCCAAACTATTAGAAATTCCTGGAAAAATACCTGTATTAATAATTGCTGTAACTCTAGCTTGTTTGGCAGCTTCAGAATATTCTAAAGCTTTAGAAGTAAAACCTCGATAGTCACTAACATCAACATAATTAACACCTACTTCAATGCAAGTTTTCAGAACATTAGTATCGCGATGATGAAATGGACCTGCACAATGAATAACTAAATTTTCAGAAGATTTACTATAAGAATGAATAATATTTTTGACTCTTTCTTTATCTGTTAAATCTAGAGCTAAATATTTAACTCCAGGAATAGGAATTTCTTTGATATTTGCCTCTGGTTTACGTCCGGTAATAGTAATTTCTGAGTTTGTATAAGTAGCTAAATCTCTGGCAACACTACTGCCAATTCTGCCATATCCACCGATGATTAAAACTTGGTTTTTCATTTCGGTTATCAGTTATTAGTTAATAATACCTCTAGCTGTTTGCGTAGCATTCCATAGGAAAGCCAGAAGTGAGTTTTTCTAAATCAGACTTGCTATGAAGCCTGATTTTTTATTCATAATTAATATTAAATTATAAGAAACATCAAGACGTACATTAGAGGATATCTGAAAAGTTGTTTAATACTGAATTTTACCCCCAAACGCCCCCAATTATGGGGGGAACAAGAATCCATTAGCTGGTAAAAGTTCCCCAATTTTGGGGGATGCGCGGGGGCTATGAAGCCTGATTTTTTATTCATAATTAATATTAAATTATAAGAAACATCAAGACGTACATTAGAGGATATCTGAAAAGTTGTTTAATACTGAATTTTACCCCCAAACGCCCCCAATTATGGGGGGAACAAGAATCCATTAGCTGGTAAAAGTTCCCCAATTTTGGGGGATGCGCGGGGGCTATGAAGCCTGATTTTTTATTCATAATTAATATTAAATTATAAGAAACATCAAGACGTACATTAGAGGATATCTGAAAAGTTGTTTAATACTGAATTTTGCCCCCCTAGTACCCCAATTATGGGGGGAACAAGAATCCATTAGCTGGTATAAAGTCCCCCAAAATTGGGGGATGCGCGGGGGCGCGTGATGTAGCAAATGAGACTTCTCAGACAACCTCTTAAAAAGTGCGAATTTTGTTTCCTTCCCTACTTCCTTTTATTCCTATTATTAAAGATGGCAGGGAAAAGGAAGCAGTAACAATAAATTTTGCTTTCTTTGCCCACTCTAAGATTATTAAATACCTTTCACAGGGATTGATAATAGCCGCCTAAAACACCCTACACGAATCGATTTTAATTATCAAAAATAACTTTTAACAATTAATTAGTAAATTTAAAAGTATAAATTGTCCTTGATTGAATCAATCTGAGAAAAAGCAAACTTGAGTGAAGCAACTTTACAAACCTCACCCAAGTCTTACCGTTGTATTAAACTTAATTTTTAATCAATATCAAAAGGTTTAATCTCAACTTTTGGTTTTCCCCCGTTATGATTGAAAAAGCAAAGATTTTGAAACGGAATCATTGACCAATTTCCGATTTCTTCTGTCAATGGTTCAGATGAAATAATTACAGAACTAATATCTTCATTTCCATTACTAGAAGGTTCCATCTGATATCCTTCATAATTACCAAATTTTTTCCCTTTCAATGACCAAACTGGACCTTTTAACCGAGACAAAGAAAATTCTTTTGTTCCTCTAGGATATTCTTTTAAATCTTCCCAGTTTCCTTCCACATTTAGTTCTCGATTATAGCCAATTCCAACATTAGCTACAAGTACATCATTACTATCTGCTAAAAATAGTTTGAGAGTACTTAGTCCCGTACAATTATGTTGAGTTTGAACATCAAGAATAACTTTAATTGTTTTCTTAATAGCTTCAATCATCTCATCAACTTTTCAATCTTTAGTTGGTTCATCTAACTGAGACATTAGCAGTGCATAAACAACCTCAGAATCTGTGCTACCTTCTACATATTTGACAATCTCTGGTTTACACCTATTTAATAAATCTAGACGAATTTCCTTGAATCCATTTACCCCACCATTATGAGCCATAGCTAACCGAAATCCTGGAAAAATAAAAGGATGGCAATTATTTTCATTAACAACAGCTTCATAATTAAGGCTATCATAGCCACTAGCACGAATATGACACAGAAGGACATTTGTTTCGTGACGCTCACATAGGGAGCCTAAATTGCGGTCATAAAATGGAGGTTTGATACCCTTATAAATAAAAGGATAATCTTCACTAAGAGTCCCTTTACTCCAGGTAGCTAAACCAAAGCCAGCTAATTGAATCATATCATGATCTTCTGGATCGAAGCTTTGATTCACTATAGAATTATCAGGTCTCAGAAGCAATTGATAAATTTGTAGTGGTTCACCAATATATGCTAAAACTCTACACAGATTTTTTCCTGTGGGTAATTATTAATTATTCGGTCAACTTTAAACATAATTATCAAATTATCATATAACTCACAGGTTAAACAGATTTTTAAGCAACTTTATTTTTTATTTTTTAACTTGAACTATCTGAAGACTACCACCAGCATATAAAAGGGGTTTAGGTGAGTCAGTATCAACTAAATAAAACCCTACTTCTTGTAATAATTCCAAGATATTTGTATTAATAAAATTCCAAGAAGTTTCAGTTTCAAATAACCATAAAAATATGGCAAACCCCGGCCAAAAAAGAATATTTACCGGACGATGAAAGTCAACAAAAGTAAAAATTCCGCCAGGCTTCAGAATGCGATAAACCTCTTGGATAATTTGCTTTAATTGTTCAGAGTTCATCTCATGTAAAGCAGCGCTCGTATGTACTAAATCAAATTGATTATTTGAGAATGGCATATCCTCAGCAAATGCCTCTACATATTTAGCCGATGGTACATTTTTTTTCGCTCTATTAATTGATAGTGGTGAAGCATCTAATCCTGTAACATTTTGGGAGTATTTAACCAGAAAATTAGTTGCTTGACCACTACCACAACAAAGGTCAAGTATTTGAGTATTTTGCTCAATGGTTAAACCTTGTAAAGCTAGTTGACGAAAGTTACTTTCTCCGCCAACACTAAGAGCTGCTAAACGGGAAATACCGTCATATAACCATTGATATTTATAGCTCCAGTCTCTTAAAATTGTTGCCATGAGATTAATAAGTCAAAAGTCAAAAGTTAAAAGTCAAAAGTGTATAAATTTTATTTATAGTCGATCGCTCAATTGGAATAGATTTGGGGTAGTAGTTGACTCTAAATTTATTAGAAAATATACTTAAGAAAATATTAATATGTTAAATTTAGTAACAAATATTAAAATTGGAGCCTGATTAATATTATGAGTCGTGTTGGAGTTTTATTACTTAATTTAGGTGGGCCAGAACAACTAGAAGATGTCCGTCCCTTTCTATTCAACTTATTTTCTGACCCAGAAATTATTCGTTTGCCCTTTCCTTGGCTACAGAAACCTTTAGCATGGCTAATATCCACCCTACGTTTTCAAAAGTCTCAAGAAAATTATAAAGAAATTGGCGGTGGTTCTCCATTAAGGTCCATTACCGAACAGCAAGCTTTGGCGATCGAAAAACAGTTAGAAGAAAAAGGATTAACAGCTCAAACTTATATAGGAATGCGTTACTGGCATCCTTTTACAGAAGAAGCTCTCACTAGAATTAAGCGCGACCAAATAGAAAGGTTAGTAATTCTACCACTTTATCCTCAATATTCTATCAGCACTAGCGGTTCTAGCTTTAGATTACTTGATCAACTCTGGCAAAAAGACCCAGAATTACAGAACACTGATTATACCGTTATTCCCTCTTGGTATCAACGACCAGGATATATTCAGGCCATGGCAGAATTAATTGCTCAAGAATTAGATAACTGTCCAAACTCAGAACAAGTGCATATCTTTTTCAGTGCCCATGGTGTACCAGTTAGCTACGTTGAAGAAGCAGGAGACCCTTATCAGGCAGAAATTGAAGACTGTGTCGATAAGATTATGAAGGCTTTGAATCGTTCTAACTCTCATACCTTAGCTTATCAGAGTCGGGTAGGTCCGGTGGAATGGTTGAAACCTTACACTGAAGAGGCCATTCAAGAATTGGCCAGTGATGGGGTTAAAGATTTATTAGTAGTTCCCATTAGCTTTGTTTCCGAACATATTGAAACTCTGCAAGAAATTGATATGGAATATCGTGAGGTGGCAGAAGAAGCTGGAATTAGTAATTTTTACCGAGTGCCTGCTCTAAATACCCATCCAGTATTTATCAACGATTTAGCAGATTTAGTTGTTGAAGCTCTGGATGCTCCTACTCGTCTTTTTTCCGATGCTATCCAGATGAAAAAAATTATCAAAATGTATCCCCAAGAAAAATGGCAATGGGGTTTGACTACCACCGCAGAAGTATGGAATGGACGGTTAGCAATGCTTGGGTTTATGGCTTTGTTGTTGGAATTAATTACTGGTTATGGCCCATTACACTTGGCTGGTTTACTTTAGAATAGGGACATTTGGCATCTAGCGATGCCCTTTCTAAAATTAATCTATATAGCTATCAGCTATCAGCTATCAGCTATCAGCTAAAGTCAAAACATTACAGTGAAGAGTTTTGAAGTTTCTTACTTGTCCTCATCTTCATGGGTAGTGCTATATCCTTAAACCCACATTTTGTAACATGAAAATTAGTATAAAATCCTTAGCTTGTTTAAGTATTTATACTATATAAATTATCTTCATTTACCTCGATCAGGAGTCAAATTCTCAGTGAAATATTAAGCATAAATACTTACTTAATCGTTGATTTCTATTGACCACTATAATTTACTTCTAACTTCTAACTTTTGACTTTTGACTTCTTACTTGATCTACCTCGATCAGGAGTCAAATTCTCAGTGAAATATTAAGCATAAATACTTACTTAATTGTTGACTTGATCGCGGCAGCTATGATTTTCTTCTAAATTCTGTCTCCTGTCTCTTGTCTCCTGACTCCTTCTTCTATGCTACATTTTGTCGTGCGGAACGTAGGTTCTAAAGTCCTTTATAACACCGATACCAATCCTGATAGCTACGAATTGCTAGCCACAACAATAGTAAGGCAATTAATCCTCCTTGTTGTGGTGCGTCAAAGGCAAAAATTACCAGGCAAATACACAGAACATCTTGCACTAACAGCATCCAGAGAGGCAAACCACGCCATCGATAAAACCATCCGACCTGAACAAGTTGCAGCACTAAGGCAAGTAAACCACCAACTACTCCCATCACGATCGTTAACCAGTCTTCTAAATGAGTGGCCTTGGCGATCGCCATACTCATAATTGCTCCTACTATTGGACTGAATAAAAGTTGAATTAAATTTAGAATGCGTTGGCCTAACAGCCGTTTTGAGGCAAATATTTCAAATAAAGACCAACTAACTAAAACTCCCACTACTATTTGTGGGGAAATATTGGACAGCAGAGGTACTTTCGACCATAAATCATTTTGCCATAAACCGATTAACAGTAACGGTAAGGCTATTCTGATACCTGCTGCTGCTGATGCAGACAAAGCTGCTAGGACTTCTACCATAAACGACAACACAGAGTATTACTACTATTACTATCTATTTTAGTATTTAGTTGCTGATGTCCGGGAGGAATCTCTAGACTCAGGTATTTCACCCCTTTAAAGTAATATTTAAGGATAATTTTTCTGATATTTTTGACTGATAGATAATAGACATCTCCTCCGAAAGAGGGAGTAGGGAGTAGGGAGTAGGGGGAAAGAATCCATAGTCTCTGTGGGATAATTGATTTGATTTTTTATTCTTGGAGATGTCTAATATAGGGCTTGCTGATTAAATATCAAAGCATTGACTGATATTGGTTTTAGGCTTTTTATGTCTTGAAAAAGTATGAGCTTTTCAGTTGCTCAGGTTCATGCTTATGAGCATTTTCGGGAAGCAAAAGCCGAAAAATCACTCTTAATATTATTTTGGCCACTTACTCTGTAATTCCCATTTCTTCTACGTCCTAACTACTCCCTACTCCCTTTTTCCCCTCCTGGGAGGGGGAGGGGCGAGGGGTGGGTCTCTACTCCCTACCTCAGCAAAAAGACTTTACTCCGCAAACCCTAATTATAGATATCCGCGCAGGATTTTGGAAAAAAAACTGAAGTAACAGAAATTGATGAACTGATCGCTTATATCATGTCCGGATAAGAGCGTGATCAAAAAAACTTTCTCCTCTTTGATTCTTTCTTCCCTCCTGACTCATGACTCCTGACTCCTGACTCCTCAGTCGTTTATTTATAAGTATTCAACCGGACATGATGTTATCTGGGAAAAAAAATAAAAAGTGGCGATCAATAATGGTCAACCATTTTCAACCAGGAATTATCGGATGGGTTACGGCGAGACCGTTGAGGAAAAACTTTTAAGCAATTATGGTCTCGTATTCCAGGTGGGAAATGCTTTTTTTTTCTGTTATTGAATACCAGCAATTAGATTTATTCTATCAGCCTATGTAGCCAAAATTAATATAAATTTTCGTCTAAGAATGTCAAAAACTTAATAAAATTTAATTTAATTTGTATTCCTTAGTTTTGAGCTACCAAAAAGTAGGAGTTTTGAATGAACAGTACAACAATTTTAAATGAAAGTTTTATTAAAGTCAGAGGCAAAGGTTTCCACTATATCTGGTTGCGTGATAATTGCTTGAATCCTCAGTCTCGTAATCCAGATACTTTTCGGAGAATTTATGATTATACTGAGAATCCACAACCAAAGCCATTATATGTGGAATTAAATGAAGAAGAATTGATTATTGATTGGGATGAAAAGCCTTCTCATCGCAGTATATATCCTATTTCCTGGCTGATGAAATATGCCTACGACCCAGATCCAAAGCAAATCTGCAACGAACCAAAACTTGTATTATGGGATCGATTTTGGTTCGATAAGCATCCTATAGAGCGACACGACATTCATTCATGTCCACAATCACTGTGGATGGACGAACTTTGTGCCTTGGGATTTACGTTACTCAGTAATATGAGTATTGAGGAAATGGAATCTTTTCTCACAAAATCTATTGGACCAATCAATGCTACATTTGAGATAGTGAGTGATGTTAAACCTACTCCAGATGCTAAAGATTTGGGCGATTTAATGACAGGTCCAGAGGTATTGCCTCACAATGCTCATAACTATAAATTGAGCAAGTTCTTGATGCCGTTTTTCTATTGCGTCGAACATAATGCTAAAGGTGGCGAATCAATACTGGTTGATAGTTTTCGGGTTTGTGAAGACTTTCGTCAAAAATATCCTGAATACTTCAAAATTTTGAGCGACACTCCGATTGTTTTTCATAAATTTGACCCCCAGAATAATTATTACTTTTCTGATACTGCTCCGATTATTCAATTAGATACACAAGGTAATATATATCGCATCTGCTTTAACGAAAAAAACTGCGAACGAACTATCCCATTTGAGAAGACAGAAAGTTTTTATGAAGCTTACTCAATCTTCTATCACTATATGAAAAATCCAGCATATCAGTACCGCTTCCGTCTCAATAATGGGGACTGTTTGCTAATACATAATGTGAGGGTAATGCATGGACGGACAACATTCGATCCTAGATCGGGAATTAGACATCTGAAAGCAGGATTTGTGGATTGGGACTACTTTACAGCGCGACGTAACTTCTATCAAAGCAAGCATTTTTACTTACAGCAGTTTTCTAGTTGATGAGGTACAAAGTTTTATTGCTCTAGGGAACAGGGAATAGGAAATATAAGAATAGTCCTATAAGTAGGGCTTGCTGATTAATTCTAAAAGTATTGACAGATAAAGGTTGTAGCGTTTTAGAGTTGAAAAAAGTACCAGCTTTTCGGCAGAAAAAGCTCAAAAAGCTAGTATCTTAGGATGATTATGGCAGGCAGAAAAATTGAGAGACAATTCTTACTCCTACCTCTTCTAAATTCCCATTTCTCCTGTCTCCTGTCTCCTGTCTCCTGTCTCCTACCCCAGCAAAAAGACTTTCCATACGCAAACCCTAAGTGTACCTCACTATCCTCAAAAGTGCTGTAAGTTAATAGAAATCTTCAGAAAAGAGGGAGTAGGGAGTAGGGGGAAATAATTGATAATTGCTGTGCCATAATTGATATTAAATCCGGTAGCATCAGTGTTATTCAGTACTTAAAGATAAGAGTCCATATTGTAGGGGCAAATGGCATTCTCCCTTAACCACTATATGACGACAATAGAACTATATTACTCCGAAGCCAACGGATTTGATATGATTTTATTTTTTGGCGTTGGTGAAAAGAGGTATGATATCTGTCCGGATAAGAGCGCTATAGAACGACCTTCCGCTTACCTGACCAAAAAACTTTCTCCTTATACTCGGGATTTCTTCTTCTTTCTTCCCTCCTGACTCAGTCCGACTGAATTCCCCTCCTGGGAGGGGCAGGGGTGGGTTGACTCCTAAGTAATTAAGATTAATATCATACACGCGCTTCAGCAACGCCGTTATTCTTTATTTTTCTTAATCATTACAGTGAATCAAGAGATTTATGATCTAAATACCAACATAATTTTATTCATCAAAATAGGTATTTATGTCAGATTCTTTATTTGCTGATGCTAGTCTCAGGTTAGAAAAAGCATTAAAATATGTCTCTCTTTCTGAAGATACAAAAGAGCGTCTCAAACATCCAAAAGCTAGTTTAATAGTTTCAATTCCTGTCCGAATGGATGATGGTTCATTACGAGTTTTTCAAGGTTATCGAGTTCGTTATGATGATACTAGAGGACCGACAAAAGGTGGTATTCGTTATCATCCAAATGTTTCTATTGATGAGGTAAAATCTTTAGCTTTTTGGATGACTTTTAAATGTGCAGTTGTGAGTTTACCTTTTGGTGGAGCGAAGGGTGGAATTACTGTTAACCCGAAAGAGTTATCTCGGATGGAATTAGAACGTTTGAGTCGTGGATATATTGATGCGATCGCTGATTTTATCGGTCCAGATGTGGATATTCCGGCACCTGATATGTACACTAACCCAATGATTATGGGTTGGATGATGGATGAGTATAGTATTATTCGCAGACAATTAATTCCGGCAGTTATTACAGGTAAACCTGTTACTATTGGTGGTAGTTTGGGCAGAAATACGGCAACATCAATGGGTGCTTTTTTTACTATTGAAACTATCATGTCCAAGTTTGGATATATTCCGGAAAAAACTACAGTTGCAGTACAAGGTTTTGGTAATGTAGGAGCATTTTTGGCAGAGTTACTTTGTCAAGCTGGTTATAAGGTAGTTGCTGTTAGTGATTCTCAGGGTGGTATTTATTATTCAAAGGGTTTAGATATTCCTAGTATTCGACAATATAAGGAGTCTAATAAAGGTATTCAAGCTGTTTACTGTAAAGGCAGTGTTTGTAATATTGTTGAGCATCAAATTTTGACTAATAAAGAACTTTTAGCTTTAGATGTTGATATATTAATTCCTGCTGCTTTGGAGAATCAAATTACTGAGGAAAGTGTCAAAGATATTAAAGCAAAATTTATCTTTGAAGCTGCAAATGGTCCGACTACTTCTGCTGCAGATATAATTTTAGAAGACCGTGGAATTTATGTATTTCCTGATATTTTAGTTAATGCTGGTGGAGTGACTGTAAGTTATTTTGAGTGGGTACAAAATCGCAGTGGTTTGTATTGGACTTTGGATGAGATTCATCAACGCTTGAAAGAAAAAATGTTGGCAGAAACAGAGCAAATTTGGCAAATATCTCAAGAGTTGTCTGTTTCGATGCGAACTGCTGCTTATGTGCATGGGTTAAATAGATTGGGAGAGGCAATAAATGCTAAAGGAACTAGGGCATATTATATGAAGGATTAATGTATACCGAGAGTTTTAGACCATTCTTTGAAAATCATCATTATTAAAGAATTAAGAGTGGGAACTTTACAATCTGTTATTCGTAATTCAGGTTTACCTCATTCCTTGTTTGAGGTTGATGAATGAAGAAGCGATCGCCCCTGGCAGCTATAAAGTTACCCACTTATCAACAGATATCACGAAGATGTTTGGCAAATTGTCTGAGAATACTTACTGCTAAAAATTCTGGAGATTCTAGCTTTTCATTTATGCGGTTGTCATCTTTATCAGTCTTTTTCCCCGTAATTATTTCGCCTTCCCCTTCTTTAAAGTCTAAAAACTTAAAAGGTTTTCCTCTTTGCGATCTTCTCCACCGCAACAATTCTTCAGTAATATAAGGACTTTTTATTCTTTCAGGAATGGCAAGATGATATGTAATGCCAGTTTAATAAATGTTTGCTACGAAAGTTAGGCTATTTCTTAGGAGTCAACCCACCCCTCGCCCCTCCCCCTCCGGTGGAGGGTGACTCAGTCGGACCTAATCATATCAAATCCGGTAGCATCGGTGTAATTAGATAGTTAATCTAGGAGGACCGAGTCAACCCACCCCTCGCCCCTCCCCCTCCGGTGGAGGGGAAGGACCTCCTCAGGAGGGAAGAGAATGCGCGAAACATTTGCTCTTGGATGAAGATGAAAATTTTTTTTATACCGAACCCGAGCGGATTTGATATCACACGGGAATTGCTTCAATACCAGTTTTAACGGTCGTAAATTCTCTTTTTCTCTTGGTGCGCTACCAGATGCGACTAGTGTCGTCGAGGGGTCGCACCGCTCTCTTGGTCAATGGTCAACCAGCGAGGTTCCCTCGCCATCCCACCCTAGGGGAAGTTCCGAAGATCGACCGCTTTGTCAAAGTTACATTTCCTGCAAAATCTTTTGATCGCACTTATTATTCAAACACATTATTTTTTCACGCTTGGTATAATTAAAGGCGATTTTTTTTCTTTATATTTGAGTTCAAATACTATATTTCCTTGAGTATTTCTAGTTCGTAGTTATCGAAATTTACCTCTTTTTTTCCAAGCTTTTCTCAGCCCATCTGGGGATAATATTCATCAGGATTGAATATCTGTTATAGTTATGGAATTTCTCAGATATATATTTTGGCAATAAATTTTGAGCAAGAAGAAAGAATTAGGATACAATGACTGGAGTTTTCTAAAAAGAACTTATTTAGATAACTTAGATTGCCTACTATAAAAAATTGAAAATTTTAAATAAAATGACTTTTATAGAATTATTTATTCTGGCTGTTTCTGGATTATTTGCTGGTGTATTGGCTGGATTTTTAGGTATTGGTGGTGGTACTATTCTCGTACCTTTATTAGTGACATTAGGATATGAACCTATACAAGCAGTTGCTACTAGCACTTTATCAATTATAATTACGGCTACTTCTGGTAGTATTCAAAACTGGAAAATGGGATATTTAAGTATTAGTCGAGTGCTAGGAATAGGGTTTCCGGCTTTGATTACTGCTCAGTTGGGGGTATATTTTGCCAATTTATTTGCTTCTCGTTGGTTGTTATTTGCTTTTGGATTATTTCTAGCTTTGAATATCTATTTAGTGGAGTTTCGTAAACAAATAACAATGAAGAAAAAGCAAGACGAAGAATTACAAAATAATCAGCAGGAAAATCTTAAAGTCAAAGCAGAAAATACTAATAATCAAGATTTTGTAGTGGAATTTATTTTGCCATTTACTCCCCATCCTTTACCATTAATGTTTGAGAAAATAGTCAAAGAAATAAATTATCAATTTCCAGATAAATATATCAAGGTTATTGCTAGAGTTATTACTGGTAGTTTAGCTGGATTATTAGCAGGTGTATTTGGTGTGGGAGGTGGTGTAATTATAGTACCTTTGCAAATATTATTATTAGGTGAAAGTATTAAGGTAGCTATTCAAACTAGCTTAGGAGTGATTGTAATTACAGCTTTTTCTGCTTGTATAGGTCATGGGATTAGAGGTAATGTTTTATGGGAACCTGGAGCATTATTAGGATTTGGTGGTTTATTAGGTGTTCAATTTAGTACGAGATTTCTGCCTAAATTACCAGACAAAGTTATCAGTTTAGCTTTTCGTGGATTATTAGCAATTCTATCAATTTATATTTTTGGGCAAGCTATTATGAAAGATTAGGGTTTGCGTATGGAAAGTCTTTTTGCTGGGGTAGGAGACAACCCACCCCTCGCCCCTCCCCCTCCCAGGAGGGGATAAATGGGAATTTAGAGGAGGTAGGAGTAAGAATTGTCCCTTGATTTTTCTGCCCAACTCTTGCCTAAAATACTAACTTTTTGAGCCTTTTAGACTGAAAACCATGCACTTTTTTCGACCCCAAAAAGGCTAAAGTCTTTATATGTCAATGCTTTTAGATTTAATCAGCAAGCCCTAATTAGATTTTATAGCAGAAGGAAGAAGGAAGAAAGAAGAAGGAAAAACCTTGCTTTGTTTGAGTTTTAAGCTTTTTATCTGTCCTAACCTTTGCTTCGACTACTATATATGAAATACCAAAAATAATGCTATGCTTATTGATGACTTTATTATATTAAATAATAAGTTAAATTCGGTAATGCGAGTGAAGAATTATAGCTATGAACTTACAGGAGATTCGGTCGTATATGAAGTCAAATATTAGTGTTTAAATCTCTGTAGTGCGGGCATATTGCCCGCTAGTACTGTACCTAACTGAGATGAAATTTTCTATAAGATATATTACCCCCTACTCCCTATTCCCTTTAGGTTATTTTACATGACTATAATCTCTACTTCCAGTTCGATTTTCACCTCTTAATTTTGTCTTTTTACCAGTTAATTGTTCTAATTTTTCCCGAACTTCAGCAGAAGTGATTTGATTTAAGGGTATACCTTTTTGATTTGCCATAGCTGCTGCTACTCCTATTGCTTGTCCTTGATAAATACTCATAGTTTGAATTCTTGCTACTGCTACAGCAATTCCTATATATCCAGATGAGCGTCCGACAACTGCTAAATTATTCACATTTTTAGCTAAAGCACTTTCAATTCCAAAGTTATATATCGGTAGAGGTAAATAATTAATACCTAAACCTTTAACACCACCCCTAAAATCAAATTCATAAGAAAAAGTACCAATAGAATTTTCTGCTGAAGTACCCCCTTGAAGAATTTCTTTTCCTGTCAATGGATCAACAACATCCGTAATATTTAAACTATGTCTAATATAAACTTCAGAAGGTAAAATTACTTTGACATCTTTCCCTGACATTTTTCTCAACCAAGCTTCAAGTTCCTGCATCTCTGTAATCATGTCTTGAGTTGGTTGAAAGTTATTATTTTCTATTTCTCTCACTTTTTGACTGTTATATTTAAACAAAAATCCATTCAAAGATAATTCCCGTTGACCCACACGACAAATATTCAGCTTATCAAATAAAAATACTGATGATAAATCTAGATTAAAAGAGTGTTTTCTATGAATATGATAAGCCCCTGCTAAAGCAATACTTCTGTTAATATAGCCATCTTTATATGTTTTAATTATTGGCAATCTAAATTTTTTTAGGGTAAATTTAGCATCTGTTGGTGCTTGGTCTGCTTGAATTTTTGTCTTAATTTTTGCCATTTTTTGACGGTTAAACAGTATTTTTGATTCTATTTTTTTGAATTCGTAAATACTTAAACCAGTCACTGTGGGAACAATAGAAGTTGCGATAGTTTCATCCCATAGTTGTGGGTTTTGTGATGCAAATCCTAAATAGTAAGGTACACCAGCTTTTCTTGCTAGTTCTGCATCTTGAGTGCTGTCTATAAAAGCAGCAGCTTTGACTCTAATATTTGTGTCGTCGATCTGTACAAATTTAATTTTTCTATTCTCGACATAAGGTGTAAGAGAAGCATTAGAAATAACTACAATTCCCGCCGCTTCTAACATTTCTTTCATTGCTTTTGTTGCTTTGTCTGGAGCAACACAAGCTTCGACAACTTTTGCTTTTTTCAAAAAGTTAAGAAAGCACTGAGAATATGGTCGATATTGCCAATCTGGTGTTTTATCATAGTCAAGATAAGCTAATCCACTTCGTGTGAGTAAACCACCTAGAGCTGCATTTTCAGAATTGGAACGTATTAGTACAACTTTACCTGTCTTTCCTAATGTTTTTTTAGCCGAAATAGCAGCACATATTCCTTGAAGTTCATCTCCATAAATTACGATGTCGAAGTTTTTATAAGTTGCTAGTGGAGGTTTTGGTAGTTTAGATACTGAAGGGGAAGGAGCTGCAGTAGTAAGTGAATTATTGCTAGTATTTGCTGTTGTTAATTTCTGCCAAAATGTAGAGATAAAATTATTACTAACTTGAGGTAAGTATTGAGCAGTGCTTAATGGAATTAATGATAGAAGTGCTGTAATTAAAATTAATTTTTTGGGGAAATTAGAAGACATAATATTTTGAGTATTTAGAGAAAATAATACTTTTCAATATTGATTGACAAATTTTTATTTGTCAGGTGGGCAAATTTTATCAAAATTACTATTTTCATAAATAAATATGGAATCTTTGTGTAAGTTTTTGTCCGTTTTTCTACCCGACTGCTAATTTCTTTTTGGAGCTGATTAACAATTTCATTAACTGCTGTTTGGCTATGAACTAATGACAACCATCCTAGTATGCTAATAAAAGCGCATATTTGTCATACTACTGGTAAGGTCTGAACCAAACGTAATGGCAGTTGTTTTTTAATTCTGGGGTGAAATAGTTTCTTAAATTTTGCCATGATCTCTTTTTTCTTCAGATATTATAGCGCTGTGCGCAGGCAACAGCTCATCTGGCAACCCACCCCTAACCCCTCCCAGGAGGGGAATAAATTGCCGATAATATAAGACTTTTAGCTATCATCGTTATTTATAAGTATTCAACCGAACATGAGAACAGTGGTTATAAATAAATATAAAACTTTAAGAGGTAGATTTCAGGTAAAGTGAAATACTTTTTAATCAAAATTTCCTGTTTTCTGTTCCCTCTTATAAGCATTTTATATTTAATTTTACCAACCTACTTACCAAGTCAAAAGTGTGCCAGTTAATGGGATATTTCCAAAGAAAAACTTAAATTTTCTATCGGCACAATGACAACAGAATGATTATTACCCATTTCTGAGGTTTTACTTTTGACTTGTAACTATCCTTAACTAGCTATTAGCTTTTAGCATTCAGTTAGCCTCTTGCAGAGGAACTGCCTCTTTTCCTACGGAATGCTGCGTAAACAGAGGATCTTTCCTATCGGAATGCTGCGCAAACGCTAATGTTAACAGCTTTTTGCAGCTCTGGGTTTAAATCCTCATTTCCATTCCGGAATGCTCCGCAAACGCACACATTTACTGCTGACTTCTGATTGCTAATTTAAGAACTCATTGCATTGCATTTAGTTTAGCAGCAGCAGCTTCATCTGGATGAATATTCAAACGAGTTAAATTCACCCGACCCTTAGCATCAATTTCTCGTACCTTAACAATTACTTCATCTCCAACTGCTAACTCATCTTCAACTTTACCAACACGATAATCTGCAATTTGAGATATATGAACCATTCCTTCCTTTCCTGGAAACACTTCCACAAAAGCACCAATAGGAATAATTCGAGTCACACGACCAACATAAACATCCCCAGCATTCAGTTTCTTGGTCATACCTTGGATAATATTGCAAGCTTGTTTCGCCTTTTCGCCATCAGTCGCTGCAATAGTCACTGTGCCATCATCATCAATATCAATTTTGACACCCGTTTCCTCAGTAATACCCTTAATAGTTTTACCACCAGGTCCAATCACTAAACCAATCATGTCTGGACTAATCTTAAATGTTAATAGTCGTGGTGCATAAGGTGACATATCTGGACGAGCTCGATCGATAGTACTAAGCATTTTCTCCAAAATATGTAACCGTGCAGGTTTAGCTTGATGAATTGCATCAGAAATCACTGTTAGAGGTAAACCTGTAATTTTCATATCCATCTGCAAAGCTGTGATACCACTATCAGTACCAGCAACTTTGAAGTCCATATCACCCAAGAAGTCTTCTATACCTTGAATATCTGTGAGGATACGAACTTCATCATCTTCTTTAATTAAACCCATAGCTGCTCCACTCACAGGTTTCGTAATGGGAACACCAGCATCCATTAAACCCAAGGTGGAAGCACAAACGGAACCCATAGAAGTTGAACCATTTGAAGAAAGCACTTCTGAAACCACTCGAATAACATAGGGAAAAATCTCTGCTGTTGGTATGACTGGGTTCAATGCACGTTCAGCTAGAGCACCGTGACCTATTTCACGACGACCAGGCGATCGTAATGGTTTAGTTTCCCCTACAGAAAAAGGAGGGAAATTATAGTGGTGCAGATAACGTTTTTCGTCCTGTGGATGTAAGTCGTCTGCTAATTCTTGAGCATCACCAGGTGTTCCCAGAGTTACAGCAGACATTACTTGAGTCAAACCTCGATTAAATAGAGAGCTACCGTGGACTCGTGGTGGCAAAACTCCTACCCGACAAGAAACAGGACGGACTTCATCCAATTTACGACCGTCAACCCGGATACCTTCATCAATAATTTGTTTACGCATCAGTTTTTTGGTGACACCCTTAAAGACATTCCCTAATGCCATACTATCTGATTCAATGAATACCTTTACAGGTTCCTCTTCAGGTAGTTCAGCGATCGCTTCTGCAATAGACTCTTTAATTGCATCAAGTTTTTCATCGCGCTGATTTTTATCCAAATCGTATTCAGATAATACCTGTTTGATCGACTCTGTTGCTTTGTCTTTGATATAATCTTCTAAAGTGGGGTCTACTTCCGGAGGTTCCGATTCAACAAGTTCAATACCCATTTCAGCAATAATTTCTCGTTGAGCTTGAATGAGGTCACAAACTGCTTCATAACCAAAATCAATTGCCTCAATAATATCTTGTTCCGGTAACTGATTTGCCCCTGCTTCTACCATAATCACCCCTTGAGGAGACCCAGCGACAACCAAATCTAAATCGCCATTTTTGACTTCACGGTAAGTTGGATTGATAATAAAATCGTCTCCTACCAAACCTACCCGCACTGCTGCCATTGGGCCATAAAATGGTAATTGAGCTAGTAATACTGCCACAGAAGCACCCGTCACAGCTAGCACATCTGGTGGCACCTCTTCATCCATGGACAAAGTTGTGGCCACAATTTGAATATCATTACGCAACCAGCTTGGAAATAAAGGGCGTAGCGGCCTATCAATCAAACGACCAGTAAGTGTCACCTTTTCTGGTGGGCGACCTTCCCTACGCAAAAAACCACCTGGAATTTTACCACCAGCGTAGAGTCTTTCTTCGTAGTCCACCAAAAGAGGTAGGAAATCTATTCCTTCTCTACCTTTGGAGGTGGTGGCCGTCACTAACACTGCTGTGTCTCCTGACTCTATCATCACGGCACCACCAGCTTGAGGCGCAAATAAACCAACTTTTAGTCTAATATCCCGTCCATCAAAGGATATGGATTTGTCTATCTCTTCCATCCAGTTTTTTTTCCTTCTCTAATCATATTATTCTTTCGCTTCTGTGGAAATCGTAACATTGTTAATGGGGCAATTGTAAGGAAGAAGGAAGAAGGAAGAAGGAAGAAGGAAGAAGTTAAGAAGGAAGAAGTTAAGAAGTAAGAGGGAATAAGTAAGAAGGAAGAAGGGTTTAGTTATCTACCAGAGTCAAGAAAAATCTGGCATTGTCTAAGTTTTAAGCTTTTGATATATCTGCGTCCTTTCCTTTACACATCTCCAAAAATTAAAAAAAAATTAAAAATAAAATGGAAGAAGCAGCAAGGGGTTTAGTTATCTACCACAGAAGGAACAATCTGGTATTTCCCTATTTTCTAGAGATGTCTATTAATTTCTACTACCTCTCGTAGAATTTTGATGAACAGAAACCGCTATAATACTTTTATTTTATAACCTTCTATATTCAATTACGGAGGCTGCATCCAGTTATTTTAACTAGGATGCCATTTTTGATTTCTATAGTTAAGGAACGAGTTGGTTAGGACTTATGTTGATGATGAATCGGATACAGAGAAAAGCTTTTGCCACGATTCACTATTCCCTGCTATAAAGTTTGATTATTCAACAATTTTTATTAGAAAATATTAGTAATCAAAATATAACCTTAAGCATTCAGCCGTCAGCTATTAGCTATCAGCTATTAATTTTGAGGGAAGGTAAAATAATTGAGAAATTGAAGCAGAATAAAAATTACTGTTACAGTCTCCTTCCTAAACCTTAGAAGTAATAATTCATTACTAATTGCTGATAGCTGACTGCTAATAGCTGTTTGCGCGGCATTCCGCAGGAAATGCTTACATATAACCTTTTTGATAGATATTTAATATGGCGATTTTACATGGTTTTTGGTTTGCTCAGTCTGAACAAGATAGTTATTTCTTTATTTGGGGAGAAACTTGGCGCAGAATTACAGAAGAGGATGCTGGTGAAACAGGAAAAATTACTAATAATCCTTATGCAATAAATGTAAATGAACTGTTAAATGTATGTCAGGATAAAATTAATTTATCTTTAAAAAACCAGAAAATCACAACAAACCAAACTTTAGCTATTCCCACAAAATCATTAGAATCTAGCCAAAAACTATACCCACTTCATTCTGCCAGTAATTTCTCAGAAACCACAGAAAAGTTATATCTTTATCCCTGGCAAATAGAAGGAATTTGCCTAAACCCTATACAAACAATAGAATTTTTACGCTCTTTTCCTCTGGGCAACATCACGGAATCTTTCATTGGGGCAGATTTAAGGTTTTGGTCTCATGTTGCAAGATGGAATCTTGACTTATTAGCAAGATGTAAATTTTTACCAACTATTGAACAACAATCAAATGAACAAATTTTTGCTATTTGGCAACCCTTACTTGATAGTGCTACAGACCAAAATCGACTGAAAAATTTTACTCTACAAATGCCTCTTGTTTGTCGCACATATCAACTAGATTGGCAGTCGCCTATTTCCTTAGAAAATCTACAAATAATCCCCCAAAATAACACTTCAAAATTACCAAACCTCAGAGCAAGTCAAGAACTACTCCAAGATTTCTTGCAAAAAACAATAGACACACAAATTAGACAAATATCATCCGAAATATCTCAAACAGAAATTTCCTCATTAAATCCGGTAATTAAACAATGGTTAAAATCCTTATTAGCCAAATCAGCTTTAAAATTACCTGCCACTAAAGAAACACAGCAAATTAGCAAAATACTTGAGAATTGGCAATCTCCCCTACAACAATATCAAACTACAGAAAATCAATTTATTACCTGTTTTCATCTTCATTCACCATCCAACAATTCCAAAGATTGGATTCTAGAATATTGTCTTCAGGCAATAGACGATCCAGAATTTTTAGTCGATGCCAAGACAATTTGGAAAAATCCTGTAGCAAGTTTCAACTATCAAGGAAGAACAATTAAATTTCCTCAAGAAACACTGCTAAGTGGCTTAGGTTTAGCATCAAGAATTTATCCAACTATTGAACCTAGTTTACAACAAGCAACTCCCCAAAGTTGCCAATTCACTCCACACCAAGCTTATGAATTTATTAAAAGTGGGAGTTGGCGGTTTACAGACAGTGGTTTAGGAGTGATTTTACCACCTAGTTTAGCTAATAGAGAAGGATGGGCTTCCCGCTTAGGTCTAAGTATTCGTGCCCAAGCTCCAAAAATTAAAAAAACTGAAAGACTAGGCTTAAAAAGTCTCCTCAATTTTCAGTGGGAATTGTCCATTGGAGGTCAGAAATTAACCAAAGCCGAATTTAATAGATTAGTTGCAAAAGATAGTCCCTTAGTAGAAATTAACGGCGAGTGGGTCGAACTACAACCCCAAGATGTGCGGGCAGCCCAAAATTTCTTTGCTAGTCGTCAAGACGAAATGGCCTTATCTTTAGAAGACGCTTTGCGATTGGCCACAGGAGACACTCAAGTTATGGAAAAGTTACCCGTCGTTAATTTTGAAGCTGGCGGTCAACTCCAAGAACTTCTGGACACTTTAACAAATAATCGTTCCTTAGAGGAAATTCCGACTCCAAAGAATTTTCGGGGCGAACTACGGCCTTATCAAGCACGGGGCGTAAGTTGGTTAACATTTTTGGAACGTTGGGGTTTGGGTGCTTGTTTGGCAGATGATATGGGTCTCGGTAAGACTATCCAAACAATAGCATTTCTTCTCAATCAACAAGAACAAGAATTACTAGAAGCACCCACATTATTAGTATGCCCAACTTCAGTATTAGGGAACTGGGAACGGGAAGTTAAAAAATTCGGACCAACCTTAAAAGTAATAGTACATCATGGTGATAAACGTGCCAAAGGTAAAGAGTTTCTCAAAGTAATTAAAGACAAACATTTAGCAATAACCAGTTACGCTTTATTGTATCGAGATGAAAAAACATTACAGACAATAAAATGGCAAGCAGTAATAGTTGATGAAGCTCAAAATATCAAAAATCCAGAGGCAAAACAATCTCAAGCTGTGAGAAAATTAGAAGCATCCTTTAGAATTGGTTTAACAGGAACTCCCGTAGAAAATCGCCTTTCAGAATTATGGTCAATTTTAGATTTTTTGAATCCTGGATATTTAGGAAAAAAACAATTTTTCCAACGTCGCTTTGCTATTCCTATTGAAAAATATGGAGATACAAATTCATTACAAACTTTGCGTTCTCTGGTGCAACCATTTATTCTACGTAGGCTCAAAACTGATAAAGATATTATTCAAGACTTGCCAGAAAAACAAGAAAATACTATCTTTTGCCCACTAGCAAATGAGCAAGCAAAACTTTATCAAGACATAGTTGAAACTTCCTTAGCAGAAATTGAAGCTGCTGATGGGATTCAGCGGAAAGGTAAAGTTTTAGCCCTATTAGTAAAACTCAAACAACTTTGTAATCATCCCGTACTTCTGCAGATTAAAAAAGGTAGTAGGAAAAAAGTAGAAATTAGCCATAAAAACTCAGGAAAGCTACAACGTTTATCTGCCATGTTAGAAGAAATAATTTCAGAAACAGAAAGAGCTATTATTTTTACTCAATTTGCCGAATGGGGAAAAGTTTTACAACCTTATTTGCAAGAAAAATTAGGTAGAGAAGTATCATTTTTATATGGAGCAACTCGCAAAAATCAAAGAGAAGAAATGGTAGACAGATTCCAACAAGACCCTCAAGGTCCACCAGTAATGATTCTTTCTTTAAAAGCGGGAGGTACTGGTTTAAATTTAACTCGTGCTAATCATGTTTTTCACTTTGATAGATGGTGGAATCCAGCAGTAGAAAATCAGGCTACAGACCGGGTATTTAGAATTGGTCAAACCCGGAATGTTCAGGTACATAAATTTGTCTGTACTGGAACTTTAGAAGAAAAAATACACGACTTAATTGAAAGTAAAAAAGAACTAGCAGAACAAGTAGTAGGTGCAGGAGAACAATGGTTAACTGAACTAGATACAGACCAGTTGAGAAACTTATTAATACTTGATAGAAATAAAGTAATTGAAGAAGAGTAAATTTGAGTTATTGAAAAATCAGGAGTCAGGAGTCAGGAGTCAGGAGTCAGGAGTCAGGAGAAAGAAAAGTGCTTTTCGGTCTTCAATAATTAATAATTAATAATTAATAATTAGGGTTTGCTGAAAAAGTCTTTTAGTAAGGGAAGACCCACCCCTAACCCCTCCCAGGAGGGGAGGGGAAGACAGGATAAATGGGAATGAGCGAGAAGGTAGGAGTAAGAATGGTCCCAAAATTTTTCTGCCCAACTATAAGCCTAAAATACGCTCCTTTTTGAGCATTAAGAGCTGAAAACCAGGTACTTTTTTCGACCCCAAAAAGGCACTTGTCTTTATCTGTCAATACTTTTCCTAATTAATAATTACCTCTCCTTAACTTAAAACTCAGACAACGCAAGATTTTTCCTTTTTACTTCTTACTTCCTCATCAAATTTGAGACTTAATTTCTTCCTTCTTCCTTCTTCCTTCTTCCTTCCTACTTACTCATCAAATTGGAGACTTAATTTCTTCCTTCTTCCTTCTTCCTTCTTACTTCTTCCTTCTTCCTTCTTAATAAAAAAAATGACTAACTATAACAACTCACAAAACGACAAAGAATGGTGGACTCAACAATGGATAGACTTGTTAAATTCTTATCGGTTTAAAAAACGATTAGAACGGGCAAGAAATTATGCCAGACAAGGAAACGTTCTGAGTCTAGAATTTAAAGACAAAGAAATTATTTCCCAAGTTCAAGGGACAGCTCCAGAACCTTATAAACAATCATTATGGTTAGATACTTTTAGTGATGAAGACTGGAATTATGTCATTGAAACAATGTCACAAAGAGCAATTTTTACTGCCAAATTATTAGCAGGAGAAATGCCTCAAAATATAGAAGAAGTTTTTGCTACTAATGGTTTAAGACTATTTCCATTTACCTTAGATGATATCCATGCTAAATGTGACTGCCCTGACAAAGCTAGAGTTTGTAAACATATTGCAGCAGTTTATTATATCTTAGGCGATCGCTTTAGTGAAGATCCATTTTTATTATTTCAATTACGCGGTCGTACCAAAGAACAAATATTAGAAGTTCTCCGGCAAAAACGCGGTCAAAGTGAAGAAGAAAATTCCACAATTAAAGAAAAAATTACAACAGAAAAAAACCAAAAAGCTCTAACTTCAGCAAATAAAGAATATGTAAATTTTGAGGATTTTTGGAAATACGATCGACAGCTAGATTCTTCCCTAGTAGTGATTACACCACCCCCAAGTAATGAGACAGTTTTAGATGTTTTAGGACCTCTTCCTTTGGGTACATCTGCTGATATTATTAAGGATAATTTTAAGAAGGTTTATCAAAATATTAGTCATCACGCAGTAATAACAGCCTTAAACCAGGGAGAAGATGGGTAAAAAAATCTACAATATGTTTAGATTAGAGTGAATATAAGCTAGCATTTACAAATGATGAAATATGAACAAATGATCGTGAATAGTCGAAGGTAATAAGATAGTTTTTGCTAAAATAAAAAAATAAAAATTATAGTTTGATAACTAAGAAGAAAACTCTGTATAGCAATGCTAAAAGTCTAAATATATTAATTACTATCCCTAAATAATTAGCAGTTCCCTTTTTTTCTAAATCATTCTATACAAACTTAATTGTAAGTTCGTTTTTCTATTAATTATCGACAATGAAAAAAAACTATATGTTATAATAAGATATAGTAGCTAAAAATAGCAATAGCTATATAACTTGAGTTTATACGGAGGTGATTTTTTATCATGTTTGTACGAAACTTTTTAGGACTTTCTTTAGTAGGTCTTTTAGTTTCAGCTCCTCCAGTCAATCACCCTCAAACTGCAAAAACTAAGGTGGAATCAAGGCCACAATTACAGGCAGTAACATTTCCACCAACAACTTCAAGAGGTGCGCCATCGAGAACTAGAGGAGCTGGGTCTCGCGGTCCTTGTAATCCAATAATTAAGCAAGAATTAAGCAACCTCACTGCTGTAGTACCAGAAAATAATATTGGTACAACAGTTAGTCCTAACCCAACTGTTTACCTTTATGTTCCTCAAAGTAGTAAACGAAAGGCAGAATTTGCTTTATTTGATTGGACAAATAGAGTCAGAGAACCAATATATAAAGTAGGTGTATCTCTGCCTCAGTCCGCTGGAATTATCAAAGTAAGTTTGCCAAAAACAGTTGAATTAGAAACTAATAACACTTATATTTGGCACTTTGGCATAATTTGCGATCCAGAGGAGCGTGCTTTAGATTATTATATTAATGGATGGCTAAGACGTACCCCTCTCAAGCCAGAAATAGAAGCTAAATTAAAAGAACTGCAGGAAAAACCACTAGAACTAGCTAAACTCTATGCTGAATCATCAGTTTGGAGCGAAACAATTACAACTTTAGAAAAATCTCGTGTTGCTTATCCTAATGCGTGGAAAGAACTGTTAAAATCAGTTGGGTTAGAGGACTATGCTGATAGTAAAATATTTGACTGTTGTCAGGAAATACAACCTGCTCAAAGATAATATAAATTGTTAGATTACCTAAAAGTTAAACATATTGAGAAACCATTAGTGAAATCTCATTATGATTCTCGTGGATCAACAGCTACATCATTAATTTGGCAGTGGCGCGGGGTGTGGATAACTACTCCCTGCGTAACTATATTGGTAATATTACTACGCTTAACTGGAATATTACAGCTATGGGAGTGGGGTACATACGACTTCTATATGAGAAATAGACCTTTACCTCCAAGGGACAAACGTATCGTAATTGTTGGTATTGATGAAGCGGATATAAGCAGAGTAGGTCAGGGAATAATTCCTGATTCAACTCTTGCCAAGTTGCTCAAAAAACTCAAAGCAATGGAACCCAGAGCTATTGGTTTAGATATTTACCGAAATTTACCTGTACCTCCTGGTTATCAAGAATTAGTTAAAGTATTTCAAAACACTCCTAATCTAGTTGGGATCCAAAAAGTAGTAGAGGATGATAGAGGAGAAGGAGTAGCACCACCATATGCTTTACAAGAAAAAGGACAAGTAGGAGCAAATGATACGCCTATCGATGCAGATAATAGATCTCGGCGAGGCTTATTTTATTTAGATAATCAAGATGGGGAAATTATTTATAGTTTTAGCCTGCATTTAGCATTACTTTATTTAGAAAAGGAAAATATTAAAGCAGATACAGTAGAGGGGACCGATCACTGGCGCGTAGGAAATCAGGTATTCCCTCCTTTTCAAAAAAATGAAGGTGGTTATGTCAGAACCGATGCTCGTGGGTATCAATTATTAATTAACTATAGAGGGCCGAGCGGTCATTTTGAAACTGTTTCTCTGACAGATCTACTTGATGGACAAGTCCCTCCAGACTGGGGACGCGATCGCATAATTCTGATTGGAGCAGTAGGAGAAAGCTTCAACGATCTATTCTATACACCCTATAGTAGTCATTTGTTAGCTCCACCAAGACCAATGACAGGAGTAGAACTACAAGCAAATTTTATTAGTCAAATTATTAGTGCTGCTCTAAATGAACGCCCCTTAATCAAAACTTGGTCTGAACCCCAGGAATGGTTATGGATTTTTATCTGGTCTGGAGTTGGAACCACAGTTACATGGCAGTGGCGAAATCAAACAAAAAAATTCTTGTCACTAACTTTATTGAAGAACCTAATCCTAGAAGCTGGAATCATTTTTCTTAGCACTTATATTATGTTTCTTTGGGGATGGTGGCTTCCTGTAGTGCCTCCTTTATTAGCAATAGTAGTTTCTTCATTTGTCATTACAGGTTATGTTGCTGGCACTGCTAGTCTGATTAGAAAAACTTTTGCTCGTTATCACTCCAATGAAATAGTCAAGAATTTATTGGAAAGTAAAGAGGGTTTAAAAATAGGAGGTAAGAGGCAATGTATAACTGTATTAACTTCTGATTTAAGAGGGTTTACGGCCTTTTCTGAGCAACTATCCCCAGAAAGTGTTGTAGAAATTATTAATATTTATCTCAAAGATATATTAAAAATCATCACTCAATATGGTGGTAGTATTGACAAGCTACTTGGCGATGGAATAATGGTTTTATTCGGCGCTCCCATAGTTAGGGAAGATGATGCACAGAGAGCTGTGGCCTGTGCATTGGCAATGCAGTTAGAAATGAAATCTATTAATCAAAAAATCAAAGCTCTAGGGTGGCCAACTTTAGAAATGGGTATTGGTATTCATACAGGGGATGCTGTAGTAGGAAATATTGGCTCTGAAGAACATACTGAATATACTGCTATTGGTTGGGAAGTTAATTTGGCTTTTCGCATAGAAAGCTATGCCACTGGAAATCAAATTCTGATTTCTAATGCTACTAGGGCAGCGGTCGGTACCTCACAATTAAGGATAGATAGTACGAAGGAAATTAAGCCTAAAGGTATTAGTAATCCAATTAATATTTATGAAGTGGGAGGAATTAGTGGTAAATATAATCTATTTTTGCCGAAAGAAGAGGAAATTCTATTACCGATAGAACAACCAATTCCTATCTTTTATTTAATTGTAGAAGGCAAACATATTAGTAATACTGTGTTTAAGGGAAAGTTAGTTAAGCTTTCTCAAAGAGGATCAGAGATAGAGATTAACAGATATGCTTCAGAAGATTCACTACCATTAATTCACAGTAATATCCAACTTAATTTATTAAATCCTAGCAATAAATCGTTTATGAGCGAGCATATTTATGGAAAGGTCTTAAAAGTAAAAGAAGCATCAAAGACTTTTTATATCCGTTTTACTTTCAAACCTCAGTCTGTTATAGAACAACTTGATAATTTATATCAATCTTCTTTACAGCGATAGAATTTAGTGTTAGACTGGGAGAGCGTAAATCAGGAGTAGGTTGGCTTGAAGAATGACAGGCAAAATTGACAAAAGTAGAGCTATAATTTGAGTTACCACACATAAAACAGGCTAGAGAAAAATTTTCAACTCTAGCTGTAGTAGTTATTATTAAACTATGAAATTATCAAAAGATAGCTGATTACATTAGGTCTAGATCTTCTAGTTAGTAATCGCTATCTTTAAAAAGATGAGATTTTTTTAGGTAGAAGAAGATGGTATGTCAATTTTTTATTCTTGGTGGTATACCTAAAGTTAAGACTAAATGTCTGTAATCAATAGCACTACTACTGTCATTACTTAATTACCACACACAGGGATCGTAGCCACTACATTAATTAACGACGACGACGACGACGGCCACCAGCTACAGAATCTAAATCCTTGTCAGTTAGCTTTTCCAATGTTGGCGGCTTGTCAGCAGTAGGCTTTTTCCAGATACTTTCTCGTTTTGGGTTTGGTTTTTGTTGTCTATGTGTCATTGTCTTTCTCCTAAGTAACTCTTTTAACTTAATCTAGGTTGGTATACTGTTGTATACTAACTTAGATAGAATTTAACTACATATCATATCTTATATTTTAACTTATAATTTACCCTTACCTCTATCGTATCCCACCAATAATTGGTTGAACCCCTGATCTAGTGAGTATTAAAAAAAAATTCATATTCTTAGTAATATTAACTAGGTACTGACAATCTGTATGTAAGTGGGTAAATATTGGCCATCCCGAATTAATTGAACTCATTTATAACTACGATACTATATGCAATCTATCCGGAACAGATAAATATTTTACAACAATATATATCCCTCTTTTTTGATCGCTCTTGCTGGAAAAAAATTTGAAAGGACAACTATTTATTAATTGAGGTTGCGATCGCTAAATCTAATACCAAATCTCAAAACGTTTGCTGTATATCATCTTCTTGAGTAATAAGGGAGATGGGCAGGTAGGGAGATGGTAATCAAATATAGCTAGGACTTATATTATGTCCAGTTGAATAGTTATAAGTTAGAAGCTCTCGTAGTTGGGCTTAAGTAAGAAGATAGATTAGGACTTACACACCTGCAACGTATTTTCGTAATGGCGACCGGACTGACAGAGAAGCAATCTCAAATCCTAGTTTTTCATACCTCATGGGTAAGTCTTGTAGATACTTCAAGGGCTAAAGTCTAACTACAAACAAAAATTTTTTGATCGCGTCAGCGGAACGGAGTTCTATCGTTAATTATCCGGACATGATATTACACACCTGCAACGTATTTTTGTCATTGCGACCGAGAGGGTTTGCGCAGGAGTCCGGAACGGATAGCAATCTCAAATCCTAGTTTTTCCTACCTCATGGGTAAGTCCTGATAGTATTATTCTTCAGAAATGGTACGAAGCTATCAGAAATTGGACATATTGTTTTTGGGTTGTGCTGCGCTTTACTCAACCTACTGAAATTTTAGATAGTATTAGATACTATAGGTTTTGTCTACAAAATAATAAATCTTAATTAAATTGGTAATTAGTTGTGAAATCCCATTCGTCCCTCTTCGTAGTATCACTAACTTTTTTCTTATGGAATTTTTTCAGTAACTGGAAAACTCAAGCAAATGCTCAGATAGTTCCAGATAACACCCTTGGTGAAGAAAGTTCTGTTGTCAATTCCATTGATGAACTGAAAGACCAAATTGAAGGAGGAGCTATTCGTGGCTCAAATTTATTCCATAGTTTTCAAGAATTTAATATCAGAGAAGGTAGAAGCGTTTATTTTATCAACCCTAACGGCATAGAAAATATTCTGACTAGAATTACAGGTAACAACCCCAGTAGTATTTTAGGCAAATTGGGAGTAGATGGCGGGGCAAATTTATTTTTAGTGAATCCCCAAGGCATTTTCTTTGGGCCTAATGCCAGTTTAGATATTCGGGGTTCATTTATTGCCACAACTGCTAACGAAATTAGACTGGGACAAAATGGACTCTTCAGTGCCACAGCACCTCATACAAGTAATTTATTATCAGTAGAACCCTCAGCCTTATTCTCAAATCAACTGGAGACTCAAGCTAGAGGAGCAATTATTAATCAATCGACACATATTAATCAATCAACACAGGAAGAAGTGGGTTTAGAATTGCCAGGGGAGCAGACCCTAGCTTTGGTAGGAGGAGATATAGAAATAGATGGGGGAAGAATCACAGTACCCCAAGGAAGAATAGAGCTAGGGAGTATAGGGAATAACTCTGTTGTCAGGTTAAATCCAAGAAACAAAGGTTATGATTTGGATTATTCAGAGGTCGATAATTTTCAAGATGTCAATATAGCTTCTGCTTTTATTGATACTCAAGGAAGTGAGGGTGGTGGTGATATTTCAATTCAAGGCAGACGTATTATTGTTACAGAACTTTCTGAAATTACAGGAGATACGAATGGATCGGAACCAGGAGGAAATATAGAAATTACTGCTTCGCAAGTAGTGGAAGTAGTTAGTAGTGAAATTTTTAGTGATGTCAGGGAAGAAGCTACAGCAAATGGAGGTAACATTGATATTGAAACTCAGCGTTTGATTCTCAGGGATGGCTCAGTAATTGCAGCAGAAACTTTTGGTGAAGGTAATGCTGGAAACTTAACAATACACGCAACATATATTGAAGCTAGAGATTTTCGAGTAGATGAAGAAGGTTTTCCTGTAACCAATTTTATAGCTAGTGGTGTTCAATTACCAGAGGTAGAAGGAAGAGTAGCAACAGGAGAAGGAGGAACTTTAACTATTGAGACTCAACGCCTCAGCTTACGAGATGGATCTCAAATAGATTCATCAACTGCTTCGGAAGGTAAAGCAGGAAGCTTAATAGTACGAGCAAAGGAAATTGAACTTATCGGTGTAGAGGATGTGTTCAGCAGCGGATTATTTGCCTCAGTTCAAGAAGATACGATTGGGGATGGAGGCGATCTCATTGTTGAAACTCAGAGCTTAAGTATACAGGATGGAGCATTAGTAGGCGTTTTTACTTTTGGTGCAGGTGATGCTGGAGAACTTAATATTAAGGCTAACGAAATTGAGGTAATTGGCCGTTCTGAGGATGGTAATTTCCCTAGCACTATATCTGCCACAGTAAGAGATGATGGCGAATTTAGATCCAGTGGTAATGGTGGAGAAATATCCATTGAGACTAATAGTTTAACAATCCGAGATGGAGCTACAGTTGAAGCTCGAACTGAGGCAGATGGAACAGCAGGAAGCATTGCTATTCGAGCCAATAATAACATTACTGTATCTGGGTTTAGTTCCATTTCTGGTGATTCTAGCGCCATTACTGCTGGTACAGAGTCAGGTGCAACTGGAAAGGGTGGTAGTATAGAAATTACTACTCCTATCCTGAATATTGACAATGGAGCATTAATTACGGCAAGAAGTAAAAGTGATTTTGACGGAGGTAATATTTCTCTGAATATCAGCACTTTAAATCTCACGGCAGGCGGCCAAGTTATTACCTCTAGTTTTGGCAGTGGCAATGCAGGTACAATAGAAGTAAGTGCCAGTGATCGTGTCTTGATATCAGGTATAGATCCCAATGTTAATGAAAGAGAAGAATTGGGAATGATGACAACTGATAGAGAAATAGAAATCGGCGGTAGTCCAGAAAGCGCGATCGCTTCTCGTGCAACAGATAGTGGTGATGCGGGTTCAGTTACACTCAATACACCCCTACTCAGAGTGGAAGACCAGGGTATAGTGACTGTTAGTAGTTCCGGTGCAGGTGTAGCAGGTTCGCTGAATATTAATGCTCCATCAATTGAATTGAACAATGGTACTCTGGCAGCAGAAACTAACGCTGGAGACGAAGGTAATATGACGATCAACTCCTCAAATATCAGTTTAGAAAACAAAAGTTCGATTACTACCAGTGCTGGGGGGAGTGCTACGGGAGGTAATATTACTATTGATACTACGTTTATTATCGCTAGAGATGGTAGCCAAATTAATGCTAATGCTGTTGAAGGGCAAGGTGGTAATATTAATATTACAGCTGAGGGATTATTTTTTGACAACAGCAGCAGTTTGACTGCTAGTTCAGCATTAGGAATTGATGGCACAATTGATGTCAACACTCAAGTGGACCCCACTCAAGGGGTGGTGACATTATCTCCTGAAGTTGTGGATGCGGAGTCTGTGGTAGCACAAAACCTATGTTTACCAAATCAAGATCGAATAGCAGGCAGTAGCTTTGTCATTACAGGTCGAGGGGGTCTACCACCAAATCCTACTCAACCTTTAACAGTATTGAGAGGGGTAGTAGATTGGGAAACTGGCGCGAAAAAAACGACATCATCAGAGATAAAGCAACAAACTGTATTAGTTTACCAGAGACAACAGAGTAAAAAATTACCAGAAATTCTTCAAGCTCAAGGTTGGGTCATGAATACATCCGGTAATATTATCCTGACAGCTACTTCCCCCACTGTAAATACAGGTAGTTTACAATTAATTCACCCAGGTTGTTATCTGTTAGAGGGAACAGGGAACAGGGAACAGGGAATAGGGAGGAATAGTTGACAGTTTCTGGATAATAATTGATTTGATTTTTGATTGTGGGAGATATCTATTAATTATGTAATTAAATATAAATATCCTAACTTATTGGCAAAAAAACCCTACCTTCCTACCTTTGCAGAGATACGGTTAGGACTTCTATATAGCAAGGAAAGAGTTGGCGTTTGACAGAGATTGATGATGAACCTGAGACGCCAGAAATGCTTTTACCACTGTTCCCTGTTCCCTATTCCCTGTTCCCTATTCCCTATTCCCTATTCCCTATTCCCTATTCCCTATTCCCTGTTTAATAATAATTATGAAATTAAAATCTCTACCAATTTTGCTCAGTTCAACATCAGGAATATGGCTAATTTTATCTAGTTTATTTTGCCAAAATCAGGGAAATACTCAAATAATTCCCGATCAAACATTAGGGAAAGAAAATTCAGTTATTAATTCCATAGATAGATTAAAAGAGCAGATAGAAGGTGGAGCAATTAGAGGTTCAAATTTATTTCATAGTTTCCAAGAATTTAATGTTGGAGAAAATCGAAGTGTTTACTTCACAAATCCAGCAGGAATTGAAAATATATTAACAAGAATAACAGGTAATAATGCCAGCAATATATTAGGAAAATTAGGAGTATTAGGAGCAGCAAATTTATTTTTAGTGAATCCTAATGGTATATTATTCGGACCTAATTCTAGTCTAGATATTAGCGGTTCATTTATTGCTACAACAGCCGACGAAATTAGATTAGGAGAAAATGGTTTATTTAGTGCTACTAATTTTCAAAATAGTAACTTATTATCAATAAAACCTTCAGCTCTATTTTTTAATCAAATAGCCAGTCAAACTCAAGGAAATATTGTCAGTAAATCAACTGCAGAAGAAATTGGTCTACAAGTACCATCTGGAGAAATTTTAGGATTAATAGGAAGGGAGGTAATTATTGACAGTGGAAAACTGACAACAGAACAAGGAAGAATAGAAATAGGCAGCGTTGGAGATAACAGTTTAGTCAGATTAGAAAACACCAATAATTATACTCTTAATTATTCAGAAGTAGAAAACTTTGAGAATATACAAATCAAGAATGGTGCTGTTGTGGATGTAAGTGGAGAAGGTAGTGGTGATATTCAACTCCAAGGTAGACAAGTAAGCATCACAGGAGGTTCAACTATTGTAGCTAATACTTTAGGTAGTGAACCAGGAGGCAGCATTTCATTAATATCTTCCGAATTATTGGAAGTAACAGAAAGCTTTGTGAATGCTGATGTAGGATTTGCTGCAACTGGCAGTGGGGCAACCATTACAACTAATGCTCCACGTTTAATACTCACAAGTGGAGGACAGATAAGTACAGCTACATTTGGCACAGGTACAAGCGGAGAACTGACAATAAACGCCAATGAAATAGAAGTTATGGATATATCAGCAGATGGTCAAAATCTCAGTGGCATATTTACAGATGTATTACCAGGAGCAACAGGTAGAGGTGGAGACATAACAATTAATACTCAAAACCTCAAGCTTTTCAATGGGGGACAACTGGGAGCCAACATTTTTGGTGCAGGACAAGGAGGAAATTTAACTGTTAACGCCACTGAAATAGAAGCCTCTGGTACTATTGTTTTTGAAACAACTGTTCCTCAGCAAGAACTCCTGTTAGAATCTCTCAATGGTCAATTTCCCAGTGCAATTTTAGCTCTAGTTATACCGGAAGCTACAGGAAATAGTGGCAAATTAACAATTAATAGCGATCGCATAGTATTACGCAAGGGAGCGCAAATAGGAACTGGTACATTTGGTGCCGGAGATAGTGGAGAACTAGCAGTTAAGGCAAGGGAAATAGAAGTCAGCGGTACTTCTGAAGATGGTTTTCTGCCAAGTAGCTTTTTTACTTCAGTTTTATTAGGTGCCACAGGTAAAGGTGGAAATCTTACTATTGATACTCAGTCTCTAACTCTACAAAACGGAGGACAAGTAAGAGCTGGTACATCTGGTGTAGGAGATAGTGGAGATGTAACCATAACAGCAAAAGAAATTAACTTACAAGGTAGTTTTGCCAACGATCTTTTTATCTTACCTAGCATTATTCAAGCTGCAGTTGAAGATTTATCACCTATAGATCCATTGGGTATTGGTAGTGGTGACGGTGGTCAAATATTGATTACAACAGACCGTCTGACTCTTGAAGGTGGAGCTACAATTAGCGCTCGTACTGAAGGAGAAGGTAAAGGTGGAAATATAGAAATTAATGCCACCGATATTGAGGTAAATAACAGTTCCATTACTGCTGATAGCAATGAGAGTGCAGCAATAATTAGAAATGGAGATGGAGGAAATTTAACAATTAATACTCAAAATCTAATGTTGACAAATGGAGGCTCAATTTTAGCATCTACTTCCAGTGAAGGTAAGGGAGGAAATATAGAAATTAATGCCACTGAAATAGAAGCAGTAGGTATTTCACCAGATGGTCAGTTTCTCAGCGGTATAAATAGTCAAGTTGCATTAGGATCTACAGGGGATGGTGGCAACTTAACTATTTCACCAGATGGTCAGTTTCTCAGCGGTATAAATAGTCAAGTTGCATTAGGATCTACAGGGGATGGTGGCAACTTAACAATAGATACCCAACGTCTAATACTACGAGACGGAGCAATAATTCAAGCAGCAGTCTTCAGCTCCGGTCAAGGAGGAAGCATTACAGTAAATGCAAAGGAAGTAGAGCTATCAGGTAATGCTACCAGTGAAAATTTATTCCCAGAAATATCATCTCTAATTCAAAGTATAAATGGCCAAGTTCCTAGTGGTTTGTTGACAACTGTTTTACCCGGAGCAACAGGAAATGGTGGAAATTTAGCAATTAATACTCAAAGTCTACGGTTAAAAGATGGAGGGTCAATAGGTACTGGAACATTTGCTCAAGGTCAAAGTGGAGATTTAACAGTACGAGCAACAGAAATTAACATGAGTGGTACTATTCTTAGCGGTCAACTCCCTAGTAGCTTGTTTACTTCAGTCTTTGATGAAGCTACAGGCAATGGCGGAAATTTAACTGTTGACACTGAACGCTTGAGTTTAAGAAATGGTGCTCAAGTCAGAGCAGGTACATCTGGTGTAGGAGATAGTGGAGACTTAAAAGTAAGAGCAACAGAAATTGAACTCGTTGGTCGTGCTGAAAATGGTGAACTTCCTAGCAGTATTCTTGCTAGTGTAGAAGACTTAAGAAATTTGTCTCTGGGAGTAGGTAGTGGAGATGGAGGCAACGCATTCATAGAAACAGAACACTTGACAATTCTAGATGGAGCTGAAGTCAGCGCTAGTACCTTTGGAGACGGCAAAGCAGGAAATTTGACGGTCAGTGCCACAGAAAATATTACTCTATCTGGAGTAAATTCAATTTCTGGTGACTCCAGCACTATTACTGCTCGCACCCTTGGTAATGGCAATGCTGGGTCTATCAATATTAATACACCGAATTTAAGAGTGGAAGACCAAGCGATCGTTACCGTTAGTAGTTCTGGTAATGGGGTGGCAGGTTCCCTCAATATTAATGCTCCATCCATTGAACTCAACAATGGTACTCTGAGTGCGGAAACTACAGCTGGAAACCAGGGTAACATTACTATACAAGTTTCAGATATTAACCTAGAAAATAATAGTGCAATTACTACCAACGCTACAGAGTCTGCCACAGGTGGAGATATTAATATTGATGCACAATTTATTGTTAGTTCGGACAATAGTAATATTAGCGCCAATGCCATAGAGGGTCGAGGTGGTAATATTTCTATTAATGCAGAAGGGGTGTTTCTTGACGCTAGTAGCAAAATTACTGCCACCTCAACTTTGGGCATTGACGGCACAGTAGATATTAATACTCAAGTAGACCCCACTCAAGGAATGATCAGATTATCTGCTACAGTCATAGACCCTCAATCATTAGTGGCCAACAATATATGTGCCCCAACTCAAGCTCAAAAAGAAGGTAGTTCCTTTGTAATTACAGGTCGAGGTGGTCTACCACCAGATCCAACTCAACCATTAACAGTATTAAGAGGAATGGTCGAATGGGAAACAGAAACATCCGGGTATACAAGTGGTGTGATCAGAGATGATAAACAACCTGTTGTAGTCTACCATCGCTCAGAAGTCGAGAAGTTGCCAGAAATTCGTCAAGCTCAGGGTTGGGTCATGACTAAAAGTGGTACTATTATACTCACTACTACTGTAACTACTGTCAACTCAGGTGGTTTACAGTTAATTCATCCTAGTTGTTATCTATTTTCACCTGTGGCATTTGGAACTTTTTCTGATTAATTATTTGCTCTTATTTTTGATAGCGAATATGAACTTAAATTTTTCTGATAATATCAAATCCGGTAGCATCGGTGTAATTAGATAGTTAATCTAGGAGTCAGGAGTCAGGAGTCAGGAGTCAGGGGGGAAGAGAATGCGCGAAACATTTGCTCTTGGATGAAGATGAAAAATTTTTTTATACCGAACCCGAGCGGATTTGATATAACTGGATAAATACTACCTCTAGTACCATTCTATTTCTGGCTATATTTTTTTCTCAAAAATCTGTTAATTCTCAAATCATTCCAGATCAAACATTAGGCAAAGAAAATTAAGTTATTAACAGTATCGATCAATTAAAAGAACAGATAGAAGGTGGAGTAATTAGAGGTGCAAATTTATTTCATAGTTTTCAGGAATTTAATGTTGGGGAAGGTCGCAGCGTCTACTTCACAAATCCAACAGGCATTGAAAATATATTACTCCCTTCCCGCCAAAAGATTACCTATTTGATCATCATCAAAACTACATTATTTTAATTCAGGGTTGATGATGACTAATATCATGTCCGGTTGAACAGTTATAAATAAACGACGAAGGAGTCAGGAGACAGGAGACAGGAG
>NZ_RCBY01000230.1 GCF_003838195.1 Okeania hirsuta
CCCTTCTCGCCACAAGATTTTCAGGAGTTCCTGATCAGGAATAGCTCTCAAAGGGGGGTAGGGGGGATGCCTTCTTCCTTCTTTTATTCTTGAGCTTTCTCAGAATGTTCCCGACCAGAAACATTTTGCATGGCCTCTAAAGCTGCTCGAGAACCTGCCAAAATATCCCGTTCTTCTCCGCCCAAATAAAGCCGTCCAAAACTACCCACAGCTTGAATTTGTAAAATATTAATGAGAGCAGCTTTCTCCGCTTCATTAGCAGCTAAAGCGGCATAAGCAGCAGGTTGCACCTCCAATACATAGAGAGTTTGTCCACCCAAAAGCATTTGGCCTCGACGGTTACGATTAATTAATTGTGCTTGGTGGGAATCAATATTCCGGATCACCTGACTAGAGACAATACGAGGTTTGAGGCGATCGCGTTCCGCCACCCCCAGAGCTTGTAAAATAGCCTTTCCAGCAGCTTTCGTATCTCCCTGACGACTGGAATGAATTTCTAGCAAACCATAAAGTCGTTCCACAAACTGTACCCCAGGCCGAACAGAATTAGACTTGAGGGCCACATCAGTAATCCGATTAATTTCAATACCTGGTGAAATCTCCACCCACAGAGAGGTATCCCCAGGTAGGGGCAAGAAGCCAAGGGCCACTGTACCGATATAAGCGGCGTGTTGAGGTTGCAAATTATCTATATATACATAGCTGCGCAGTTCTATACCCAAGACTTAAATCTCCGTGTCATGTGGAAAAATATTAATCGTAGTCATTATATGACAACAAATACACGGAGGAACTAGGAGTCAGGAGTCAGGAGTCAGGAGTCAGGAGTCAGTAAATCAAATAGTAGTGGACTGACACATCTAAAACTGCGCAATAGATTTTTGTTTCTAGTGCAGGATGGCGGAAATAACTGACCAGTTACAAAATCCTAAAACAATTACAAATCAAAAATGACTGACTTTTAGATGCATGACTTTTAACTTCCGCGTAGCGGCACTAGGTGTCTTTTTTTCCCATCTCCTCTACTCCCCATCTCCCATCTACGGTAATTTACAGCCTTCTAAATTAGCATTTTCCAGATTAGTATTCTCAAGGTTACTATTTTCTAAATTAGCATCCTGAAGATTTGCAGATTCTAGATTAGCATTACTCAGGTCAGCACCAAAAAAATTAGCTCTACTCAAATTAGCATCCCATAATTCTGCATATTTCAAATTAGCGTTTTTCAGGTCAGCTTCTTGAAGATTAGCCCCACTTAAATTAGTATTTATTAGGTTAGCTTCCTGTAAATTTACCCTGTTCAAATTAATGTTACTTAGATTAGCATTTTTGAGAATAATATTCTTCAAATTTGCATCACAACAATCAGCACTTTTCAAGTTACCATAACTTAAATTGGCTTGACTTAAGTTGGTATTTTGTAAATTAACATGACTGAAATTTATATTTACTAAATACATTCCATTTAAGTCAACATTACTGAGATTAGATCCCCACATAAAAGCATGAGTAAAATCAACCCCTTTTAAACAAGCATGACTGAAATTACAACAGCTTAAATAAGCTTCTGTTAGATTAGCATTTTGCAAATTAGCATGACTGAAATTTGTATTTCTTAAGTTAGAATTTTTGAGGTTAGCTGAACTTAAATTAATCCGACTCAAATCAACATCTGTTAATTCAGCATTACAGAAATTAGCCCTAATAAATTTTCTATTACCATTTACATATAATTCTAAAAGTCTAGCTGCTTCCCATTGATATTCTGATAATGCCTGTATAACTTGAGGTTCTTCTATTTCCTGCAAAATAGTATAAGCTCTCCATTGTATTTCTGGTGAATTATCTTTTAATGCCTTAATTATTAAATCTAAGCTAATTTTTTGCCCTTTTATTGCTGCATATAATGTAGCGATGTTATTGGCTAACAGCAATTGTTCAACATCTTCATTGTCTAATGTTAATTTATTTACAAAACCAGCATTGAAAGAAATTTGATGAGGATTTTTGCTCATGATCGAGAAGAAAGAAGGAAAGGAAGAGGAAAGAAGGAAAAGGTAGAGAGCAAGGAATAGGGAGGAGGGAAAAATTTGGTGTTGCCTGAGTTTTAAGCTTTCTTTGTATATGTCAAATACGGTCATGGAAAATGATTTATTCATATCAGTTTGGTAAACATTTCCTGCGGAATACTTACTCAGTTTGTCATATCAAATCTCATTAATTAGCCAAGGGTAAAAATGTTTTATCCGATCAATTTATCCCTGTTCCCTGTTCCCTTTTCCCTGTTCTCTTACCTACTTTAATAGACTGAAATTTAAGAAAAATTAGCAGTCGCTGTGGAGCTTAAAGAAAGTAAAATTATTTTCTAACTATTAGAGAACGCAACCAGTTTGATGACTTTAAATTAGAGGAAATTATCTTCTTTTCTGCTTTTTTATTTAAACGAAAGTCATCTGAGTTTTTGACCATGGAAATATTCGTCTTAGAAGCTTGTTTTGCAGTTTTTTTCAAACTTTTAAATAAATCTTTTTCTTTCATAGGTTTTAAATATTGCTTCAATAAATCTTTTTCTAAACTCATTGTTTTACTTAAACTCTACAAAATTTATTTTAGCTTATAAGAAGAAGGAAGAAAGGAAGGAGGAAAAGAGAAAAATCTGGCAATAAATTCTGGTAGACAGTTGTCATAAATTACAGTATAATACAAGTATTACAAAACATAAGGACTCAGATGGCACGATTAAATCAAATTATTGCGATTGAAAAAGGGGCGTTGGTCAATCAAGAGATGAAACTTTAAGAGTAGTCTGTTTCTGATACCTCTAATATATTTTACCAAAGTAAGTGATGGGTCTCACCCCTAGTAAAAAATCATTTTACCAATTACCAACGCCGAAAAAGGAATCAAAAGTCGGTCAGTGCAGGAACTAGCAGAAGCTCAAAAAGCTTTACAGAAACCCGCTTTACTTTCCGGTATTTCTCGAACCTATCACCCCAAAGATGAGGAGAGAGAACAACTCCCACCAGAGTCGAAAAAGGTGGAGGTTAAAGCAGAAGAGATTATCCGCAAAACCTCCGAGGTATTAACCAAGTTGTTTGATGTGACGGTAACTAAAGATTGGACAAACTGTACTGCCCGCGCCGATGTGGTAGTGGATGGTCAAACATTGTTGACTCAAGCTCCGGTTAGTTATCTACTGTTTCTAGAAAAGTAATTTGCAGACTTACGCTCTTTTATGAGGTACTGATAACTGATAACTGATAACTGAAATTACTCCTCCATAGTAATCATAATTAAGATCGTAAAAATGAAAATATGGGAACTATTAAAAACAGTTTTTTCTCCAACTCAATATATGCCTCACGGTAGTTGTTATTTATGGCAAACTTCATTAGTATGGCTCCACCTTCTGAGCGATTTACTAACTGCGAACGCCTATTTTTCTATACCAACAATGTTGCTGTATTTTCTCTGTAAACGTAAAATCGAATGAATCAGGAACTACTTCAAGTTAATCTTGATTTAAAAAAAGCTTTAGAAGCCGAATTAAAATTAACTGCTGCTACAACTAAATTTGTACCTCATCAATTTTTATCTTTGATGGGGTATCAAAATATTACAGATGTCAAATTAGGAGATAGTGTAGAGCATAAAATGTCAGTTTTATTTGCTGATATTCGCAACTTTACCACAATTTTAGAAACCATGACTCCAGAAGAGAGTTTTAAATTTATCAATGGGTATCTCTCCAGAATGGAACCGGTAATAATTGAAAATCAAGGCTTTATTGATAAATATATTGGTGATGCAATAATGGCACTATTTGGAGGCAAAGTGGATGATGCTGTTCATGCAGCTATTTCGATGTTAAAACGACTGCATGAATATAATAAAACTCGACAAAGACCAGAAAGACTACCATTAAAAATTGGCATTGGAATTAATACAGGAGATTTGATTTTAGGTACAGTAGGAGGTTCTCAAAGAATAGATGGTACAGTTGTTGGCGATACGGTAAACTTAGCATCTCGTTTAGAACAATTAACCAAACAATATGATGTGTCTTTATTAATAAGTAATTATACTTTTATATCATTAGAAAATCCGGGAAAATATTCTATTAGATTAATTGACAGAGTCAAGGTAAAAGGAAAAGCAAAAATGGTGACGGTATTTGAAGTTTTTGATACCGAACCACCTGAATGCTTAGAGGGTAAGAAAATCACCAAACATCTGTTTGAAAAAGCCATTATTTTTTATTATCAAGAAAAACTTAGTCAAGCTGCTCAACTATTTCAAGATTGTCTGAATCAAAACCCTAATGATCGAGTAGCTCGAATTTATTTAGAACGTTGTCAAAAATCGGAGTCTTAAAAAGCGTTTCGGTCCGGAATGCTCCGCAAACAGATACCTAATTATATGCGCAGATTTTGAGGCTGATAGCTGAAGTCCGTAGTTCCGACCTAGGAGGCTAGCTAATAGCTAATAGCTAGTTAAATTTTGTGCCACACTAAGGCAAGATAGAAGAAATAAAAAAAAGCTGATAATTAATTTTTGAAGTATTATGCTAATTTGATAAGTATTTGCTACAAATAACTAGGTTATTTATTAGGAGTCAGGAGTCAATAGTTAGAATATAATCAGGATTTTGATTGATATTAATTGTTCTTAAATACCTATCAAAATTATTCCTGATTACTATATAAATATAAATTTAAAGTGACTTGATATTAAAGCTAAATAGATAATAGTCTAGAAGAAAGTAGAGTGCTGAGTATTGAAAGTATAATAAAAATAGCCAGAGCAAAAACCAAGATAAATTCATTTATATAAGTCATTTGGTAGGGTGCATCTCAATGCAAGAATAAAGCCAAAAATTTATCGCTTTTAGGCAACAGTTCCGAAAGGCAACAGGCAATAGGGAATAGGGAATAGGGAATATATAGCAAAAAAGTATTTTTGCAAATATGAGATGCACCCATTTGATATCTTGACAAAGGTAGGAGTTTTTAGCAAAGGAGCAGGACTGTGAACTCAGGAACTCGAGAAATAGAATAGGGGAAAAAGGTGAAAATTTGCCCCCATATTCATCATCTACCTATATTTACAGCACTTTTGAGGAACCGTGAGGTAAAGTTTAATATTAATCTCTATTCCCTAAACTCCTAAAACTTTGTACCTTATCAACTCCAAAACTACTGTAAGTACATAAATAGACATCTCCAATAATCAAAAATAAAATCAATTATGGCACTCCTATTCATCAATTCTTTCCCTCTACTCCCTACTCCCTCTTTTCTGGAGATGCCTAATAGATCCCATCAAGGTTCTATAATAAAGGTTTAACTTTATATAATTGGAAACTTAACAGGAATAACTAATGTCCGTATTGTTAGCGATCGCAGTTTTAGGCGCACTCATTGTAGTTCACGAGTTAGGCCATTTTCTAGCAGCTCGACTCCAAAAAATCCACGTTAATCGTTTTTCCATCGGTTTATTTGGCCCGGTATTATGGAAATATCAAGGGCCAGAAACAGAATATGCTATCCGCAGCTTTCTATTTGGCGGTTTTGTGGGTTTTCCCGATAATGACCCCGATAGTACAATTCCCAAAGATGACCCAGACCTATTACGCAACCGCCCTATCCTCGACCGAGCGATCGTTCTCAGTGCGGGAGTAATTGCCAATCTAATATTTGCTTATTTTCTATTAGTTACTCAAGTGAGTATCATTGGCATACCAGAATTTAACTATGCTCCCGGAGTAAAAGTTCCAGCAGTTGCTACAGACGTTAGCTCTGTCGCTACTAAAGCAGGTATTAAAGCAAATGATATTATTTTATCCGTTAACGACCGGCAATTAGGCCCAGACAAAGAAGCTATTACTACCCTAGTAGAAACAATTCAAAATAATCCGAATAAATCTTTGGATATGGAGCTTGAGCGTGACGGACAAAAGCTATTTGTTGAAGTCACACCAGACTTAGGAGATGATGGCAAAGGTCGTATTGGAGTACAACTAATTTCCAATGGAGACATAGTGCGAAATCGCCCTGACAATATTTTTGCAGCTTTTAGTGTCGGTGCTAATGAATTTCAAAGGATTGTAGTTTTAACAGTTCAAGGTTTTGGACAACTCATTAGTAACTTTAGTCAGACAGCAGGACAACTTGCCGGGCCTGTGGCCATTGTAGATATGGGGGCAAAAATTGCTAAAGACAATGTAGGGGAATTATTTCAATTTGCAGCATTGATTAGCATTAACTTAGCAGTGATTAATATTTTACCTTTACCTGCTTTAGACGGCGGTCAGTTAGCATTTTTACTCATAGAAGGAGTAAGAGGTAAACCCTTACCTATGAATATTCAGGAAAATGTGATGCAGACAGGTTTAGTAGTATTGTTAGGTTTAGGAATTTTCTTAGTTATTAGAGATACTGCTAATCTGGAGGGAGTGCGATCGTTACTGCAAAGGTAAAAGATAGTATCATGTCCGGTTGAATATTTAGGAGGAGTTAGTCCTCAGGAGTCAGGAGAAAAACAGAAGGAAAAAGGAGAAGAAAGTTTTTGTTCATCGCGTAAGCGGAACGGAGTTCTATCGCACTATTCAACGGATATAGTATAAGTAGGCATGAACGATAGGTTCGTTTTTCCTTTAGGACTTACGCATGAGAAGGTATTTCTGTCATTGCGACCAACAGGGTTTGCGGAGCATTCCGGGACGGAAAGCAATCTCAAATGCTACTTTTTAGTGCCTCATGCGTCAGTCCTGTCCTTTTTTTCTTTCGAAAATTAAGTTCTTGAGTAAAATAAGTAAAGACATAGATGGAAAAAGTGGTTGATTTTACTTTCCTTCCTTACTCTTGCCTCTTCCTTCTTCCTTATGGTATAAATTATTCTTTCCTTTCTGGGCGTTGCTGAATCAAGGGATGAATCTTTTTTGAACAGGTAAATCTCATCCTTAATACTTCATACTTCTTTTTTGTCCAAGCATACAATTCATCCCACAAATATGCAACGCCTTATTCTTTCCTTTCTGTCTCTTTCTTCTTCCATCTTCCTTCCCAATAATGGTGACAACTCGTAAATTTTCAGCGAAGCGAAAGCGATCGCTCGAAATACTCCTTCGTCTCAAACGTCTTTATCCAGATTCCACCTGTACCCTGAGTTATCAAACCCCAGTACAGTTACTTGTGGCAACTATCCTTTCTGCCCAATGTACAGATGAACGAGTTAATAAAGTTACACCTGCCTTATTTGAAAAATTCCCGGATGCTGTAGCACTAGCAAATGCAGATCTTGAAGAATTAGAAAACCTAGTGCGCTCCACAGGATTTTATCGTAATAAAGCCAAAAATATTAAGGCTACTTGCCAAATGATTGTTGAAAAGTTCAACTACCAAGTGCCAAAGCAGATGGAACAAATGTTACAACTACCAGGAGTAGCAAGGAAAACAGCTAATGTTGTTTTAGCTCATGCCTATGGAATTATTGTAGGGGTAACAGTAGATACTCATGTTAAACGGTTAAGTCAAAGATTGGGTTTAACAGAACATTCCGATCCAATTAAAATAGAGCGAGATTTAATGCGGTTACTACCTCAACCTGATTGGGAAAATTGGTCAATCCGATTAATTTATCATGGCCGGGCAGTTTGTAAGGCCAAAAATCCAGCCTGCGATAAATGTATATTGGCTGACTTATGTCCTTCGACCGCAGATTTGCAGAAACCTACTTGAGGTATAGAGGTAATAGGGAGTAGTGAGTAGGGAGTAGGAAGTAGTAAAATTTCTAGCAATACTAAACGTTTAAGGGTTTAACATCCTCTACTGACTACTAACTACTAAATTGAAGTGAGATTGTTCAAGCAGACTTTAATATAATACCGTATTAGTTGAATAGCGTGATACAAAACTTTCTTCTCCTCTCCTAACTCCTGACTCCTCCGTCATTATTTATTTGATTAAGTATTGAAGCGAACTTGATATAATATCAAATCCGCTCGGGTTCGGTATAAAAAAATGTTCTAACCGATGCGCCATTGCTAAATTTTTCTTGATATTCCCTTCCTGGGACGGGTTAGGAGTGATGGGGACTCACTCTATCACCCTAGCTCCCTAGCTCCCCATCACCCCATCACCCCATCACCCCATCACCCTATCTCACCACACCTGACAAAATCTATGGTATTATTAGAGATTGGGTTAATACCTTAAAATTAAAGATACCGATTATTTGGAGCAATTAAAGAAACTAATCATGGCAAAAAAGAGCATGATCGAGCGTGAGAAAAAACGCAAAAAATTAGTAGAAAAATATGCTGCTAAACGTGCAGAGCTTAAACTGCAATTTGAAGAAGCAGAAGATTTAGAAGATAAAATAGAAATCCATCGTCAAATCCAAAGATTACCTCGTAATAGTGCCCCTTCTCGGGTGCGAAACCGTTGTTGGTTAACTGGACGCCCAAGAGGTTATTATCGGGATTTTGGACTATCTCGTAACGTTATCCGAGAAATGGCTCACGAAGGTCTTCTACCAGGAGTTGTTAAGTCTAGTTGGTAGTTTATAGCTATCTACACTGAGCTTTCAGGTTAGCTGAAAGTCTTATATCTCTTATTTAGGGGTGGGTTAAACAAATCAGTTTGTCCACCTGTAATATTATGTCCAGTTGAATACTTATTATTAAGATAAGTAGGATAGTAGGGGAGTAGGGGAGTAGGGGAGTAGGGAAAATAGAAAGATTTGCTGTTGAAGCAAGAGAAAAAGTTTTTTCCACATCGCTATTATCAAGACATGATATAAAAGATGGGAAAATAAGCGCCCATTATGCCAAAACCCCCCCTAAAAAAGTAAGAACTGGGAATATTAAAATCTTTTATTGTCCACAACAGCGTTCTATTCCCAGACTATCTAATAGTAAGTCACTAACAGCATTGGCGATCGCGAACTCTCCATAAAAACTCTGGGAAAAATCAAAGGCTTGCATTTCTGTCACAATAGCAATTACCAATGAGCCTAAATCATTTTCTCCTTCCATACGGTGGCGAATAAATATTTGGGCCGCTCTTTTAGCAATGTCCTCATTAACTTTTTCCGGGATAAACTCTTGATTGAGCCATTTGTGTAAGGAAGCTCGCAACCATTCCCCTTCCTGTTCGGGGTTTTCTGCTGTGGGTAAAGTAATTGGTTTTATTGGTTCAGGCATAATCTTAAATTTTCTATTATAAATTGTTAATGGTAATTCCATGATAGAATATGATATTAACTCCATCATACAAGGATATGCTCAGGGCTATTTCCTCATGGCGAATGATGGAGAGAATAGTTTAAAGTGGTATGGTAGTAGGAAACGAGCTTTGATTCCTTTGGATGAAAGATTTCGCTATCCACGGTCACTACGTCGTATAATTAATCAAAATCGTTTTACTGTTGGTGTTAATCAGGATTTTGAGGCTGTAGTTGAAGGTTGTGCAGATCGAGAAACAACTTGGATATCTGGGGAACTCAAGCAGATTTACAAAGCTTTGAATCAAGCGGGGTATGCTTATAGTTTTGAGACTTGGCAAGGAGATGAACTTGCTGGGGGGATTTTAGGAATTGTGATTGGTGGGGGTTTTATTGGGGAGTCAATGTTTTTCAATATTCCTGAAGGGTCGAAGGTGGCGATGGTAAAGTTGGTGGAGCGACTCAGGGAGCGACAGTTTGTTTTTTTTGATGCTCAGATGAATAACCCCCACTTGGAAAGATTTGGAGCTTATACTATTAGCGATAAAAAGTATAAAGCACTTTTGAAATTGGCGTTAAGTCGTCGATGTAATCTATAGTAATTAGCACTCAGTTATTAGATACTGATTTATAAACTAAGTCTTCAACTCGCTCTCAACCTATGACTGTCATTGCGAGGGAGCTGAGAAAGTAATTATTTTGGTTGATCAAGAAATAAGGTCTCAAGTCTCCCCTTATGACTACTCTAAAGCGACAGTTTGTTTTTTTTGATGCTCAGATGAATAACCCCCACTTGGAAAGATTTGGAGCTTATACTATTAGCGATAAAAAGTATAAATCACTTTTGAAATTGGCGTTAAGTCGTCGATGTAGTTTGATTTAGTTTGTCTAGTAAAATTTTGACACCATCTACAATTAGACTGGGTTCGTCTATCCATACAAAATGGCTACTTTTATTGGCTTGAATTTGAACACAATTTGTTGATAGATTACACAAATTTTTGTGCATTTGCTCTCGTAATTTGTTGGCTGATTTCAGAGGAATTAAAAAAGTCCACCAAGAAGACTGAAAAAAAGAATTAGCTTTGATACTAACTACTGGCATCGAAGCAAACTGATTAGCAATAATAACCTGATTTCCACTATTATTTAGATTTAGTATTTCTCGACTCATTGTAATCCAGTGTTTAGAGCGACAAAAAGAATGTTTTACATGATTTCTCGACTCTTGAGAAAAATCTTGTAATTCAGGTTTGATTAATTCAAATATTCGACATTTTCTTAATAGCTGAATAATTCCTAATATTGAACCTAAAATAGACATAACAAAGCCGGAAATAAATAATAGTTTCAAAGCTTGTAATTGGATAGGCATCTTCAGCATTCCTGTTTCATGGAGTCCATCTGTAAGTACCATGCCAATAACTTTTTCTGGGAAACGATGAGCATATAATCTGACATTGTAACTACCAAAAGAATTTCCTACTAAAATGTAAGGTGGCTGAATTTTTGCTTGGGTAAGTAAGGTATCTAATTCTGTGACAATTTGACTGCTAGTTCGAGGATGGGGGCTATGTTCGCTCCATCCATATCCAGCTCTGTCGTAAATACATACTCGCCCTAACTTTGCCAGTTTTTCTACTAGGAAATATCCCTCTATTCCACCTAAACTGTGGTCGAGAATAATTGTTGGACTAGCTTCTCCTACAACATATAAATGTAGACGATAACCACCAACATCAAATAGTTTTCCTGGAGGTGGTTTTTGATTTTCCAAATGACAGGCGATCGCTTGATAAATTGTTGTAGCGACTAGCAGAATAATTTTGAGAGATAATGACATTTTTCCTCCTTCTGTTAATAGCTTTCTTTGGTTTAATACCAATTTCATAAAATATTGCAAAGCGTGAGGACACAGGGAACAGGGAACA
>NZ_RCBY01000231.1 GCF_003838195.1 Okeania hirsuta
AGTCAAGATGTGTTGAATAATCATTTCCTGCACATCAAACAAACTAACTTCAGGATTAATCGACTCTCGACAAATAGTCAAAAACTTATCCCTAGCCAAACAAAACTTTTGATTATTCTCCGACTGTTTAGCAATTAAATCTCGTAAACTTTTTAAAATAGTAGGTAAGTCTGCCTGAAAAGTAGTAATAGCCTCGCGAAAATCCTTAACTTCCGGGCGAACATAATTAATAAAAGCATTAATAATTCCATAGTCAAAAATTAAAAGCCAAAAGTGATATTTTCAGTACTTAAAGCCTCTACTCTAGTAAGCATTCAGCTATTAGCGGTCAGCTATAAGCTTTTTAATGAATGAAGCAAGCATTCGTTTAATTTCTACTACATTATTAACTAGAGATTCGTACTCTGAAGCTTTGATAAAATTGCTTTTTTTTCCTTTAAATGTAATAAAGCTGATAGCTGATTGCTGTTTGCGCAGCATTCCGCAGGAAATGCTTACCTACTCTAAAGTAATTTAACTTCATTAGTTACTAACTATTTGTGAAATTAGCTATGATACTTAAAATTAACAATGCCAAAAAATTTATGTAAGTTATTTTTAAATATACCAGTTTCAAAAAATAAGTATTTTTGTAAAATAAACAGTGTATTTTGAATAGACAAGGAGTACCCAAAAAGCTACAGACAAATCAAAGTGTAACTCAATAAACATCTCCAGAAAAGAAGGAGTAGGGAGTAGGAGGAAAGAATCGATCATTTATGTGCGATAATTAATTTTATTTTCTATTATTGGAGATGTCTAATAGTAAAAACACAAAAAAAATTAATGGGGTTTTCGCCTCTTACCTAACTCTTGACTAATAACTAATAGCAATCACCGAATCAGATGTAAGAATTTTATTGCTTCTGTGTTCCCTATTCCCTATTCCCTGTTCCCTGTGCCCTATTCCCTAAAAATCTACAATATCTCACAACTCAAATAAGATTTATAAATATTTAAAATTAAAAAATTAATGATTAAAAAAAATATAGAGCGAAAAGTCCTGAATAATGGCATAGTCTTCATCACAACAGAAAATAAGACAGCGGATATTATTTCAGCCAAAATATTCTTACGAATAGGTAGTCGTTATGAACCCAGAGAACAGGCAGGAATCTCTCACTTATTAGCAGCAGTATTAACCAAAGGGACAGAAAAATTATCCTCTCTAGATATAGCCCATAAAGTTGAATCAGTAGGAGCAAGACTAGGTACAGATACAACCACAGATTATTTCTTACTGAGCATAAAAACAGTATCTACAGATTTTGCAGATATATTTCAATTATCAGGAGAAATAATCAGATATCCATCATTTCCAGAAACAGAAATTGAACTAGAAAAACGAATTACTATTCAAAGTATTCGCTCTCAATTAGAACAACCCTTTACTGTAGCATTCTCTCAATTACGAGAAATGATGTATCAAAATCATCCTTATGCTTTATCAACTTTAGGTACAGAAAAAACAGTTTCTCAAATTACCCGCACCGATCTTCAAGAATTTCATCAAACTCACTTCCGTCCAGATAATATAATCATATCTATAGTAGGTAATATTACAAATGCCAAAGCAATTAATTTAGTTGAACAAACATTAGGAGATTGGCAACAACCAGAAACACCCCCGATAACTTTAAACTTACCAAGTATAACTCCCCAACCATCAAAAGCAACAACATACCAAGAAACTCAACAATCAATTATTATGCTTGGTTATTTAGCCGCAAATGTTAACAGTTCTGACTATGCTCCTCTCAAATTAATTAATACTTATTTGGGTAATGGTTTATCAAGTCGCTTATTTGTTGAACTGAGAGAAAAACGAGGTTTAGCTTATGATATATCTGCTTTTTATCCTACCCGTCTAGATATCTCCAACTTTACAGTTTATATAGGAACCGCTGCAGAAAATACAGCGATCGCTAAAGCAGGATTAAGAGAAGAAGTGGAGCGCTTAGTGAATAACCAACTTAGCTCAGAAGAATTACAAGTCTCCAAAAACAAATTATTAGGTCAATATGCTTTAGGTAAACAAACAAACTCACAAATTGCTCAAATTTTAGGATGGTATGAAATTTTAGGTTTGGGTATAGAATTTGACGCTAAATTTCAAGAAAATCTGACAATGGTAACTACTGCTGAGGCACAAGAAGTTGCTAGTAAGTATTTCATTGAACCCTATATTTCAATTGTTGGACCAGAATAAAATGTAAGCATTCAGCGGTCAGCTATCAGCTATCAGCTATGAGTTATTAGCTCATTATCGCACCTAAGCTGGAATTATACCATTTCTCAAAAACTTTTCTACATTTTGTTGAGTAATGGAGTGGGGAGTGGGGAGTAGTCAAAAAAAACTGATGAACTGTGGTAAACTTAACAATGTTAATATAGAACCTAAAATAAAAACTCGGTGTGCCCAAATCAGAACGTAAAATTCTCCTAGATTTTGAAAAGCCTCTAGCAGAATTAGAAAACCGTATAAATCAGATTCGCGAACTAGCTAAAGACTGTAGTAGTGTAGATGTCTCTGAGCAAATTAGCCAACTAGAAGCAAAAGCAACTCAACTACGTCAAGAAATCTTTAATGGTCTTTCCCCTGTACAGAAACTACAGTTGGCCCGCCACCCAAGGCGACCAAGCACTCTGGATTATATCCAAGCTATTTGTGATGAGTGGATCGAGTTACATGGCGATCGTGGTGGTAGTGACGATCCAGCAATAGTAGGAGGCTTGGCCAGGATAGATGGAAGGCCAATTATAATTATTGGTCATCAAAAAGGACGAGATACGAAAGATAATGTAGCCCGTAATTTCGGTATGGCCTCAGCAGGAGGGTACCGCAAAGCAATGAGGTTAATGGAACATGGCAATAGCTTTGGAATGCCAATCTTGACATTTATCGATACTCCTGGTGCATGGCCAGGTATAGAAGCTGAAAAAATGGGACAAGGAGAAGCGATAGCATACAATTTACGAGCAATGTTTCATCTGGATGTACCAATAATTTGTACGGTGATTGGAGAAGGTGGTTCAGGTGGAGCGTTAGGGATTGGAGTGGGCGATCGCCTACTAATGTTAGAACATTCTGTATATACAGTTGCTAGTCCTGAAGCTTGTGCAGCAATTCTCTGGAAAGATGCCGGTAAAGCTTCTCAAGCAGCAGATGCTTTAAAAATAACCTCTTGGGATTTAAAAAATATAGGGATTATCGATCATGTCATTCCAGAACCAAATGGTGGGGCTCATGCTAACCCATTACAGGCAGCAGAAAACCTCAAAAAGGCCATAGTTAGCAATATAGAAGAATTAACTAAGATCAGCAGTCAGGAACGCCGAAAACAACGTTATCAAAAGTTCCGTTCCATAGGAGTATTTTTGGAAACTTAATAACTGAAATTGATTTTGTCTTCTAGTAAACCGCTTCGTGGAAGTCAAAAGTCACAAATTATTATCCCATTAATCAAATCAATTGGCATGAATAAAAGCTTTATTTTTCTATGGATGAATCTCTTGTCTCTATATCCAGTTAATTTTTTTGATTAAATCCAAAAGATGGATAAGAAAGACGATTTATTAGTGACTTATTATTTCTACTCTAGGAATATTCAACAGATGATCTACACAATAAAATGTAATTTAATGAAGTAATGAGAAATTAGTATGCTTTTAATAAATTGATTTTAGGTTATACTAGAAATTAAGTTATAGTGTCAACCCTAATTAAGATAAAGTAAACGGTTATTAAAATAACCTCAGTAGTTTTTAATCTATACTCTAGCTAGGGAAATATTGCTCTCATAACTCTCAAACATTTGATCTGGCAAAATTAATAAAATTCAATAGAATCTAGATATTTTTTTTCTTTCATTGTTTTTAAATTTATTCAAGCAATCTTAATTAACCATGCACGACTGACTTTCTGGCATAATTATTAAAGTAGTGAGTATGGTTTCGTTAATGACCAAGTATTTTCACAAAAAGGGGATCTACTGTGTCCAGTCAATTTTGCTTCATAGCTCCTTATGAAATAATAACAAGAAAAGAAATAACTACTTAGTTAGTATTACAGCCAATTCTCCCTGGGTTGATCGATACCCCTATCTAGGGTCAAGAAACTTATTGGAATTGAGCTTAACTATTTCACCATGATAACATCCTAAAATAGAAATAGTTGCGGAGAATTCTTAATACTTTCCTGATACCAACTTAGACTGTAATTTACTTACTTCTATGATAAGTAATAACTTGTGAAAATAGATTCTTGCTCGGTGTCACACTTACAGCAGAGAAATTGAAAATTTCCCATTCTCATAGTTCATTGCTAATTAATAACTAAAACTGATTACCACCAATGAACAGAGAGCTGTGATCTAAGCTAAATGGCCTAGCAAAAGTTAGGTCAAGATACAACTTGCTTTTTTTTTAATCTGATCCGGATCTATTATGACTCAAACTTTTTCCAACGCTTCCAATAACACAATTAGCACCAATGGTGTTAAAACTTCTACAAATGGTATTTCTCACCGACCTGACCGCAGCTCCTCATCTAATGGTCAACCGATTAAACAACAACCTCCTGCTACAGAGACCAATGAAGCAATGATGGAGGCAGTACGAACAATGTTACTATCAGTAGGAGAAAACCCTGAACGAGAAGGCTTACTCAAAACTCCTAAGCGGGTTGCAGAAGCAATGCGATTCCTCACTCAAGGCTATAATCAATCCCTTGAAGAAATTGTCAATAATGCCATTTTTGACGAAGGTCATAACGAAATGGTTCTAGTTAGAGATATCAATCTTTTTAGTCTTTGTGAACATCATATGTTACCATTTATGGGAAAAGCTCATGTAGCTTATATTCCCAATCAAAAAGTAGTAGGTCTTAGTAAGCTAGCTCGGATTGTGGAAATGTATTCCCGTAGATTGCAAGTTCAGGAGCGACTCAACCGTCAAATTGCTGAGGCAATTCAACAAGTTTTAGAACCAAAAGGTGTTGCAGTTGTCATAGAAGCTACTCATACCTCTATGGTAATGCGAGGAGTACAAAAACCTGGGTCTTGGACTGTTACCAGTGCTATGCTTGGTTTATTTGAAGAAGATCAGAAAGTTAGAGAGGAATACCTGAGCTTAATTCGCCATCAACCTGCATTCTTTTAACTAGCTAGTGTCGCTACGCGGAATTTAAAAGTCAGCGGAAGTCAAAAGTCAAAAGTCAAAAGTCAAGAGTATTGATTGGTAAGGCTTTTAGGATTTTGTAACTGGTTAGTTATTTCTGCCATCCTGCACTACTAACTGAATACCCTGGGAATAAGGAAGCAACTTTTCTTATTTCCCTCTTCTTTTCAACAATAATTATGTATAGAAAAGTAGGGGAAAAAGCTAAGAGTTAAAGCAAATATAGCAATATGATTTTAGTTGTGAGATATTGGATACTTTTGTTTTAGGTATGGAGAGAATAGGAAATAGGTATGGAGGGAAGAAACGAATACATAAGAATAAGATAACTACTATATTCTATGCTTTAAAGGAATACCTCAATTCTCACATCTGATTCCTGATTGCTATAATTAAACAAACAAATCTATATATTAAAGAGATTTATGGTATGGCTAAACCAATAAAATTTGGAACAGATGGCTGGCGCGGTGTTATAGCTGATGATTTTACTTTTGAACGGGTTTCTTTAGTAGCTCCAATCGCAGCGCGAATTTTAGAGAAAAATTATGCTGATTCTACGAATAATAGTAAAACAGTAATTGTTGGTTATGATCGTAGGTTTATGGCCGAAGAATTTGCCCAAGTTGCTGCTGAAGCTATTCAAAATGTAGGGTTTGATGTGCTATTAACAGATACTTATGCTCCTACTCCAGCTTTTAGTTGGGCAGCATTTGAAAAACAAGCTCTTGGGGCAATCGTAATGACTGCTAGTCATAATCCAGGAAAATATTTAGGGTTAAAAGTAAAGGGTGCTTTTGGTGGGTCAGTTCCTCCAGAAATTACACAACAAATAGAAGAATTATTAACAGTTGAAGTAGAAAAAGATAGGCTTCAGGGGAGCAAAATAGAAAGTTTTAATCCTTGGCCTAGTTATTGTGAAACTCTACAAAAAATGGTAGATATTAACAACATTAAGTCTGCTATTAATGAGGGAAAATTAAAAGTTTTTGCAGATGTAATGCACGGTGCTGCTGCTGGAGGGTTGCAAAAGATACTGGGAGTGGAAATTCAAGAGGTTAATGGTAATCGCGACCCTTTATTTGATGGTGGTGCCCCTGAACCTTTGCCTCGCTATTTGAGTAAACTTTTTAAGGAAATGAAAAGTTATCGAGCAGCAAATCAGGGAAGTTTATCCATTGGATTAGTGTTTGATGGAGATAGCGATCGCATTGCTGCTGTGGATGGTGAGGGTAATTTTCTCAGCTCCCAAATTTTAATTCCTATTCTGATAGAACATCTGACAACTAGGCATGGGTTTAGTGGGGAAGTTGTAAAGACTATTAGTGGTTCGGATCTATTTCCCAAGGTGGCACAATTATATAATATGCCAATTTTTGAAACTCCCATTGGTTATAAATATATTGCCGACCGGATGTTGTCAACTCAGGTGCTTGTGGGTGGAGAAGAGTCTGGGGGTATTGGTTATGGTACTCATATTCCGGAAAGGGATGCTTTATTATCAGCACTCTATTTGTTAGAAGCAGTGGTAATGTCTGGTGAAGATTTAAGTGCAATTTACGGCAAACTTCAAGAAAAAACAGGTTTTAGTTCTGTTTATGACAGGATAGATTTACCTTTGCCTAATATGGAGGTGCGATCGCGTTTGTTGGAGCAGTTACAAAGTTATCCTTTGACGGAGGTTGCCGGACAAAAAGTGGTTGATTGTTTGACTATAGATGGGTATAAGTTGCGGTTAGCTGATGGTCGTTGGTTATTGATTCGGTTTAGTGGTACTGAACCTGTTTTGCGGCTTTATTGTGAAGGTGCGGATATGCAGCAGGTTAAGCAGACTTTGGAATGGGCTAAAAATTGGGCTAACAGTATTGCTTGATTTATGCAAAGTTGCAAATGAATCCTGTAGTTTTGATGTCTAGCACTTTACTGAAGTCAGAAGTCAGAAGTCAGAAGTTCAATTCTGGCGTTGCTTAGTGGTAATGATTTTTAGATTAAGTATCATATCAGGGAAAAACATAAGTTGTTCAATTTTACCGAAAAATTGTGGTCTGAGGCCTCCCCTTTTAAGGGGATAAAAAGCGGTCGATCTTCGGATCTTCCCGTAGGATGGAATGGCGTTTGCTACCGCAAAGCTTTCCGTTCCGGAATGCTACCGCAAACGCTAACAGGGGAGCGGGTCTGCAAGAACGGGTCTCCTCCCTGACCGACCATCGACCAACAGAAAAGATAATATTCCAGATTTAAAGCCTTCTGATTGCAGAGGTACTGTTAGCGTAGCTCCTCGAGAAGAGACTAACTGATAACTGAAATTACCTTCAACTACTTACTATTACATTTGAGCAACTGCTAGACAAGGACTTGGCCACAGATACACGGATGATTAATCTGCATTCTGTGGAGCTACTAAAAAACAGTGGGGTAGAGCGATCGCTCTTGTATTTGTTTAAAGTCTTTTAATCATTCCAATTATACTAATTTCATAAAATATTGCTACAGTCACGACTTTTCTTACAACTCAAACTTATTGTCAAATACCAAAAGATGTAGTGCGATAAAATAGAATTGACAGGTTACTATATATAAAATTATGGAAGCAGGTTTAGTAGGTTTAGCAGGTTGGGGATTATCAAAAATAGCAGATTCATTGTGGGATACTGCTTGGGAAAAAGGAAGTAAAAGCTTCACTCAATCTCTCAATAAAACAGATATAGAAAAAGCAATTAAATCTGGAGAAAAAGCTGTGAAGGAATGGGAAAATCAGCTTCTACCGCAACAGCTTTTATTTTATTCAGCTAAACAAGATGGTTGGAATGGAGTTAATAAATTTATCAGTCAATATTTTCAACATTCTGCCGTTTTGAAGGAATTACAAAAACCATTAATTAGTCAAGGCAAGCCAGATATTGATATTTTAATTACTATTTTTCAACAAGAATCACAGATAAAAAATATTCAAATAAATCAACAATCTCTACAACCTTGGATAGAAACTTTTGTGAATGCTTACTTTCAACAAACTGATACTTATATCAAATTCCAAGTAGCCAAACAAAATTATTTTGAACAGTTAGCAAATTGGTTTGATGATGTGAAATTTGCTGGCATTTCTGTACCTGGGCAAGAAGTAGAAAAGTCTGAGAAATTAGCCTATATTTTTGTTATGCCAGATGTAGTAGAAGATGTCTCAACAGGAGGAGGTTTTGAAAGGGATTTATTATTAGCAGGAAGTGGGGAAAAACTGGAAAGGGAATTATTGATAAATACTACTGGCAGAAAATTTTTAGCCTCAGAATTATTAACTCAAAGTCAGTCACGGAAATTTGTAATATTAGGTGCGCCGGGTTCAGGAAAAACAACCTTGATGAGTTATTTTGCCGTGATGTTGGCATCTATCCCCCCAACCCCCCTTCGTAAGGGGGGCTATGATGCCGAAACCCTTGTGGATGATAGAGATAAGCCAGATCCTACGCAGCGCGATCGCCAGACCAAATCTTCATCTTCTTCCAGTTCCCTCCTTTCAAAGGGGGGCAAGGGGGGATATCTAGGTTTAGATCCAAATACCGACTACCTCCCAATTTTAATTAGGATGCGAGACTTGGCAAGACATCCCGACAAAAGTATTCTCGAATATGCTCGTATATTTTCCGAGAAAACCATGGCAGTCAAAACTTTACCAACAGGATTTTTTGAACATTGGTTAGAGGATGGCAGAGCGTTAATATTGTTGGATGGTTTGGATGAAGTGGCAGAAGAAGGCAAACGTTATGATGTGGTCAGACGCATTGAGAATTTTTTAGGGCAGTTTGACAGAAATAGAGCAATTATTACATCTCGTCCTGCGGGTTATCGGCGCGACTTTTTCCGCACAGAGGAATTTCCCCACTATCAAATGCAGTCGTTTGATGACGAGAAGATTTCGGCATTTATCAATAATTGGTATGACAGTCGGTTTCTAGATAAGGGGGAGGCCGAAAGAAGGAAGGAAAGTTTACGAAAGGCGTTGGATGATAATGACCGAATTAAGTTGTTGGCCAGAAATCCCTTGTTATTGACAATTATTGCTTTGATTCATCGGTATCAGGCGGTTTTGCCCAAAAAACGGTTTGAGCTTTATGATGCTGCCGTGAAGACGCTGTTAACTTCCTGGGATGCTAATAAAGAAATTAGTAATCATAGGGTGTTTAAATATTTAGATTTAGACGATCTACGCAGGTTGATGGAATTGTTGGCTTTTTGGGTGCATACTCAGGGAAATGTTGGGGATAATGAGGGTGGCACGTTGATAGATAGGGATGAGTTGATAGAGCAGTTGAGTCGAGAGATTAAGAGGTTGAAGCAGGTGCAGTTATATCAGGCAAAGGAAGAGGCAGAAAGATTTGTGGAATTAATTCGGGAGCGCACGGGGTTGTTGAATGAGCAGGGGCAAGATTTTTATGGGTTTGTGCATAAGACTTTTCAAGAATATTTGTGTGCTGAGGAAATTGACTATCAAGCAGATAATGAGGGTGATTTTGAAATTGTTTTAGATAGTATTCGAGAACATTTGCATGACTCACATTGGCGGGAAGTTTTACTATTGCTAATAGCGCAACAGAAGCCGAAAAAGGCGGCAAAGGCGATGCGGGCAATTTTGAATCGTGGTAGTGAGCATGAGGAGTGGTTACATCGGGATTTATTGTTTACTGTTAGTTGTTTAGCAGAAGATCCCAAGGGGTTGCGAGGTGCCGATGCCGAGTTGGTGCATGAGATTTTGGAAAAGTTGGTTGAGTTGGAGGTGAGTAGTGAGGAGTTGCTCGGTTGGAAGGTGCGCCGCCAAGTTTATCAAATTTTTTGTAGTTTGTATGAAACTGATTTTGAAGCAGAAATTTTAGAGATGTTGAAAGAGCGGGCAGATTTAATTGACGAAGAAAGGTTGCTGAAATATCGATCGGATCTGGGGGAAAAGCAGGAGGTGATCGGGGAATTACTGGCACGGCTTCAGGATGAGAATTCTAAAGTGCGTCAGAATTCTACTTTAGTTTTAGGTGATTTGGGCGATAGTTCTCAGACTGTGACTAATGCTTTAGTAATGCGACTAGATGACAAAGATTTTAATGTTCGTCGGACAGCAGCTTTCTCTTTAAGCAAACTGGGAAATAGTTCTGAGAATGTGATCTTTGCCCTAGTTGCACGACTTGAGGATGAAGATTCTGATGTACGTTTAAGTAGTGCTGATGCTTTAGGAAAGTTAGGCAATAGTTCTGAAAAAGTAGTTGATGCTTTGCTAAGTCGTTTAAATGACAATTCTCCAGCCTGTTACAGAGCTGCCTGGGCATTAAGTCAATTATGTCAAAATTCAGATATATTAGTCGATAAATTACTGAAACTACTAGAAAATGAAGATAGTAGTTTCCATGCTGGCGTTGCTGATACTTTAGGGCAGTTAAGCGATCGCTCTGATAAAGTTACTAACGCTCTCCTAGTCTTGCTAGCAGAGCAAGATTCTAGTATCCGTGTTAGAGTTGCTCAAAGTTTATTCCGTTTAGGGAATCGCTCCTCAATAATTTTTAATACTTTAGAGACACTATTAGAAGATGACAATTTTATCGTGCGTAAAGTAGCTGCCCGTACTTTAGGTGATTTTTTGACTAGCTCAGGTACTGTAGTCACTAACCTGTTACCACTACTTAAAGATGATAATCCTTATGTGCGTTGGAATACTGCAATGGCCTTGAGTAAGTTAGCTAATAACTCAAATACCGTAGTCATTGATTTACTACTACTATTAGAAGATGAAAATTTTTATGTACGCAGGAATGTTGCCAAAGCCTTGGGCAAATTAGGCAAAAAATCCCCTAATATTCTCCCCACCATCATTCAATGGATTCAACAACATCAAAATTCAGAAT
>NZ_RCBY01000232.1 GCF_003838195.1 Okeania hirsuta
AAAAATTTTCATGATTAGTCAATCCTCTTCTTTTCAAGGAGAGGTAATTATTAATTATTCATTATTAATTATTCATTATTGAACTTTGCTATACAATACCGATGCTAGGGAACATGGGATTATATCATGTCCGGATAATTAGTGATCAAAAAACTTTCTCCTTCTCCTCCTCTTTCTTCTTTTCTCCTGACTCCTGACTCCTGACTCCTGACTCCTGACTCCTAACTCCTGACTCCTTATTCAAGTCCATCCGTTAATTCCCTCTTGACCACTAGATAGCTGAAGCAAAAAACATACTATCTAGTAAACTATCAATGGTAGTAATGTTCCCAACTAACTGAGTCTCAGGCATAGATGCTAGACTTATTTGACTAAAGGAGCGATCGCTGTCTCTCTTTGGTTGTAATGTAAACTGCAAATTATCAATTCCAATTTCCGTAGATTCACTGCCAATGGCAATAAACTGGGTATCCTCTGGAATTGAAATACCTTGACGGCTAAAGTTACTAAAATTATTTGGTTGGCCAGGAACCGGAATAGTCCGACTTAAAGTTGCTCCTTGGCCAATATCTTGACGACTTTCATTGAAAAACCTCACATTGTGACTTCTGTTAGGAGAAGCATAATCCAACGAAAAATTACCAAACTCAATTTCACCTATCCGCTCGATAACTTCAGCTAAATCAATGACAATAGCATCTAGCTCAAACCCTAATTGTCGGTCTGGTATATCGTAGGCAATAACAGTACTATTATTAGTAGTACCATCAAATCTTCCTTGTCCTCCTTGATTCCTGCTTACTAAAGCTACAGTATTAGGAGAAAATCGTAGGTTCGCAGGACCTTGAGGGGGATTAACTTGAACAGACCTCACAAAATCAAAATTGTTAAATTCACCATCAAAACCCAACACCCTAGTAGTAAAAGGTGGAGGTGGTGAGGATATAATTTCATCATCATCAATAATTTCTAAAGTAGCAGTAGCAGGTTGACCAATAGTCGCTCCACCAGTAACGTTACTTAAACTTAAATTGACAGTTTCCGTATTCTCAACTGAGTCATCATTAACAATAGGAATATTAACAGTTTGTTGGGTTTCTTTATCTGCAAAGAAAATAGTTTCAGGAACAGGGTTGCCATAATCAATACCCTGAGTTGCTGTGCCATTGGAAAGGTTAATATTGGCACTAACAACCCCATCATTTCCACCAGTACGAATAACTGTAACTGTAGCAGTGGGTTCATTTTCTGTCACACTAAAAGTGGGATTGCTAAATTGGAGAATACCTGGGTTGGCAGTGCTATAACCAAAGTCAATATTATTGAGGTTTTCCCCAGAAGACAGGGTGACAGAAAACTCTTGAGTTGTGAGAGTAGCATCAGGTTGAGGAGTAATGGTTCTGACGGTATAAGTATTTGGTAATAAGTTAGATAAAGTGTATAGACCAGACTGGTTTGTAACTGCTGTTTGTTCGTTGGGGTCAGGAATGCCATTTTGATTGGTATCTATAAAAACTGTGACACCTGATAATGCTGTTTCTCCTAGTTCGAGAAAACCATTTTGGTTAGTGTCGTTAAATATAATTCCACTAATACTGCCGGAAGGTGGGGAGTCTACAGTCACATTAACTGTAGCGCTAGAGTTAGGAGTATTATTATTGCCATCTGAAATTTCGTAAGTAAAAGTATCTGTCCCACTGAACTCTGGTAATGGGGTGTAGATAATTTGGTTGTTATTGATAGTGGCGTTATTTCCTGCGGTGGTGAAATTATCTACAGTAATAATATTGAGAAATTCTCCTGTATCGTTTGCTAAGACATCTATAGTTATGGGAGGGTTGCCTTGGGTTGTAGTAGCAGTATCAGGGTTAGCTATAGGAGGGGGTGAAACTTCATCCTCAAGAATTTCTAAAATAGCAGTAGCAGGTTGACCAATAGTTGCATCACCAGTAACATTGCTCAAACTCAAATTAACAGTTCTATTTCCCTCAATTATAGAATCATCAATAATTGGAATACTGACAGTTTGTTGTGTTTCTCCATCTGCAAAGAAAATATTGTTAGAAATAGGGTTGCCATAATCAATATCTTGAATAGCTGTACCATTGGCAAGGTTGAGAGTAGCACTCACTACTCCATCACTCCCATCTGTACGAATTATTGTGACTGTTGCAGTAGGAGTATTTTCCGCAACGCTAAAGATGGGTTCGCTAAATTGGAGAATTCCTGGGTCTGATACATCGTAGGCAAAGTTAATATTACTAACACTTTCACCAGCAGGAATAGTTACAGGAAATGGAAACTCTTGCAGAGGTAGGTCGGGAGAACGAACTGCTGTGAGAGTATATTCAATATTTGGTAATAAATTAGAGAAATTGTAAATACCTGATGAGTCAGTAACAGTTGTTTGTTGGATCGGAATATCGTTCTCAATTCCACTGATAGTTACAGTGACATTATTGAGTCCAGTTTCTCCAGGGTCGAGAATATCATTATCATTTAGGTCGTCAAATACTGTACCGCTGATACTACCTGGAGGGAGGGGGTCAACTGCAACGGTAACTGTGGCAGGTTCGGAAATATTTCCTTCGGGGTCAATAATAGTGTAGGTAAATGTATCTTCACCGATCGCTTCTGGTAATGGCGTGTAGGTAATTGTACCATTGTTGTTATTAGCGATCGCTCCATTGCTTGGGTCGGTCGTTGCCAAAATCTCTACCGGACTGTCTTGGGGGTCAGTGTCATTTTCGAGAACATTAATAGTTACAGGGTTACCTTGAGTTGTCGTGGCAGTATCAGAGTTAGCTATTGGACGCTGTTCTCCTGGTGATATAACATTAATAGTAACGGTGGCGATGTCTGTATTATTATTACCGTCGCTAATCGTATAGGTAAATGTGTCTTCACCTATGAACCCATCGGGAGGAAAGTATAATAATAAGGAGGGATTTTCATTTTCATCGGTGCTGAGAGTAACTGTACCACCTGCTGTAGAAGTTGCATCAAAATCAATAATATCGATCTGGTCGAGTTCGGGGTCTGTATCGTTATCTAGGACATCTATATTTACCTGGTTATTAACTGTAGTGAAAGCTGTATCATCTATAGCGTCTGGAGCTAAATTTTCAATGTCGCTATCAATAATATTGACAGGGAGTATATTGTTACTGGGAATGTCATCTATAGTAAATGGTACATTCGCGCCATTATAGTTTTCGTCATTACTGCTAATAGTATGGGTAATATTGCTAATATCAGGACTTTCTATTTCATCATCTACTGCTGTCACAGTAACGGTTTGAGGAGTTAAGTCATTAAATGTGAGGTTAATTGTATTGCTTAGTGTTTCATCAACATCACTGAGAACTGTCTGACCATCCGAAGCAATTGTAATATTAACTGGAGCAGTAGGAATACTATTAAGAGCAATTTCATAAGTGTCACTCGTAGTTCCTTCCTCTGCGACATCAGTACTGCCACCTGTTTGAGTAATAGAAATTCCGGCAATGTTAGTAGTGTTACCGAAATTAATATTGGTGAAATTTTCCCCAGCAGCAGTAATAGTAATTGGTGTTTCTGGAGCAAGAGTCGGTCTGAAATCTTCTGGTACAACTTCCCGAACGTTATATGTACCAGAGTTTAGGTTACTGAAACTATAATTCCCAGTATCATTTGTAATTTCAGATGGTTCCTCTGGGTCGAATTGTTGGTTTTCATTGAGGTCTAGGTAAATTGTTACACCCGCTAACCCTGGTTCCCCTGCATCAAAAAAACCATCACTGTCAAGGTCGTTGAATTTTATCCCACTGATGCTACCTACAAGTGTTATTTGAGATGTTTCAACTGCACCAATATCTGCAATAGCATTACCATCTCCATCTCCATCAATAGGTCGTTGAATTCCTCTCTGATCCAGATTAAAAGTATTGCCCAGAGCAGTATCAATAGCAGGACTACCTGGAATTAAGTTATGGGTTTCCGTCGGACCACCATTATTTTGTAGAGCAGTTTCTAGTACCGACTCAATGGGAACATCTATAACATTCTCAATGCCCAAAAAACTTCCTGATACATTATTGCTATTATTCCCCACAATAATACTTTGCTCAATTCGAGTAGCACCACCTGCTATAAACACACCACCTCCGTCAATAGCTGTATTTAAAACAATTGTGTTGCTAGCAATATCGCTAATTGATGCCGGAGTATTTATATATATTCCTCCACCTAAACCAATACTTGTATTGCCCGAAATTGTACTATTATTAATTGTCAGTTCGCCATCAGCACCACCTTGACTAGATATAGCACCACCATTACCACTACTGTTATTACCAGATACGGTGCTATTGTTGACTGTGAGTACACCGTCCCTGTTAGAAATACCACCACCATTAAATCCTTGACTATTCCTGATAGTACTATTATTTACCGTGACAATACCACCAATATTTCTGATACCTCCTCCTTCTTCCTCGCCAAAAACAAATCCATCAGCGATCGCTAAATCATTAATAGTAACTGTTGACTCTTGAATATCAAAAATACGACTGGCATTATTACCGCTAATCGTCAGATTATTTGCTCCTAGACCATTAATAATAATATTGCTAGTAATATCTAGTTCAACATTTGACAGAGTAATTGTTTGACCGGATAAACTAGACTCGAATTCAATTGTATTTTCACCAGGGAAAGCATTAGCTTCTTCAATTGCTGCTCTCAATGTAACTATATTATCCCCAAGAGCAGTTTCAACTATTCCATTTCCGGGAATAAGGTCTCCTGCATCCCTCGTATCATTAACGATGAAGGAACTGACCTCAATATTTGCAATATTAAAATTTGGAAAATTTGTAGATGCAATATCAACCGTAATAGTAGGAATTGGAGCAGCTTGAATAAAATCAGGAGGTGGAATATCCCTAATATTATATGTATCTGGGAGTAGACTAATATTATTAAAGGAATAGAAACCAAAAGCATCTGTTACTGCTGTCGGTTCATTGTTGTCGGGAAAATTATTATTATTGATGTCAATATAGACAGTAACTCCTGGTAAACTCGGTTCACCAATATCTAAGCTACCATCATTGTCGAGGTCGTTGAATTTTGTACCGCTAATATTGACCAATAGTTCTGTTTCTATCTGAGATGCTTCAAACGCACCAACATCAACAACTGCTATACCATCTCCATCACCATCAAGAGTCCGGGGAAAACCATTACCACGTTGGTCAAATTGTACTCCAGGCAGAATATTGGCATTATTTCCCCCATCAATGGCAGGATTATTAATATCCTGAATTAAAGCATGGGTTAACGTCAAACCACCATTATTTCCTAAATTTGGGTCGAGTACAGAATTAACTGGAACTTGCAATACTTCACTAGGAGCAAAACCACTACTGCCAAGAATATCGCCAACTAGGTTAGAACCATTGCTATTAAAAACTCCTACTAAAGTATCGTTGAAATTCTCTGAAACATCCGACAGAATAATTGTTGATGAAGCATCAAAATTTCCAGCAATAATACTGTTGCTAACATTAGCAGTCCCACCATTAGCAATTCCACCACCATTGCCAATATTATCGCGGTCATTGTCAGCAATATTTTGAGTAATAGTACTGTTAGTAATTGTGGCAGTAGCTCCAACAAAGTTAATCCCATCATAGAAAGTATTACGACCATTATTATAAATACCACCACCACTAGCATTTGCACTGTTGCCAGAAATAGTACTGTTAGTGAATGTAGTTGTACCATCATTAGCAATACCACCACCACTAGCATTTGCACTGTTGCCAGAAATAGTACTGTCAGTCACTGTAACCGTACCATCATTATTGATACCGCCACCAAAACGACTAGCAACATTTTCAGAAATAGTACTATTATTAACTGTAGCTGTACCATCATTATCGATACCGCCTCCATCAAAACCGGAAGTATTTCCAGAAATAGTACTATTAGTAACTGTAGCAATACCATCGTTATCAATACCACCACCACTTAGTTCAGCATTTGTAGCTATGTTATTACTGATGGTAGTGTTATTTACTTCTAGGACACCTGTATTAACTAAAATAGAGTTGCCATAAGCATCAGGAGCGAAAGTATTATCATTAATGATACCAGCTCCAAAACTAGCAATGTTATTGGAAATGAGACTATTAGCGATCGTTAAAGTGCCACCTTGAGTATAGACTCCACCTCCTGAAAGAGCTGTATTACCTGTGACTGTACTATTTGCTAATGTCACATTCCCTTCAATATTTCTGATACCTCCTCCCTGTTCATTACTAACTACTCCATCAGTAATAGTTAGACCACTAATAGTAACTGTTGGCGATACAATATTTAATTGCAAGGCATTCAAAATCGGAGCATCAATTATTGGTGGTGGGGGTGCTTGAATATTGAAAACGCGACTAGCATTGTTACCGCTAATAGTAAGATTATTTGCCCCTAACCCATTAATAATAATATCGCTAGTAATATCTAATTGAGTATTTAGAGTAATTGTTTGACCAAATAGTATATTCGGGTCGAAGTCTATTGTATTCTCACCCGGCAAGAAGTTTGCTTGTTCGATAGCAGACCTGAGCGTAACTACACCCGTTGCTGTTAGGGGAACTCCATCATTTAAGTTGGCATCTCCTTCATCCCCTATGCTGTTAACAATAAAAGCATCAACAGTCTCCTGTTGGAAATTTCCGAAATTGATATTGGAAATATTTTGGTCTGCTACTACTGTAACAATGGGGTCTGGTGTAGTTTGAGTGAAACCTGTTTGTTGTACTTCCCTAACTGTGTAATTTCCTGCTGGGATATTGTTAATGGTGTAAGTGCCGTCTGTATTAGTTATAGCAAAGGGTTCATTTGCATCTAAGGTATTATTATTATTCTGGTCTAGGTAAATTCTGAATCCTGGCAAACCTAATTCTTCTGGGTCTTGAAACCCACTTTGGTTATCATCTTGGAATTTTACCCCACTGATACTGCCTAACTCTGGTGACTGAAAGTTACCGAAATTGATATTGGAAATATTTTGGTCTGCTACTACTGTAACAATGGGGTCTGGTGTAGTTTGAGTGAAACCTGTTTGTTGTACTTCCCTAACTGTGTAATTTCCTGCTGGGATATTGTTAATGGTGTAAGTGCCGTCTGTATTAGTTATAGCAAAGGGTTCATTTGCATCTAAGGTATTATTATTATTCTGGTCTAGGTAAATTCTGAATCCTGGCAAACCTAATTCTTCTGGGTCTTGAAACCCACTTTGGTTATCATCTTGGAATTTTACCCCACTGATACTGCCTAACTCTGATGACTGAAAATTTCCCAAATTGATATTAGAGATATTTTGGTCTGCTACTACTGTAACAATGGGGTCTGGTGTAGTTTGAGTGAAACCTGTTTGTTGTACTTCCCTAACTGTGTAATTTCCTGCTGGGATATTGTTAATGGTGTAAGTGCCGTCTGTATTAGTTATAGCAAAGGGTTCATCTGCATCTAAGGTATTACTGTTGTCAAAATCGACATAAATAGTAAATCCTTCTAATGGAGGTTCACCTGGGTCGAAGAAACCATCACCATTAAGGTCGTTGAATTTTGTACCACTAATACTCCCACTCTGGGCAATAGTAGCAATATTAGCAATATCTATATTTGTAAAAGTTGTAGATCCAGAGTTAACCGTAATAGTAGGAGCTGCAACAGTTTGAGTTAAACCAACAGGTGGAATATCTCTAATACTATATGTACCAGGGTCTAAGCTGATATTTTCAAACAAGTATGACCCTTCACTATTTGTTACTACTCTAGGTTCATCGTTGTCTAAAACTTGATTATTATTAATATCGACGTAGATAGTAACTCCTGCCAAACCTGGTTCGATAAAGTCTAAAACACCATTGTTGTTGATATCGTTGAATTTTGTACCACTAATTTGCAGGTTTGTAGGTGCTTGGGGACCAGTGACTTGTAGGCTAAAAATTTGCGTATCTGTAGTGTCACTGGGGTCAGTAACTGTAAGTTCAATATTGCTGTTACCTATGTCTTGGTCTGTAGGTGTACCTGTTAATGTAGCTGTACCGTTTCCGTTATCGGTAAATTGTAACCAACCAGGTATGTTACTGGAGTTAATATCTATCCGGTCTTCGTCTATATCATTAGCAGTAATTTGGTAAGTGTATAGTTGACCTACTGTAGCTGTTGTTGGCGCTCCACTTGTAAATACTGGGTTGTCGTTAACTGGAGTGACATTGATGTTAAGGGTGTATGTTTCTTGACTGTTGAGTCCACCACTATCACCGATCTGGAATTCTAAGTTGGTGTAATTATTGCCGAACTCGTTATGGTTGGGGATGTAGAAAATGTTTTCAAGAACACCCTCGTCTGTGAATGTTTCCTGTCGTCCTAATTCTGGAGTTCTGGTTATGTTGAAGTTGCTGAAAAAGTCACCATCTTCATCTCGAAAGTTGAAAATTGATGTATTAAATTGAAAGGTAGTATCTTCTTCTATTGTAATCTCAGCATCTGCTGCAGTTGGGGGTGTATCTGTACTTCTTTCCCCGACATTAATATTAATTGTGTATTCTAAACTATCAGCTTGACCGTCATTAACTGTAAATGTGAATTCATCGATGTTATTGCCTGCAGGAGTTGGTTCTATACTATATACCAGTTGGTCGATGTCACTAACGGGGATGGGGTTAGTGACTGGTTCATCGTTGAGAGTAAGACTGCCTAAAGTTGGTTCTTGGGCGATCGTAATACTTGCTAGGTTGTCTCCATCTACATCTACGATAGGAAAGTTGCTTTCTTGGAATTGGAATTGTCCAGTGATATTTGCTTCAAAGCGAATATTATCATCTGTACTTACGGGAGGGTCATTAACTGAATTGACGTTGATAGTTATTGTCGCTTGGTTGCTATTTTCTGAACCATTGTTAAAAATAACTGGGAATGTGGTGTAGTTGTCGCCATTTTCGTGAATTTCTGGACGATAGCTGAGAGTTCCTACTTGGGTAGCGCTGATAGTTTGACCAGGAGTTAATGGTGAACCTGCCAATAATAGTTCCCCTCGTTCGGGTAAATTCACGATTTCGATTTCGGTTAGAGGGTCGCCATCGGAGTCTGTATAATCAAAATCAGTGATACTAAAGTTGTAGGTGGTATCTTCGTCTATGCGGATATTGCTATTATTAGCTGTTGGTGCGGTGTTGACAGGTTCAATTTGAGAAGCAAAGAGCAAATTTTCTGGCAAAACTCCTGGATAACTTACCAACACCTCTTCTCCAAACGCCAAATTATCCCCAACTTCCCCAACTTTAACCCCAAGTTCCCAACTACCACCTAATTCTGCATTACCCACAGGACTTACTGCACCAGCAACACCTACCCCACTCAACTCATGGAACCTTCCCACAAAAGCTTTCCCAATATCTCCCGCACCTACCTCGCAACCATACAACAATATTCCACCAGAACCTATGGTCTCACCCCACCTTTTCAACTCCGCCTCGTATTTGGTCAACGTCGAGATACTTAACTTAGTATTACCCAACTGCAAACTACCAGGAGAACCATGACAAACAATATGGAGACTATTAACTGGATAATCCAAAATAGCTCTAGTTATTTGTCTGACCTCATCTTCTTCCGAGTTCAGAATTACAACTTTTGCCCCTGCCAAAACCCCGGATGCTAACATTTGATAACTTTCTACCGTAGGGTCAATAATTACTAATATTCCCATACCAGGAGGCCAAATACTCACACAATGGCTATTATCTTTATCCCTTATGGATTTAATACCCAACCGTCTGCACGGTGCAAATGTGGTTGGTGAGGTGAGAATCCCCATTGACCCCGTTCTCCTGACTCGGTCTTCCTGACTCCTGACTTCTTCTTCAATTGCAAACTTTTTACAGAAAATTTCATGGTTGTGATTTTGGTTTAAAAAGTTCATGGTAAATATTTGTGAATCTGTTTTTCTCTGAGGATTTTTCCTGACCAAGTAAAGATTCAGGAATTAGAATTTGGATAGTAAATTATGTATAACTTGTGTGTAAAAGACCGGGTTTAAAGGCTTCATCAAATAAATTAAATTGGCGATCTTCAAGACTAGTTTAGGAAGCTAATTAGCTACTAATTGTTATGGCCACAGCCTATTGACTCCGGTTTTTATACTGTTTAGTTTTTTTTATTTGTGAATTTAATCGTATATAAATAACTAACATAACGGCAATAAAGATAATATTAAATTTTATTTTCCGGAAGACCATAAATAAGTTTTGTAAAGTTTTGATTGGTAATCTTCTGATGAAGTTATGTCTAATAAATTAACTTATTCGATGTTTCACTGCACTTGAAGACAATATTTTACTGATCTTAATAAATTAGTTGTTGGCTAGGTTGCTCGAAGAAGATATTAATGATATAAACGTCTTAAATTATTATGTACTGAAATCAAAGTACACCAAGTTAAATAAATATACCGATAAGATGAGGACGAAATAAAATGGGAAGTAAATTTTTATTATCTTTAATCTCAATATTTATTTTAGGAGTTCCTTTAACATGGGCAAAATCTGCAACTGGATTAACACAAATAAATTCTACAAAAGTTAAACCTCAAGATGAGTCTTTTCTCCATTTACTATCACCACCAATATTACAGAGCTTAAATAACTCCCATTCTGTTCCTTCAACAGTTAGAAAAAAAACCCTACAACTAGCACAAGCATCAGATGAATATGACGATCTTTCAGAACTAGACCAAGTAACCTCCGTATCCCAACTCTCAGATATCCAACCTACAGACTGGGCATTTCAAGCATTACAATCATTAGTAGAACGTTACGGTTGTATTGCAGGATATCCAGACGGCACTTACAAAGGTAACCGAGCTATGACCCGATACGAATTTGCTGCTGGGTTAAATGCCTGCTTAGATAGAATGACAGAATTAATTGGCCAGTCTACAGTAGACTTAGCGACTCGCGAGGATAT
>NZ_RCBY01000233.1 GCF_003838195.1 Okeania hirsuta
AGCGATCGCTCCACTCAATTTAGAACAGAGAGAAAATATTCATTTCAGTAGAGTCACAAAAAACATTTTGTGAAGCTCAAAAAAATCTGTGAGGTTTTGAGCCTTGCATTCCCCAAAAAATTGTGAGAAAATTTATGTATTAGGAGTTGTTCGCCCCTACGCATGACTATTTATTCAACTAAAAGCACTGCACTTTTTACCGATAGCTATATATAGATGAGCGATCGCTCCACTCAATTTAGAACAGAGAGAAAATATTCATTTCAGTAGAGTCAAAAAAAACATTTTGTCAAGCTCCAGAAAAAAAACGTGATGCCAAGGTTTTTTGCCTTGCATTCTCCAAAAAATTGTGAGAAAATTTATGCATTGGGAGTTGTTTGCCCCTACGCATGACTATTTATTCAACTAAAAACACTGCACTTTTTACCGATAGCTATATATAGATGAGCGATCGCTCCACTCTACTGAGAAGAGCAAAATAAGCATTTTGTGAAGCTCAAAAAAATCTGTCAGGTTTTTTGCCTTGCATTCCCCAAAAAGTTGTGAGAAAATTTATGTATTGGGAGTTATTCGCCCCTACGCATGACTATTTATTCAACAAACTCCCCGATATTCCAGGGCCAACGCATCTAAATTCTGGAACCTTCTACAGTTAAGCTTTAGAGAAGTAATAAGTATAAACACTCAGAACCCTAACATCCTTGCCCTGTTAGAACTTCAAAATAAGATGCGTTTGCCTTGCCCGATATTCTTTCTAATTGAAATTGAGATGTAGAAGTAGATTCTGATTTTTTTCTAACAACAACTTTCTTGCAACTCACCTAAGTCCTTGATTAGCTTTCCTCATAGAAAAAAAATTTTCATCAAAACCTTAGCTACTCCATAGATAAGTAAAGCCAAATCATATTTCATATTTCAATTTACTCATAACTGAAACAAACTTATTCCTAACTCCAGAGTCTCATAAAACTTCGCTTCTGAGATATAATAAAGCTGTTTAGTAACATACTACTCTCTATAATTAGTTCACTTTTAACTCTATAAAAATTATCCGATCGCCTTCTCCTATTCCCTATTGCTTCAAAAAAGCGCACTGCCTGCGCTGAGGTTTCCGAGCACATAAAGACGGAGCAAGAAAAAGAAAATCATGAAAATAAATAAACCTACCCCTATCAAAAATTTAAAATAAAAATGACATCAAGTCCTTATAAAAGTAAAGTATTAAACTTTGTTTCTGAAAAATATCGCCAAATATTAGATAGAAGCGATCGCGTCTTCAATCAAGTAAAATTTGCAACTACCAACACAATTCAATTGCTACTTTATCCAATATATGTGTTGCTGCAAACCTCTCGCCTAGCAGTCAAACAGCTAGGAAAAAAGGCATCCGTAAAAAAACCACAAATCACAAATAAAGTCAATAATGAAACAACTAAAAATCATCAAAATACTAACCAACCTATTCAGCAAGCATCACTAACAACAATACAAACAGTCACCCCACCAGCAGCTAAACTCCCAGTAAACACCTCAACTTCTTCCCTAATTAAACCCAAATCTGAACTTTTCCCAAGACTAGACATTAAATTTGAAAATCAAGACACCCTGGCAGATAATCATCAAAAATCTGAACTTTTGACCAAAGACCAACAAAAACAGCCACTTATCTTAACAGCTTACTTAGAAAACAACACCCCATTGCAACTTCAACCATGCGCCGAAATTGCACCCAACTCTAGATATATGAGTATTTTCTGGCAAATTATGGCCTGGGTGCAAACCAGTCAAATAGCCTTATGGTTCAATCTATTTGAGGAATTGAAATTACCCCCGGAGAAAAATAAACTAATTCAGGAAAAAAATAATTACCAAACACTGCCATTATTGTCAAGTTCCAATCTAATTTTCCGTGACTTTATTAACAATATAGCTAAACATTACATACACCCAATTACTAGAAGTCTAGGTTTAAATGAATTACTACCACCTATTAACATAGAAGAATTACCCTTTGAATCATTGTTAGAAGTAAAACAAGAGGAAGACCAGGTACAGAACTCTTCTCAAAAGACCATTTTCACTTCTAATAATTCTGCCAACATAGAAACTATCAGATTTAGAGAAAATCGAGGCAGGAGCATCAAAACTTTAACAAAGACAAATGAACAAAACTTTTCCCAGACCACAAAAAATGCCAAAGTTTCGATTCAATATTATAGTAGAGAAGATAGTAGGCCAGATTACCAGCAAGAACAAGACTGCTTAGAAGTAGCCTCAGTTTCAATAGGATATATCAAACATCCTCTAGAAGAAATATTGGGATGGGTGGATGTGGTTATGACCTGGATAGAAAAAGTATTTGCACAAGTCTGGCAATGGAGCCAAAAGAAGTTGAAAAATATTTGACACATATATTGTAGTCAAATGAGACAATATTTAGATATGATAAGAAAGTTGTAGATTTTTCATAATCAATATCAATTTTTCACATCCTGGGAGAAAACTAATAGATGCTAACTCTAAAAATAGTCGTTAATATTGTCGTCCTCTTCTTTGTTGCATTATTCATTTTTGGATTCTTGTCCAACGATCCTGCTCGTAACCCTAGTGGTCGAGATATGGAGTAATAAAATCTCTATATTTTTAGAGACTGAGTAAAAACTTGCACCAAGATTTCAGTCAGCCTGGAAGTCCACTAATCTGATTAAGTGTTATATTCCAGGCTAGTTTTTGACATAATTTATAAAATATGATATGTAAAATCAAATTCAGTGAGTAACTTAATAATATATCCAGACCCTAAAGAGTGGAAAAAAGTAATCTCCAGGCCAAGCTAATTAGATTTTTACTCTTGAATTGATAAATCTTCTGTAAAAGTTCTAACTCTTAAGTTTATGATCGACTCCGATCTTTAACCTTTGAGCTTAATGTTTCTATCTGAAATATGTCCTATCCTCTGCCCCCACCACAACTACCTCCAATAGTTGAAACCCTCCCTTCACAAACGGTAACCCAATCTGTTACAAAATTACGACAGCAAGTACCTAGCCCACTGCCAAAATCAAACCAGGGGACTGAGGAAATCATATTGTCTGCAAAAAACACTTTCTCAGGACAAGAATTCAGAGAAACCGTATTATACAAAATTCCTCAAATTAAATCCACCTTTGACCCTGTTAGTCCAGTAAGTCCAATTCATACAACCTCAGCAAGTCTGGGACCACCTGTAGAAATAGATATATCATCAGCAGAAAAAATTTCTACTATCGAAAACCAAATTAATTTAGATAGAAAACTAACATTCTCCTCTACTTCCTTCTCAAATTTCTCCGAATATACAGCCAGAAAACAAGAAGAAGAAACTACTACACAAATAAACTTATATAGCTCAAACAGTAGAGACATTCTAGAACATTTCAGTAAGAATACTGCAAGTACCAAGCAAAAAATAATTACCTCAAAATTTTTCAGTCAACCAGAGCAACTTGAAACACAGACACAAAAACAAACACTTGAAATAGGACAAACAATAGAAGATAGTTCCCCAAAATTGCCCAATCTTCCCCAAGAGCAACAACCTATAGACCAGCCAGATGTCCAAGAATCAAAAGAAGAAGAAACACCCGTTCCCATAGCAGATCCAGAATCTCAAACCCAAGAGTCAGACGAAGAAACAGAAAATAAACAACCTATTACAGTACCCTTGCCAGCAGATGTAGTAGAAGTAACAGCAGAGCGTCAAGAATATGACGACCAACGGCGACTAATTACAGCAGAAGGTAAAGTAATAGTGCGATTTAGTCAAAGACTCGTTAACGCAGACAAAGTACAAATTAACTTAACAACTCGTCAACTCCTGGCTACGGGAAATGCTGTTTTTACTCAAGGGCAACAAGTATTGCTAGGAGAACGCATGGAATACAACTTTACCCTAGACAAAGGAGTAATTGAACAAGCAAGTGGAATTATATTTGTCGGTAACGCCGAAGAAACATCCTCATCATCCCTACCCACCACAGAAGGAGTAGGAGCATTACAAGCAAGAACATTAAGCGATCGCATCAGTGCTACTCAACCACCAACAAATGTCAAAGCAACTGAAGGCACAAAAGTTACATTTGAACCCAAACTAGAAGCACCCGAACAAGCAGGAACAGTTAATAGACTGCGCTTTGAAGCAGACCGTCTCAACTTATTAGGTGCAGGCACCTGGGAAGCCACAAATCTCCGACTCACCAACGATCCGTTCTCACCCCCAGAAGTAGAATTAAGAAGCGAGCGTGCTACACTCAAACCCCTATCACCCTTTCAAGATGAACTAATCACCAAAAAAGCACGGTTAGTATTCGACAATCGCTTTAGTTTACCACTATTTCGCGAACGAACAATTATTGACCGTAACCAAAGAGACCCCCTGCCAATTCAAATTGGTTATGACCAAGATGATAGAGGAGGATTATTTGTTGAAACTACATTTGAACCCCCACTTCAAATACCATTTCAAGTCAGACTAACTCCCCAATATTACTTAGAAAGAGCCTTTTTAGGAGATGAAGGCGACTCCCCCATAGATGATAATGTGTTTGGTCTCAAAGCTTCGGTAAACGGTTCCATAACCCCCACAACTCAACTAGAAGGACGAGCCACATTTCTCACATTTAAAGACTTTCCCGACCTAGAAGAAGACGACTTTCGGGGTAGCGTTCGACTAAGACAGTTATACCAAGGTTACAATTTAACAGGAGAGTATAGTTATCGCGATCGCTTATTCAATGGTAGTTTAGGATTTCAAACAGTTCACAGCAGCGCAGGTGTCGTTCTTACCTCCCCCCTAATACCACTAGGAGAAACTGGTGCCCAACTAAGTTTTCAGACAGGTTATCAAGTTGTCAATGCCAGAACAGACCGTCGGGAATTATTAACAGACCTCCAACCATTTGAACCCTTACCCGATGAAAATGATGAAAATGATGACGACGATGCTAAAGCACGAGCTGACCTTGGTCGTTTCCAGAGCGTAGTCTCTCTGAGATACCCACTAACTATCTGGAGTGGAGAAGCATTGCCAGCGACCCCGACCGAAGGCTTGAGATATACCAGCAAACCAGTAGTTCCATTTGTGCAAATGGTCTTAGGACTGACTGGTGCTACTAGCCTTTATAGTAACGATGAAGACCAATCTTATCTTCGTGGCAGTCTTGGGTTTACTGGTCAGTTTGGACATTTTTCCAGAGACTTTTTTGATTATACTGGATTCAACTTAACTTATAGCCAGACAGGTCTAAGTGGTCAGTCACCTTTTTTCTTTGACCGCGTTGAAGACACGAATGTCCTCTTATTTGGTCTTGTCCAACAGATTTATAAAGGTTTTCGGGTTGGCTATCAAAGTGGAATCAACATAGAAAATGGTGATATTCTCGACGATCGAATCACATTAGAATATAGTCGTCGTACTTATGGAGTCATATTAACTTTTAGTCCCAGACGACAAACTGGTACATTTAGCCTCCGGATCAGTGACTTCAACTGGCAAGGTGGTACAACTCCTTTCTCAGGGGAAGATATTCGGCCCGTAGGTGGCGGTGTGGTTCGTTAACGAAGTCAGAAGTCAGAAGTCAGAAGTCAGAAGTTAAACCACCCCTAACCCCTCCCAGGAGGGGAAGTAGGGGATGCGTGAGCAACTCTCCAAAAATATTTCGCCAGTCAAGGCGGGGTTGCACGACTTAATTATAAGGTTTCTAGTTGCTCCAATTCTCCGATCTCTGGGATAGTTTCTGCCTCATAGGCATCTGGTAGAAGTATTCCCACAAGTTTGACCCCATCCATAATAGTTGTGCGTGAAACTCCTGTAATTCTCTCTATGGCATGGGTTTTCGTGCCATTAACATACATTTTCCAGCAGTTGCGTTTGAGATCATCACTATATCCGTATGGGTTGATATTCTGCGATCAATTGACGACCACACTTGACACAGATATAATTTTGTTTACCTTTTCGCGTGACCATTTTTATGGATGTGGTGACTGTGGCATTCTGGATATTCCATTGCATTTTTCCTTGAACTTTACACGCTGATCATTCTCTCAATCATCTTCTTTTCTGACAACGCCCATTAATTAGCCATATCATGTCTGCTTGAATACTTATACCATTTCTGAAAAATTGTGTGATTTTTGTAGCAGCGATCGTCAACTGATAGAGGCATTAATCTTCATAGATCATAAATTGGCTATATTTAAAGCCTCAACAATATAATTCCACCCTGTTATTGATGCTATAATTTCATTTGAGAGGTTGTTAATCATCTCTGTGAGATTTGTTCTCAAATCTTCTAAAGTTTCATATATTCCCCAACTTAAATGATCCTTCATGTATTGCCAAAGTCGTTCTATGGGATTAATTTCTGGACTATGTGGGGGTTGAAATAGTAAAATAATATTTTCAGGAACTTTGATTTTTTTGGCTGTATGGGCTGTACTATTATCTAATTGGATAATATTTATACTATTATTATATTGAGCAGATAATTGGTTTAAATAAACTTGAAAACATTCAGCATCCAAATGAGAAAATTCTCAAAACAAAGATTCTCCCGTGGCGGGTTCCACAACCCCATATATATAAATAGCTTTGAAATCCCATTGGACTTTTCCAGTAGGTTTGACTCCACAAGCAGTGATTAATCGAGGTTCAATTGTTTTTAAACCGATAGGAGTTTCATCTTGGCAAAAATAGCGTAATGGTTGTTTACAGAAATCTTGGGAAAAATTGACGAGTAAAAATTTAATAGTTTCTCAGTTAGATATTAGTTTTTTTTTAAAGCTTTCAGCTGGTTCTGGTTCTTTTTTTACTGAAAACTTTCTGGGAAGTTTTAATTTGGCCTTAAATTTAGATCTGATGATTCCGTAAAGAGTTTTATAATCAACATCTTCCCCATATTCACAGCGAAGCCATTCCTGAATAGCTCCGTAGCTTTTAAATCCATCCGAGTGGCTGATTTAATATGAGCTTTAATCCAGTTTCAGCAGTAGATGAAATTGCCTGTGGAAGAAGGCAAAGGGCAGAAGGCAGGGGGAGCTGAAGAGTTTCTTACAATTTTGACTGAATTCTATACATGATCCGATGCTACCCGATATGATATCATAATAAAGATATTTTCTCTAATAAATTTCTCCCTGTTCCCTAAATTTTTTATTGTGGGTATTCTAAAGAGACATGATATTAAAAGCTAAAGAACTATACCACTTCCGATTCCCGATCAAAAGGCGATCGCTCCATCTACAGCACAAAGTTTAAGCCTAGAAGTCATATCAAATCCTCTTAATTGGACATAAAAAAAATTCTCCAATTGCCATAACTACGCTCATCTTTCTAATTCTTTCTCCTCCTGAATTCAGCAATTCTGACTTCTGACTCCAACTCGACTTAACCATTCTATAACTGTTTAACCGGATTTGATATCAGCAGTTAGGTTAGTAGATGGCATAACACCACTGAAAACTAACTAACTGCCAGAAACAAATTTGGGTATGGATAGACACCTTCTAAAAATCTAGACAATCCTAGACACGTTCTTCGATTAAATAGCAGTCAGCACTCAGCGGTCAGCACTCAGCATGATTGACTTTTTTTGACACTCTCGTCGGGGATTTCAACCCCGACTCAACTATCCTGCGCATTAGCTGCCGGGATTTAATCCAAGCTTAAAAAGCTGAAGCGCTGTTTGCAAAGCATTCCGGTAAGGAAAATGCTGAAGCGCGCTATAGCTAGTTAATGACGTAAAAACATAGACATTTTGTAGATATAAGTCTTGGATCGTCCATGTTTTTCAGCTTTAGCAAGCAACAGAAAACAAATCTATATATATAGAACTACAAGAACTGGTTAAGACATTTTTCAATCCTAAAACCCTTTGACAGTTTGCTATTTCCTGTTCCCTGTTCCCTATTCCCTAGTGCGTAGCGCTATACTGTTAGGGATAAAAACTCAACTGGGGTAATCCCAGGGTTTCTTCCCAACCCATCATCAAATTCATACACTGAACACCCTGACCAGCTTGACCTTTAATCAAATTATCAATAGCTGACATAATAATCACTCTATCAGTACGGTGATCCACCTCAATACCAAGATAACAGAGATTAGTGCCACAAGTCCATTTAGTTTGAGGATAAGTACCACTAGGCAATACTTTCACCCAAGGGCAATTACGATAAAAAGCATTATAAATAGTCAGCAAATCTTCTCGCACTAACCCAGGGTCTCGCAGAGTACCATAAACTGTAGCTAATATTCCCCGCACCATTGGTATCAGATGAGGAGTAAATTGCACCTTCACATCATAACCAGCCAAATTACCACAAATTTGTTCAATCTCTGGAGTATGTCGATGACTAGCTACTCCATAAGCACCAATAGAATTATCCGCCTCAGCTAGTAACATATTAATAGCTGCTTTGCGACCACCTCCAGAAGTCCCTGACTTCGCATCAATAATTGCAGTTTCCGGTACTATCAAACCCTGTTTAAATAGTGGGGAAAGTGCTAAAAGACTAGCCGTGACATAGCAACCAGGGCAACCTATAAGTTGAGCATTGGCAATGCGATCGCGATACAATTCTGGTAACCCGTAGACAGCAGTTGCAACTATTTGTTTATCTGTGCGTTCTCCACCATACCAAGATTGATAAGTCTCTAAATTAGAAAATCGATAGTCAGCGGATAAGTCCAATACTTTACATCCCTTTTCCAACAGAGTTGGTGCCATCTTCCAAGCTAAACCATTGGGAAGAGAAAGGAAGACTACCTGACATTTACTGGATATCTTGTCCAAATCTATTGCCTCTACCATTAAATCTACAGAATGCTCCAAGTGAGGGTAGATTGAAGAAAAAGGTTTCCCCGCACTGCTGTCACCCCCCAAGTACACAACCTCAGCCTTTGGATGATCCTCAAGCAGCTTGACAAGTTGCACCCCGCCATAGCCGGAAGCACCTACAATTCCTATTGGCACAGGTGCCGATTCATTCATAATATTAACTCCTAAGTAATTTGAGTAGCAAAAATTTTAACTTTTGCTGCATTTTAGTACTAAATTTTTATTTTGGTGATATTTAACATTTTGTTTTATAGTTTTTATTTTTTTGAGCATTGGGAAAGTGGTTTGTCAAAAATTTTAAATTATATCAAATTTTACTAATTAGTGATGTGATTACGATCAATTGGCCATACTAAATATAAAGAATTGTTATTTGAGTATTAAATTTTAGATCAAGATCCCATAAACTTTTTCTTAGTCAATAACGTAGTTCTAAAACGTGCTGGTTAGCGATTTGATCTTAACTTACCACGCGAAAGATATTGCTAGATGGCTTCAATAAGTAAAGGATGGTTATAGCGCTACGCGCAAGTCAGAAGTTAGAAGTTAGAAGTAATCCCTGACACTCATTTGAGTGTTTATCATTGCCCTAACCTATTTGCGTAGTACTATATCTATGGAAGCCATTTGGTATCTATTTAAGAAGTTACAAGTTCAATACCCATCTGGGTTTTATGATTCTGGCAGTCATTTTTCATAATTTTTCGGTTTCCTGAACCCTTATAGTTGTTAGGCTCCTTAAAACGGCTTTCCTGAAGCCTTTGTATTTCAATAAAAGATACGGTTAGGGGTTCTATAAGAGCTGATTAATAAAGAAAATCTAAAGAAAGCTACATAAGAGTGAATCATAGTTTTACTATCAATGATAGTCTAGATATAATTGTGACTAATCAGCCGTATACCTGCGCTCGTTAAGCCTCAACGTCAGCTATACCCAAGTGATCTAAGTGATTTAGAGTGGGAAATACTCAAGCCTTTGCTACCTAAACCAAAAGGGTTTGGTCATCCCATTGAAGTGGATTTAACAGAGATGATCAACGGTGTATTTTATGTACAACGGACTGGATGTCAGTGGGAAATGATATCCCATGACTTACCTCCCTACACAACTGTATATAGGTATTTTCAGAAATGGCAACGTCGTGGTATATGGGAGCAAATCCACGCTCGAGTCTGCCAAAAACTAAGAGTTCAACTAGAAACAGGTCAAAATTCTAGTGTGGCGTTCGCTGATTCTCAGTCAGTCAAAACAACAGAAAAAAGGGCTGTGTCTATGGTTTCGATGGTGGAAAAAAGGTTAAAGGGCGTAAGCGCCATATAGTTGTAGACTCTCAAGGACTATTAATAGGTGTTTGAGTAACTCAAGCAAATGCTTCTGAGAGATTGGGAGCTATAGTTGTGCTCAACGAAGCCAGAGATAAGTTGTCGCTCACTGGAAGTGATATGGGTAGATCAAGGATATTCTGGTAAAAATTTCGCCAAGGCAGTTCAGAAAGTTTGTGGAGAACGAGTACTAGTGGAAGTAATTGAGCGAAAAACCAAAACTTTTGAGAAACTACCGAAGCGGTGGATTGTGGAACGCACAAATGGAATTGTTAAACAGATTTAGGCGTTTAAGTAAAGATTATGAGGTGTATTCACAAGTGAGTGAGACCATGATTTATGGTTCCTGAATCTGCCTAATGGTCAAGAGATTAGCTAATTTAACATTTACTTTATAAATCAGCTCTAAGATCGAGCTGTGATTAATACTTTGGCGTTGCTGAATCAAGGTATGAAAATAAAAACTGAAGAATCTCAAATATTTGTCATTGATATAGTTTAGCAATCGCCAAAAAATACAAATCATACCCCAAATCAGCAATGCCAATACTTTTAGGACTTAGGCATAATATCATGTCCGGATAAGAGCGCAATCAAAAAACTGTCTCTTTCTTCTTCTTTCTTGCCTCCTGACTCCTGAGTCCTTGGTCATTTATTTATATAGCAACCGCCAAGGCGGTTAGGACACTGCTTGCAGAACTGATTCAATCGCCGGAAAGCAAACAATCAAATCCTTTGAGCTGGTGACGAATGCGAC
>NZ_RCBY01000234.1 GCF_003838195.1 Okeania hirsuta
GTATTTTAGGCGCATAGTTGGGCAGAAAAATCATTCTTACAATTCTTACTCCTACCTCCTCTAAGTACCCATTTATCCTGTCTTCCCCTCCTGGGAGGGGTTAGGGGTGGGTTGTCTCCTACCCTCACCAATAAGACTTTTTCAGCAAACCCTAATTATTAATTATTAAGGGGTAATAGGAAATAGAGAATTGGGGGTATAAAAAACAAAAACTGAGGATTATATAGCAATCATAAATCATTTGTAAAAAATCTAATGATATATAAAAACTCTGAAAATTTTACCTCTATTCCTTGTTCCTTCTTAAGGGTTCTCTAAATTCAAAAATATTTTTACCCGCAACTGAAATAGGATTTCTATATCATATCCGTTTAATAGCGCGATAAAAAACTTCCTTCTTCTTCCCTCCTGACTCCTGACCCCTGACTCCATCGTTATTTATTAAGTATTCAACCGGACATGATATTAGCAAGAGAAAGTTTTTAGAACGCGAATTAAGCGGAGATAGTATTATGATAAATTTAGAGTTATATCTGAGAACCTAGTGCCAATATTTGTAGAGACAAATCTCACAGGAATGACAGAATGAATAACATTGAAACTCCAATTTTTCTCAAACGCAAAGATGTAACTTTAGCCTATACATTATTAAGAATAGTATTTGGAATCAACTTTTTTGTACATGGTCTAGTCCGAATTGGAAATATGGGAGGATTTATCCAATCAATGGTAGATAGATTTCAAGAACTAGCACCAAGTTTTGTGATTATACCATTTGCTGCTTTAACTACTCCTGTAGAATTAATTTCTGGGTTTCTAATGATAATTGGGCTGCAAACACGGAACGCAATTATTACAGGTTTTCTATTAATGATGCCGTTAATGTTTGGAGTTTGTTTATTACAACAGTGGGATATAGCATCTTCTCAACTTATTTATTGCCTAGTTTTTTTCATACTTTTAGCTGGTTGTAGTCTAAATACAATTTCTATCGATCGACTTATTCACAATAGAAATTCCTAAAAAAATAGAAATAAATAATCTGAGGAAAGAGAAGGTAAGGAGATTTTATAGAATGTTCCTAGAAGGGAAAAAAGGTTTGTTCATTTGCTATAAATGTCTAATATAGCAGAAGAAGGAAGGAGATTTTAGTTATCTAGGAAAGAAGGAAGAAGCGAAGGAAAAAAAATATTGCGTTGTTTGAGTTTTAAGCTTTTGATATGTTCTAAACTTTACTTCGACTGCTATATTATTTGATTTAATTAGGGTTTGCTGAAAAAGTCTTATGGGTGAGGGTAGGAGGACCGAGTCAGGAGACAACCCACCCCTAACCCCTTCCAGGAGGGGAAGTCAGGAGAAATGGGAATTATAGAGGAGGTAGGAGGAAGAATAGTCCATTGATTTTTCTGCGCAACTATGCGCCTAAAATGCTAATTTTTTGAACCTAAGCGATCTCAAAGCTGGGACTTTTTTCAACTAAAAAATGCTAAAACCTTTATATGTCAATGCTTTTAGATTTAATCAGCAAACCCTAATTAAACCTAAAATTTTGCTAAAAAATCTCTATTTTTCTACCCCTAGACTTAGATAATTAATCTTGTCAAAATGCCATATTCCTAAACCTGCGAACCTATAGAAGCCATTTGGTATCTATTTAAGAAGTTACAAGTTCAATACCCATCTGGGTTTTATGATTCTGGCAGTCATTTTTCATAATTTTTCGGTTTCCTGAACCCTTATAGTTGTTAGGCTCCTTAAAACGGCTTTCCTGAAGCCTTTGTATTTCAATAAAAGATACGCTTAGGGGTTCTATCAGCTGTTATGCATATAAACGACTTATTATTGTGTGCCTCGTTAAAGGTAAAACTCTTATTACTTCTAACTTTTGACTTGCTAATACGCATTTTAAATGCATATTAACTTATTCTGGTTTGCTATGCTATAAGCGCCTTAGTGTAGTAATAGTTTATGTACCATGCACAGGATATTGACAGGCCAATTGCAGGTAGATTACTTGACCCTGAAAATTACTGGGTTGCCTAATCATTTACAAGGGACAAAACTCGTACACTTGACCGACTTCCATTATGACGGACTGCGACTATCCGAACGGTTGCTTTCTGAAGCGATCGCTATTACCAATGAAGTCGAACCAGATTTAATTTTACTTACAGGTGACTTTATCACAGATGAACCTGCACCTATATATGATTTAGTGTTGCGATTGAAATATCTCGAAAGTCGTGCTGGTGTCTATGCTGTACTCGGTAACCACGATGAAGAATATCCAGGTGCCAGGGATAAAGTCATTGACGCTTTTACTCGTATAGACATTCCTATTCTGCTGAATCAAGTCGTCTATCCTCTGGGTTCAGGTTTAGCTTTAGTAGGGTTAGAGGACTATTGGTCTAGTAACTTCAAACCAACTGCAGTCATCGAATCTATAGATGAAACGGTTCCTCGGATCGTCTTATCCCACAATCCCGATACCGCTAAAGTATTACAAAAATGGCGTATTGACCTACAACTGTCTGGTCATACTCACGGGGGTCAGATTAGGTTACCATTTATCGGACCTCTACCTCAATATCGAGAACCTGTTCGCAGACTCATACCTAAATTTTTACGACCTTTTGTACCATTCATGGATAAGTGTCACAGAATAGTTGAGTATTGGGAATGGTCTCAGGGGTTGCATCAAATTGGAAATAACTATTTATATGTGAATCGTGGTTTAGGAACTTATTTTCCAGGTAGGTTATTTTGCCCACCAGAAGTTACAGTAATTACCTTGGAAACTAATTAGAGTATTTAATATACTCTATTTTTTTTAGGGTATTAATTTTGACTGACAAATTTGCCGAGATGGGTTTAATACTTATGTTTAAATCCACCTCAATTTTTTTTGTCGCATTGTTTTATATCATGTCCGTTTAATAGCATTCAGAAAAAACTTTCTTCTCCTCTTATACCAATTATTAAAAGTAATGCTATACTTAGGCAACACTTCAGTTATTAAGTTATTAACACTAACTTTATCATTTATTGCTAATTAGGGCTTGCTGATTAAATCTAAAAACATTGACATATAAAGACAAGTGCCTTTTTTTTTGTCAAAAAAAGTGCGCCTGTTTCAGCTCTTCATGCTCAAAAAGTTAGTATTTTAGGGAAGAGCTGGGCAGAACAATCTTGAGACAATTCTTACTCCTACCTTCTCTAACTTCCCATTTCTCCTGTCTTCCCCTCCTGGGAGGGGTTAGGGGTGGGTTGTCTCCTGTCTCCTGTCTCCTACCCCTGCTAAAAGACTTTTTCAGCAAACCCTAATTAGCAGTCCAGTTAATGTTAATTATTCTTATGTTTACTTCTCCCTCACTTCCCTACTCCCCTACTCTACTACTCAATAAAATGTAGAAAAGTTTTTGAGAAATGGTATTATTTCTTCTTCCCTCTTCACTCCTGACTACTCCGTTGTTATTTATAAGTATTCAACTGGAAATGATATTATTCATCAGAAAATTCTAATAATTTATCTAAAAATTTTTGACCAAAAAATAAGGTCAATAGCCTCCCCTTTCAAGGGGATGAAAAAAAATCAAGTTCAATATTTCAAGTCTCTGACTTTAACTAGAGGTACTGATAAATGATAAATGATAACTGATAACTGAAATGACCTGCTTTTTCTAAGCTTTCATCAAGAGAAAATATGAGAGTACCCAAGCACACTTTACTTTTAAGAACAAATTGATTTATGGGATGAATTAATTTGTGAGGATAAACCAAGACTGCTGAATAACAGTTTTTATAAGTTGCATAAGCTACTACTTGATTAATATCAATTGTAGATGGTTTGTCATCTAACTTATATTTAGTATCAAGAATATAAACAACTTTACCAGTAATCGATAAAAACGTTGGTTTGGATGACTACGCAGTTGTGAAAGTAGCTCAAATATCTCATGATAAAAAGGATATTTAATAACGTCATTTTTTTCTAAATTACTGGTTTTTGTCTGAATATATTTTTGTGCTATTTGTGCAACTATTTTTTGGATATTTATGGATGAACATTGCTGATTCAACCAAGATAATGATTGCTTTTTTTTGATGTTTATATCATTGGATATTTCTTCATCAGTTTCATCTTGGTCATCTTCATCTAAATCAGACTCATAGTCATCTTGACTAAACTCTTTATATTCATCATCTTCTTCATTTACATAAATACTATGCCAAAGAGAATCAAACAGAATAGACTCACTTTTAAACCCAAATAGCAAAGCAGCAATTACTTCTGGATGACTCTCACTTGTCAAATAAAAAGCTTAAAACTCAGACAACGCAAGACTTTTCCTTCTTTGTTCTTCCTTCTGCTATAAAAAATCCTGGGAGTCTGTCCAAAGAAAGTCCCCCAGGTTACCAGCTTAGTTATAGCAAAATTTATTCTATTCAACTGTATGGCCAGCATCAACGATCGCTTGCTTAATGGACTCCTCAGATGCTTTGGTTTCCACAGTCACAATTTTTTGCTCCACATCCACTTGGACATCAGCTTCCGATTCCTGAGCTTTGATTGCTTTCGTAATAGTATCTGCACATCCACCACAAGCAATAGATGGTACTTTTAGTTGTATTGCCATATTAAAAATTAGTTAGGTTGTTACAAATTTTTAATAAGTATATAGCATTTCGATAGAGAATTAAGTACCCCTACAGTAGGGAACAGGGAACAGGGAACAGGGAACAGGGAACAGGGAACAGTGGGAAAAGCTTTTCTCTCTCTCAAATTCATAATCAATCTATGTTCTAACCAACTCGTTCCTTGCTATAGAGCTTCCAGATTTCAGATGAACAATAAAATTATATTTTTATCAACTATGTTTTCATCTTTTCTCCTACAAAAAATTCAGCTATGGCGTTTCTCAAGTTACTGAGGTACAGTTTTTTTTCTTCTTTTCTATTCCCTATTCCCTATTCCCTGCTATAGATATGCCAAATTTTAGATGAGGGATAAAACTATATTTTTCTCAACTAAACTTTCATCTTTTCCCCTACAAAAAATTCTGCTATTAACTATAAAGACTAGCAACATATTCTCCATAACCGTTATAAGGTAAAGTTGGGATTTTTTCCCAAGACCAACTCGCACCTTCACTTAATACTTTTTCAGTTGCTTGTGACCATCGAGGGTGAGGCACATTAGGATTAACATTTGCTTCAAAAGCATATTCATTTGGTACCAAAGTATTCCAAAATGTTGCTGGTCTTGACTCTATAAATTCAATTTTTACAATTGATTTTGCGCCTTTAAAACCATACTTCCAAGGAATAACTTGCCTTAATGGCGCTCCATTCTGTTTAGGTAATGATTTACCATACATTCCTACTGCAAAAAAAGCTAATTCATTAGCCATTTCATCTATTCTTAAACCTTCTGTATAAGGCCAGGGATAACCATTAGCCCAAAAACCAGGACCTTTAGTAATTTCTGCATCGTAAAAAGAGGTAAAACGAACATATTTAGCTTTTGATGTTGGTTCCACATCTGCCATTAATAATTTCATGGGAAAACCTAACCAAGGTATTACCATTGCCCATGCTTCAACACACCGAAATCGATATATTCTTTCTTCTAGAGGAAACTTTTTTTGTAGTTCATCTATGTCATAAATACGAGGATTTTTTACTAATCCTTTAACTTCAACTTTCCAATTTTCAGTGGGTAAAGCTTGAGCAGCTTGCCAAATAGATTTATTACCACCAAATTCATAGAAATTATTATATTTTGTGGCAAGAGCTTCGTCTGTTATAGGTCGGTCAACTTCAGAAAAGTTAGGATTAATTGTGAATTTACCAGTCATTGGTAATGTTACTGCTTCTGAAGTTAAAGATGTTTTGGAGTTTCGTCCACAACTGGTAAGAGTAGATAATGCAGTAGCACTTAAACCAACACCGATTAGACTTTTCATAAACCGACGACGGTTTAAATAAGTAGTTTCTGGAGTTATTTTTGTTTCAGGAATTTCCCAAGACTTTTTGATTCGGATTAGAGGCATGGTTAATTGTTAGTTATTATGAGGTTTTAACTTTAATACTAAAGATTGATGATTTTTTCATCCCTAGTTTATAATATATAGCAGGTTTATTTAATTTGCAGACTTCGCCATAAGAAGTTTGACCAAAAATCTTTTGTTTTAGGGAGTAGGGAATAGGTAGAGACATTGCATGCAACCTCTGTACAGAATAGAAAAGAATAAAAACAACTTTCATTAATGGATAATTGATAATTGATAATTACCTCTGGTTAAAACCTTTCTTGATTGAATATAAGGAGATATTATTTCTTTTTTTTCCCTTAAAAGGGGAGGCTTTAAACCATAATTATTTAATAATTAATAATTTGGTAACTCAGTAAACACTATATTTTTAGACTTAAAAATCTGTGGAGGAACTACGTTAAAAGTAATTAATAATGAATAATTACTTCTAAAATTTAGTCCGGGGACTTTGGCAATAGCTTTTATTTTTTCTCAATTTCTCAATTGCTTTTATTTTCCCCAAAATTAATGGCTGATAGCTAATAACTGATGGCTTAATGTTTAAAGCACTTCTGTTTTGTTTATGTAGAAAATATCTGGGAATTTGAAACCAGTAACTTTTACTTTTGTCGAACAAAAATTCACCAAATAATGGGCGTTAAAAGAAAGAATAATATATCTCTTGCAAAACTTTTAATTGAATCAATTCAAGAGATGAAACCAACAATTTTATCCCCCTATTCCCTATTCCCTGACTTCTGCAAGAAGTCTAATGATAATAATTTTATACTTTATCTTTTCTTTCGCGGGTTTATTAATTAATATAGAATCCGGTTATATAGTATATGTTTATAACTCTATAATTACTTCAATCACCCCCACTCCCCTACTCCACTACTCCCCTACTCCCTCCTGCCTTCTTCAAGTTTGTAGCTAAAATCTAAGAAATACTATCATCACTAACTTTCGGTAAGCAGGAAAAGTTCCAGTTTTAACAGATTGATGGAAACTACCCGACAGGTTTTAACCCGTAATTACCTTGGCAGTTTGATATTGTTTTGCTAGTATAAATGTTATAGCGTAAAAACTATATTATGTACCTAACCCAAAGAAACAAAATCAGAAATTTGTCTAGCCAGGAATTTAAAGCTTTAAAACAATTGTGCAGATTATCGAAAAATATGTACAATGTAGGGCTGTATTCAGTAAGACAATTTTATTTTGCTGAAGGCGGGTATTTACGATATGAATCAAATTACCATCACTGCAAAAATAATGAAAATTACCAATTACTCCAAACCGATATTGCACAGCAAACTTTAAAGGTTGTAGACAGGTCTTTTAAATCTTTCTTTGGGTTAATACAAAAAGCAAAAGAAGGGCTATATAGATTTGAAAAAATACGAATACCTAGATATCTAAATCAAGAAGGGTATTTTCCTTTAATAATACCTCGAATAATAATAAAAAACGGGTATTTTAATATCCCGATGTCTAGAAAATTCAAGGCTGAATATGGTGCGGTAAAAATACCCTTTCCTCAAGGATTAGTTTTAGTTAATAAAAATCTAAAAGAAGTCCGTATAATTCCAAGATTTAATGCTAGTTTTTTTGAGGTTGAATTTATCACAGAATAAATCCCAAAATCAGGAGTAAAATCTAATAATGCACTAGCTATTGACCTTGGTTTAGACAATCTAGCTACTTGTATATCAAATACTGGGTAATCGTTTATTCTAGACGGTAGAAAGCTGAAATCAATCAACCAGTGGTACAACAAAGAAAATGCTAGATGACAATCTATAAAAGACAAGCAAAGCATTAAAAAATTAACCCAAAAACAAATAAGTATTACAGTTAATCGAAACAACAAAGTTAGAGATTACTTAAACAAAGCAGCTAGATATTTAATTAACTGGTGCAGAGATAACAATATATCCCATATTGTTGTAGGCGTTAACCCAGGTATGAAACAAAATATCAATCTAGGCAAAAAAACTAATCAAAAGTTTGTACAAATACCACACAATATTTTTAGGTTCAAACTACAATCTATGTGTAATAGATATGGTTTGACTTATCAAGAACAGGAGGAGTCTTATACATCTAAAGCTAGTTTTCTAGATCATGATGAAATACCTGTGTTTAATGCCAATAACCCGGTTAAACAAAGTTTTAGCGGTAGACGGATAAAGCGCGGTTTGTACAGAACCAGGCAAGGAAAATTGATAAATGCTGACGTAAATGGCGCTGCAAATATTGGAGTCAAAAGTAACCTGAATGGGTTTAACCCAGACAGACTAGAGGCATCTTTGGCTATGCCGTTAAGGGTAAAATTTGATGTGAGGTAAAGTCCGTCAAATTTATGACCCTTAAGAATCCACACAACTTTTAGTCCGTGGAGTGTCAAAGAAAAAATATGCTAGTTGATTGCTGATTATGAATCCTCGCATCAATTCTCACAGCCAAAATCCAGAAGACCCTGACAAGAAAATTGTCATAAAAAATGAGACAATAGGGGGAATATCCAACTGCCCCCCTATACTCAAAGAACGCTACCAAGTCATCAAACCCTTAGGCGAAAGCGTCTGGAGCCATACATTTCTAGCCATTGACCAAGACAAACCTTCCAAACCGCCGTGTATAATTAAAGAGTTTGTCAGTCTGGACGACAGAAAAGACCTAGTTTTTCAGGGTCAAGAAGTTATTCCGACCTTTAGTTGTAACCCAGTACAACTAGACAAAATCGGTAAACATCCCCAGATTCCAGAACTATTAGCCTCTGTCGAACATGATGGCCACCGTTATCTCGTACAAGAGTATATCGAAGGCCGTGATTTGGCCACAGAACTCATAGAAGATGGTGTCTTTAGCGAACATAAAATTTGGCAAATATTAAATCAGTTGTTGCCAGTCTTGGAGTTTATCCACGACCATCACCTGATTCATGGAGATATTAAACCAGAAAATATTATTTGTCGGACAAAACCAGGGACAAATACTCAAGAATTTGTATTAGTCGATTTTGGTGTGACAATTTCCGCTACTGGAGATTTATTATCAATAGGGAGTATTAATGGTTCTGCTGAATATGCCGCCCCAGAACAAACAAAAGGGAAAGTCTACCCCAACAGTGATATTTATAGTTTGGGAGTAACTTGTCTCTACCTATTGACAATGGTTTCACCCTTTGAACTATTTGATATTAAAGCAGATAAGTGGGCGTGGCGAGACTATTTAAAACATCCCATTAGTCGCCATCTCGGTCGGATATTAGACAAAATGGTACAGCGAGACCATCGTCAACGGTATCAGTCTGTAGCAGAAGTTATTAAAGATATCAAATATGGACCAACACCAGTAGATGTTATCCTACAGAAACCACGGTGGACTGTAACTGCTTGGGGAGCAGCAGCGATCGCTCTATTATCTTTAGTTATTAGTTCTCGCTTACCATCTCCCCAAACTCAGCCATTATCTTCATCCACTAATATTCCTAAGTTAGAACCAAGGTCTCCTCAACTAAAAGTAGATGATTTTGACTCTAGTATTAGTACCCTCCCTCCCATATCTCCATCTACGGGAATCATAGACCGACTTTCTCCACTACAAACTTTAGCGACCACTTCGGGCCCAGTTTGGTCAATCGCAGCTAGTCCTAATGGTCGTATTATTGCCAGTGGTAGTACGAATGGAAATATTCAACTGTTACATCTGCGTAGTGGTAAGAAGCTGGGTAAATTATCAGGACATGATGGACCTGTGTGGTCTGTTGCTGTTAGTCCCGACGGTCGTACTTTAGTCAGCTCTAGTAGTGATAGCACGATTAAAATTTGGAATATCTACAGTGGTACTTTGAAAAATACATTGTATGGTCATCTTAAGGATGTGTTCTCTGTAGCTATTAGTCCAGATGGAAATACTATTGCCAGTGTGAGTAAAGATAAAACTATTAAATTGTGGGATTTGAATAGTGGTCTACTTTTATATACTCTTTATGGACATTTAGACGAGGTTCAGTCTGTTGCTTTCAGTACTGATGGTCAGACTCTGGCTAGTGGTAGTAATGATGGTACTGTTAAGCTATGGGATTGGCGTTATGGTAGATTGTTACGCACACTCAGAGGACATGATGGGCCTGTATGGTCTGTTGCTATTAGCCCAGATGGTAAGACTTTAGCTAGTGGTAGTTGGGATAATACGATTAAACTTTGGGATTTGGACAGTAATCGTCCCCGACGAGTTGTTAGGCGCTCTCAACGTACTTTGATGGGTCATTCAGAGAAAGTACAGTCTCTGGAGTTTAGTCCTGATGGTAAGACTCTAGCTAGTGGAGATTTTGGCGGTACGATCAAACTCTGGAAAATTGATACAGGTGGTTTGGTAGGAACTCTGAAGGGACATTCGGCTTGGGTGAATTTGACTTTTGACCCTCGAGGCAAAACTTTGATTAGTGGTAGTTTTGATGACACGATTAAGGTGTGGCGCTTTTCTCCTTATAGGTTCTAGTTTGTTTTAACCACAGCTATTATAAATATTTGAATCTGAGCGATCGCTACTTTTGTCAGTTTTTCTCTGGGCAAATAAAAGGCGATCGTTTATTATTAGATTTCTCCAGAAGTAAGAAGGAAGAAGGAAGAAGGAAGAAGGAAGGACTGAAGGGCTGAAAAATCTGGCGTTGTCTGAGTTTTAGGCTTTAGTAAGAAGAAAGAAGGAAAATCTGAGGTTATCTGAGTTTTAAGGTTTTGATATATCAAATGCAGTAATGGCGACTGCTATAAAAAGCATTTTTCGTGCTTTTTTTCAGAAAATTTCTTCTCTGTTACCTTTTCCCTACTTCTGTAAAAATTATCTTATTTTTCACCTCTATGTCTATTGATTAAGCAAAATATTTCTCATTATCTACAAATCTGAAATC
>NZ_RCBY01000235.1 GCF_003838195.1 Okeania hirsuta
TCCCGTTTTGTAATATCATGTCTATACCGAAACATGTCCTCTAGTCGAGAATCTAAAATATTTAAAAATAAGTTCTTTTTTCCTGAAAATTTTGGATTAGGTTGACGCCATCCTAGATAGGGTAAAATAGCAAATGCTCCGACTCCAAATGATAATGTCGAGAATAACCATGCTGGTATTTTTTTTCCTCTGCCGTCAAAGAACATTAAACAACTGTAAATCAACGGCCATATGCCCATAATATTGAATAGAGATACAATTAATGGATTGATATTTTCCCATTGACCTGTTGACAATTTTTGGATTAATTCTAAGGTATCTGGTTGGTCAGGAGGTGCTAGCAGAAATGCGTAAGTGCTAAACCCAATCCAAAGTAACCACAAAGCTATTTTTTTTAACATAAGTTGTTTGGTAGTTGTTTAGTAATAAAATTTTTTTCTTGCTTTGTTGAAATGTCAAATTATTTGATGAAATATTATTACCGAAAAATTGTGGTCTAAAGTCTCCGGATAAAAAAAGAGAATATTCCTAATGTCAAGCCTCCCTATTGCAGGAAGTACAGTTAGCATGGCTCCTCCGTAGGAAGCTAACTGTTAACTGATAACTGAAATAACTGCCTGCTGATTTTGCAGCTTACTTCTAACTTATAACTTAATTGTCTAGTAAAAATATTGATTTCTTTTTAGATGCTAGAGGTTATAATTCATCCTCAAAAGACTCATTAAAAGATTCATTAATTAAGGTAAAAATCTGTCTAAAGCTGACTTTAAAGCTTCAACCTCAACATCAATATCTCCATCTTGAGTTGCCCGGGCAATACAATCAGATAAATGGTTATCTAAAACCATACGAGCTACTCGGTCTAAAGCACCACGAACTGCAGCTATTTGTACTAATACATCAGGGCAAGGACGACTATCTTTGATCATAGTTTTAATTCCTCTAACGTGCCCTTCAATTCTTGATAATCTATTCACGAGACGTTGTAGGGATTCTTCACTATGAACATGAGGATGAGCAGAAGAGTGATGGTTATGTTCCGAATTTGACTCTGTCTTGGCTTGATTATGAGGTAGCTGTTCTTTTTGTTGTTGCTGAGATACCACCATAGATTTTGAGTATAATATAGTTAAGATTAGGAGTATTATAACACTAATACCACTCAGTTAGTCAATGAAACTTTAATGCTATGAGATTGCGCAAATTTTCTCAAACAATTACCAAAATAACTTCTCAATTATTGGCCATTTTTATTGTTTTTACTTTCATAGTTACTTGTGTACCGACCCCACAAGCAATGGCAGCTTCAAGACTATTCCAAGGACTATCAAATCCTCAGTTATTAGCATTGCAAACTGCACCAGAAAATCTAAATACTAGAAGTAGTAATAGTTTTGTTACAGAGGCAGTCAATAAAGTAGGTTTAGCCGTAGTGAGAATTGACACAGAGCGACTAATTACCCGTCCCACTAATCCACTTCTTGAAGACCCTTTTTTTGACCGTTTCTTTGGTGGAGAGTTACGAATGCCACCATCTTCAAAAGAGTTATTAAAAGGTCAAGGTTCTGGTTTCATTATTGACTCTAAAGGAATCATTTTAACTAATGCTCATGTAGTAGATAAAGCTGACAAAGTTACTGTAAGTTTAAATGATGGAAGACAGTTTACTGGGGAGGTAAAAGGAACAGATGAAGTCACAGATTTAGCAGTAGTTGAAGTTGATACAAAAGGTGAAAATTTACCAATAGCAACTTTAGGTAATTCAGATTTAGTACAGGTAGGAGATTGGGCAATAGCAGTAGGAAATCCCCTAGGATTTAATAACACTGTTACTTTAGGAATTATTAGTACTTTGAAACGTCCTAGTTCAGCAGTAGGAATTCCTGATAAGAGATTAGACTTTATTCAAACTGATGCAGCAATTAATCCAGGAAATTCTGGGGGTCCGTTGTTGAACGATCGGGGTGAAGTAATAGGAATTAATACTGCAATTAGGGCTGATGCTATGGGTATTGGTTTTGCTATTCCTATTAATAAAGCAAAGGAAATTAAAGATTTATTAGCTCGTGGAGAACAAGTTCCTCATCCTTTTGTTGGTATTCAAATGATTACTTTAACTCCAGAAGTTGCTAAAGAAAATAATCGCGACCCTAATTCTGTTTTAATTTTGCCGGAGGTAACGGGAGTTTTAGTAACAAAAGTTTTGTCTGGTACTCCAGCAGAAAAATCGGGGATACGGAAAGGAGATGTAATTGTAGAAATTGATAATCAATCAATAATTAGTGCTGAACAATTACAGAGGAAAGTTGAAGATAGTGGTGTAGGTCAAAAATTGCAGTTCAAAATTCTGAGAAATGGTAGACAACAAGAACTATTTGTTGTGAGCGGACAAATGAATTATTAGTGAGGAGTCAGGAGTCAGGAGGGAAGGGAATTTATAAACCCGACTTCTTTGAGCTTGGCGATCGCCTATCGACCCAAAGTTAGAAGGTTAACTTACTCTGTTACCGCCTCCCAATGACAAATCGAATAATTTATTATATGATTAGGACTTACGCATGAGGTAGGAAAAACTAAATGAGAAATTGCTTTCCGTTCCGGACTGCTCCGCAAACCCTGTCGGTCGCAATGACGAAAAAACGTTTTACTGCGTAAGTCCTAATTATATCCTATTGAGCTGCTCTTAGGGCTCGTAGTTGGGCTTGATCCAGGCTATAGTGGGAAGGGACTAAAGCCCAACTACAAACAAAGGCTTTATTATAAATAATTACCCGAACATAGGAGCTAGTGTATAAAAAATATGAATAAAAATCCCACTATCGAAGGCATCTACGAAGTCTGTATAGGTATCACCGAAACCTTATCAATGATTCAATATTGGCAACAATTTGGCTATCGCATGGGGCAAACAGGAGAATTAACTGCTCCCACAGTGAAAAATTTATATGGAGTCAATTCTCATCTGCGCTCAATTCGACTCGAACATCAAAATGCCGACCATGGTTTGATTCGCCTGATGACTTGGGAAAACCCCACTAATGAAGGTTTAGAAATGACATCAATGAAAGTTTTGGGCAACCGTTGGGGGACAACCTTAACAGCAGATGTTTTGAATATTCTTAACCATGCTGAAGATGCTCAGTTAGCAGGTTTGCCAATTAAATATACTTTTCCTCAGTGGGAAATGATTTACAAAATGGATAAAGGTCGCCCGTTTATCGATCCGGTAGTGGGAGTGCGGGAAATGATGTTGCTGCAACCATTAACACGTCAGGTATTGTTTCAACGTTTCAATTATACAGTGCCCGAATATGGCAAAATTAATCATAACTCTACTTTGAACACTAGCCAATTTACCCATGCAGGTATGGTGGTGCAAGATGATAGCAAAGAAACATTGATGTTTTACGAGGATGTGTTAGGTTTGTTGCGGTCGCGGGATGATGATGAAACTACTTATGAAAGTTCACAAGCAGGTAGGCAAATTTTTGATTTGCAACCGGGGGAAAAGTTTAGAGTTACAACTTTTGACGATCCACGCTCCTCAATAAACTGGCAGGAGGCACGCTCTGGCAGAATGTATATTATTCGATTTCCTGAAGCAATGAAGTTGAAAAGCTGTTTTGAATATTCGCGACCTGGTTGCTTGGGAATGTCTTTGTATACTTATCGAGTTAATAATATAAAATATTATTTTGACCGAGTTAAAAATTCAGCAGCAACTGAAGTTACAGATATTGTTGATAACGAATTTGGCGAACAAAGTTTTTCTTTTGTCGCCCCTGATGGTTATTTCTGGAATTTAGTTAGTAAGTAGTGGTGTGACACACCTAAAATGTTGCAATAGTAGCGGCGGGTTCCACGTTAAATTAATGAGTCTTAACCAATTAGATAAACCCGCCCCTACCCCAATAATCGCCCCGCACAAAATTAGGTGTGTCATTCCAGTAGGAGTCCTCATGAGTCAAGAGTCAGGAGGGAAGAAGGGAGAGGAGGAAAATTAGAACGGGAGCAAGATGCTCTGTACCATTACAATCCACCACTACCACCACTGTAGGGACGTTCCATGGAAGGTTCCTACAACGTTTTGCTTGTGAAGATGTGGTTCATCAATTTTAAAAGTGCTGTAAATAGGGTTTGCTGAAAAAGTCTTATGGGTGAGGGTAGGAGTCAGGAGTCAGGATAAATGGGAATTGCAAAGGATGTAGTTGGAAGAATTGTCCCTTAATTTTTCTGCCCAACTCTTGCACAAAATGCTAATACGCATGAGCTTTCTTAACCGAAAAGCTGGCATTTTTTTTCAACCCAATAATACTGAAACCTTTACATTTCTGGGCTTTGATAGTTAATCAGCAAGCCCTAAATAATCACAGAGGTGGCTAAAAGTGAATAACGAATGAGTGCGCCATTCGATTTTTCTGGCGTTGCGACTATAAACCTCTCCCCACACTCCCTATCTCCCCACATTCCCCTCCTGGGAGGGGCGAGGGGTGGGTCCTACTCTCCCAATCTCCCTTCCGCATTATTAGTGAGGTGTACCAATTTGAGAAAAGATATACTGGAGTTAATCATCATTACATTTGTGAGTTTTACCATTAACTCTCAGTCCACAACATGAAACTAATCACATTACATCTTTGTCCTCTGATGAGCTTCGTGTCTCTATTGGGAACAGTAGCTCTTCCTGCTTATAGTCAACCTATTACTCCGGCAAATGACGGTACAGGAACTACCGTAAATCAAAATGGCAACCAATTTAATATTCAAGGCGGTACTCATAACGGCACTAACCTCTTTCACAGCTTTGGTAAATTTAACCTCAACTCCGGTCAAACAGCAAACTTCATCTCCACCCCAAACACCCGTAATATTCTTGGCAGAATTACAGGTGGAGACCCTTCTAGAATTAATGGCTTAATTCAAGTTATAGGCGGTAATTCCAACCTTTTCTTAGTGAACCCTGCCGGAATCATGTTCGGCCAAAATGCCAGTCTCAATATTCCTGCTTCCTTCAGCGTTACTACTGCCACAGGTATAGGTTTCAACAGTAATAATTTCTGGTTTCAGGCAATAGGAACAAATGATTACTCGAACTTAGTAGGCGACCCCAGTGGCTACAATTTTAATGTCTCAAACCCAGGCGCAATAGTTAACGAAGGAAATTTAAGTTTAAATCCTGGAAAAGACTTAACTTTAGCAGGTGGCACAGTTATTAACACAGGTGAACTATCTACCGCAGGTGGTAATATCACCATCGCTGCAGTTAATGGTGGAGATACATTGAGAATATCTCAACTAGGCCATTTGTTGAGTTTAGATGTATCACCTACTTCTAATAATTTATCAGGACAGTCAATTACACCGATATTATTACCAGAATTATTGACAGGTGGTGACATACATCATGCCTCATCTGTGGTTATAAATGCTCAGGGTAATTTGGAATTGACCGATACAGCAGGAGTAGCGATCGCCTCTGGAAATATTGATGTATCAGATACCTCGACGAATGGAAGTGTTGGGGGACAGGTGAATGTGTTGGGCGATCGCGTAGCAGTTATCGATGCCAACATTAATGCCAATGGTTTAAATGGAGGGGGCACAATATTAATCGGAGGTGACTTTCAAGGTAATGGAATTGTTCCCAATTCTCAGCAAACTTTTGTTAACAATAACTCAATTATTTCTGCCGATGCTATTAATAATGGAGAAGGCGGTAAAGTCATAATTTGGTCGGATAATACGACTAATTTTTCCGGTAGTATTAGTGCTAAAGGCGGAGATTTTTTGGGGGATGGAGGATTTGTTGAAATCTCTGGAAAAGAAGAATTAATATTTGATGGAAGTGTTAATGTTACGGCAGCATTTGGAGAAGCAGGAACAATATTATTTGACCCTAAAAATATAATTATAGGAGAGTCAGAAAATAGCAACGAGTCACCGGAACAAAATGAAGCTGATAACGTCACACTTTCTTTAGAAGAATTAGAAGGTAAAATAACTCTTCAAGCTGATAATGATATAACTGTTAATGAAAGAATAGAAACTTCAGAATCAGTAGAATTAAAAGCTGGGCGAAATATAAATATCAATGCAGATATAGATACATCTCAAGGTAATAACAATATTTCTCTATTTGGTAACGACAATAGTGCAGATATTAATAATCGCGACCAAGGAGCAGGTTCGATTAATCAAAGAGAAGGTACAACATTAAATTCTGGTAATGGCGATATTACAATTAGACTAGGAAATTCAGGTACAAATGGCGATATAAATTTAGCTAATTTAACTACTACTGGTCAACTATCAATTAATGCTAACCAGGGGAATATTAGACAAGTTTCTCCTAACTCTTTAATTACTGCCGATAGAGCAATATTTAGAACTCAAAATTCTGGTGGCATAGGTTTAGCTGAAACACCTTTGCGAATAGATGTAAATAACTTAGAAGTATTGACAGGGGAACAAGGAGTATTTATTAATTCAATCAGTAATTTAACTATTGGTGGAGTTAGCGAAGAATTAACAGGAATTTCTACTAGAGGTGGCGGTAATATTGAACTAAATATTGATGGGAATTTTACTGCAATTGAAGAGGTAGTTACATCAGTTCCTGACAGGCAACCAGGAACAATTACTATTTCTAGTACTGGGAATATTGATACTACTCAAACCACACTTAAGTCAAATTCTGAATCAATTACAGGTGGCGATATTTCGCTCACTGCTGATGGCAATATTCAAATAGGAGATATTAATGCTTCTACCATGGGTAATGATAGAGGAGGGAATGTCACTATAAATAGTGGTGGTGAAACTGATACAACTGTGGGCAATATATTTTCGGCATCTTCTCAAGGAGATGGTGGGAATGTTTCTATCACCAGTCAGGGTAATATCGAAACTGGTCATATTGACTCTAGTTCAAATGGTAGTGGTAGGGGAGGCAATGTTACTATAAATAGTGATGGTGAAACTAATACGACTGCGGGCAATATATTTTCGGCATCTTCTCAAGGAGATGGTGGGAATGTTTCCATCACCAGTCAGGGCAATATCAAAACTGGTTATATTGACTCTCGTTCAGATGGTAGTGGTAATGGTGGGAATATTACTCTAAAAACTACAGGTGGTAATGTTGATACCAGTAGTGAAGAATTAGCATCTTTTTCCGTTAGGGGAAATGGGGGAAATGTCAGCATTACCAGTAATGGCGACATCAAAACAGCAGATATCTTTTCTTCCGCAGGCGATCCATTAGATATAGAGGGAGACTTAGCAAATTTATCACCATTCGAGACAGATAACACTGACTCAAATAAAACTCAGAATACAAACGGTAGTGGGGGAGATATTACCCTGAAAGCAGAAGGTTTTATTGATACTAGCAAAGGAACTATCGAATCATTTTCTCGTTTAGGGGGTGGAGGTAGTATCAGCATTACCAGCAAAGGCGATATTACTACGGGGGAAGTTTTTTCCACTGCTGGAGACCCTGATGTAGGTAACTCTGTAGATAATAACCCTACAAAAATACAGACAGAAATAAATAGTAGCAACAGTGGTGATATTACTATTGAAAGTAAAGAAGGGGCAGTAACTATCACAGCAGAAATAGATACTGTTGGCGAAGCAGGAAATGCTGGAGATATTACTATCAAAGCTTTTGGAGATATTAATACTGAAAGTATTGAATCAAGGACAGGTGGTGGTGAAGGTGGAGATATAACTATTGAAAGTATAGGTGGTACGATTGATACTATTGGAACTGGCACAGAAACAGCAGGAATATTTTCTGCTTCTATTAATGGAGATGCAGGAAACATTACCATCAAGAATAATGGGAAGTTGACCACAGGTAATATTGACTCCACTTCACTGAATGGTAAGGGTGGAAATATTAACCTAGAAAGTACAACTGGAAATGTTGACACCAGTCTTGGTAACATAGCTTCTCTGTCAGAAACTGGAAATGCTGGAAGTGTAACTATCAAAAGTCAGGGCAATATTAATACAGGTAATATTGATTCCCAGACACAAGGAGGTCAGGGTGGAAACATTAGTATTGAAAGTACAGGTGGTAGTATTGAAACCTTGGGAACAGACCAAGATGTAGCAGGAATATTTGCTGATTCTGAGGAGGGAAATGCTGGAAATGTTACCATCACAAGTAATGGCAATTTGATTACAGGTAATATTGATTCCCGCTCAACTAATGGTCAAGGTGGCAATATTACTCTCAAAAGTCTTGCCGGAAATATTGATACCAGTGCTGCTGAAGTCAGATCTTCTTCCCGTAGGGGTGATGCGGGAACAGTGAGTCTTACCAGTCAGGGCAATATTACAACAGGAAGTATCCTTTCTTTTGCTAGGGGTGATGCGGGAACAGTGAGTCTTACCAGTCAGGGCAATATTACAACAGGAAGTATCCTTTCTTTTGCAGGTCGAGGAACAGATGAATTGGAAGATTCAGAAGATTCATCTCAAAACGAGAGTGGTAGTAGTAATGGGGGAGATATTACCCTGAAAGCAGGAGGAACTATTGATACTACCGCAGGAACTAATGATCGATCTAAGTTAGAGTCATTTTCTCGAGAAGGTTTAGGTGGTAATATTACTCTGGAAGCTAAGGGTGAAATTACTACAGCTAAAATACTTTCTACCGCAGGCGACCCCCAAGCAAGTAACCCTGAAGATAATGGTGATATTACACCCCTAACAGAAACAGAAATAAATCAGCGCAGCAGTGGTAATATCCGCATTGAAAGTATGGAAGGTGCAGTAACTACTACAGAAGAAATAAATAGCTTTGCCACTTCTGGTAATGGTGGTAGTGTAACTATTAAAAGTCGTGGCAATTTAACAATAAGTGATATTAACTCCCGTTCAGATGTTAATGGTCGGGGTGGTAATATTACTCTCGAAAGTACAGATGGAAATATTGATACAACTAATGGCGATCGCGGCATATCTTCTTTTTCAGAATTAGGAAATGCTGGAGATGTGACTATTACCAGTAATGGCAATTTGACCACGGGTGATATTGACTCTCGTTCCAAAGGTAGCGGTCAGGGTGGCAAAATTACTCTCGAAAGTACAAGCGGAAATGTTGAGACAACAAATGGTGAATTATCTTCTTTTTCCGAATCAGGAAATGCTGGAGGTGTTACTATTACCAGTAGTGACAATTTGACCACAGGTAACATTAACTCTACTTCAAAAGGCAGTGGTCAGGGTGGCAAAATTACCCTCGAAAGTACAAGCGGAAATGTTGAGACAACAAGTGGTGAATTATCTTCTTTTTCCGAGTTAGGAGATGCAGGAGATGTAACTATTACCAGTAATGGTGATTTGACTACAGGTGATATTAACTCTAGTTCAAGAGGCAGCGGTCTAGGTGGCAATATTACTCTCGAAAGTATCACCGGAAATATTGATACAACAAGTGGTGAATTAGAATCTTTTTCACGTTCAGGAGATGCTGGAGATGTGACTATTACCAGTAGTGGCAATTTGACAACAGGTGACATATTTTCCTCAAGTGGCAACCCACGAGATTCAAACAACGAGGATAACTCGTCAGAAGATGTATCTGTATCAGAAGAAAACCCACAACAAACAGATAATTCTAATCCTGGAGAAAATACCGGAGGTGCCGGAGGTAGTATTACTCTAATAGCTGAAGGTGATATCAATACTACAGCAGGACTCATCGAGTCATTTTCTCGTCAAGGAGAAGGGGGCGATATTAGTCTCGAAGCTAAAGGTAATATTACTACAAATGAAATCATTTCCTCCGCAGGAGACCCAGAAAATATTCCACCTAAAAGGGAAAATACAGAAAACACCAACACTACTCAGTCTGAGGTTGAATCAGAAACAGGTAGTCCAGGGGGCGATATTACCATCCGGAGTATTGAGGGTAACGTAACAACTCAAGGAGAACTCATTTCTTATAGTAATCAAGGAAATGGAGGTAATGTTCGTATTATCAGTAACGGCGATGTTAATACTGCTGGTATTGACTCCCGCTCTGATAACAGGGGTCGTGGTGGTACTATTTCGATCCAAAATCAAACAGGTAGCATTGAAACTACCGGTGGTGAGTTAGCTTCTTCCTCCAGAACAGGTGATGGCGGTAATGTAGAGATTACCAGTACGGGTAATATTATAATAGAAACGATTTTTTCCGAGTCGGAAGGTGATGGTAATGGTGGAGATGTGACTATTACAGTGAACGGCAATATCCAAGTAGGAACTATTGAATCATTTGCTGGAGGTAGTGGTAAAGGTGGAAATATATCTATTACTGCAGATGGCGCAATAGATGCTAGTATTGGCGAATTAATCTCTAGTTCTCAAACAGGGGAAGGTGGAAACATTACTCTCAGTGCAACAGGAGATATTAGTACTGGTTTGATCGAAAGCTTTAGCGGTGCAGGAGCAAGAGGTGGTAATATTACTTTGGAAACAATTAATGGAAATATTGATACCACTGTTGGATTTTTAGGTGAAGAGGCAAATATTCCTACTGATGCGGATGTATCTTCAGAAGATGTGGCAACTATCTTTGAGCAGGAACGCGCCAACCTGAGTTCCTACGCTCCAGAGGGTACTGGAGGCAATATTGTGATTATTCAGCGGGGTCAAGGAGAGATTACCACTAGCAATATTAGTTCTTTTGGCGGGGAAAGTAGTGGAGCTGTTAATATCAGCAACAATGACGGCAATATTAACACGGGTGTAATTTTTTCCACTGCTATTAACGGTACAGGCGATCGAATATCTATTGAAACTCTGAATAACGGCGACTTAAATATTAATCATATTGCTACTTATTCTACTGCTGATGATGGTACTGGGGGTCAGATAAAATTGAATGCTAGTGGTACTGTCAATATTAATAACGTAGCATCCTTTGGCAATGCAGGTAGT
>NZ_RCBY01000236.1 GCF_003838195.1 Okeania hirsuta
CTCCCCTCCTGGGAGGGGGAGGGGCGAGGGGTGGGTTGTCTCCTGTCTCCTGTCTCCTACCCTTACTAAAAGACTTTTTCAGCAAACCCTAATTAATCAATTAAATCATCTTTAATTAAAGCTTTAAAGTTAGGATTTGAGCTAATGTTAAAAAAATCAGCATCAGCTTCTGCCATTTCTCGATATGGTTGACCAGCACCTAAATTAATTGCTTGTTCTAAATTTTCAATAGCTAAATATAGCTTATCCTGTAAAGCATAACAACGAGCTTTATTATAGTAAGCCAAAGAATAATCTGACTGAATTTTTATGGCTTGGTCAAAACAAGCGATCGCCTCAACCCAATTTCCTAAATTAGATAAAGCTTGACCTAAATTATTCCAAGCTTCCTGATAGTCTACTTTTATATCTATTGCCTTCTCATAACTAATAATTTCTCTTTTAGTATTCCCCAAATAAAATAAAGTTTTTCCTTGAAAATTCCAAGCTATATAATGATTAGGCTTAAGCTTAATGACTTGTTCAAAAGAATTCAAGGCTTCCTGATACCTTCCTAATTCAAATAATGCCTTGCCTTGATTATGCCAAGCTTGGTATAAACTAGGTTTAAACTTTATTGCTTGTTTGTAATTTTCAATTGCTTCTCGATAATGTCCTAAACTACTCCAAGTATTTCCAACATTGTACCAAGCTTGATATAGATCTGGTTTGATTTTTATTGCTCTCTCAAAAGAAGTTATCGCTTCTCGATATTGTTCTAAATTATTGAGTAAATTACCTCGATTATACCAAACTAAATGAGAATTTGGTTGAATCTCTATTGCACGATTAAAGTTATTTAAAGCTGACTGGAATCTACCTATTAATTTCAAGGAATTACCTCGATTATTCCAGGCTTCATAGTAATCTGGTTTAATTTTTATTGCCTGATCGAAAGCAGTAATAGCCTGTTTATGCTTCCCCAATTTACTAAAATTTACTCCCATATTGTACCAGCTCTGATAATCATCTGGGGAAATTTTTATTCGTCCATCCATTTCATTTTTCAAGGAAGAAGAAATAAATAGTTTTAATCATTATGGTCTTGAAATTAAAGATTTTTACTTATGAAGCAATATAGATTTTTCGTAAGCATTTAGCATTTCCTGCTGAATGCTTACTTTGCAGCAAATATTTATCCCAATAGTATCAATTATTTCAAATCTAATAAACCGCTGGTTTTTAGCTTGGGATTAAAGCGAATATTTTCTTCTAAACCTCTAGTTTTTAATATTTCTAAAATATTAGCTTCAACTCGCCTAGATATATTTTTTAAGAGTTTTTCTTTAGCAACTTCATCAGTTAATGGGTCGTGATATTGTGTTGCTTCTGCTTCTGTCATTTCTTGTTTAGCATCTATTGGCTGATTCCACTTTGCTTCTGCGCCATCATTACCTATAGGTAAAGACCCATTTTCATTAATCCAAGCAGTTTTTATACCTTCTAATATAGTACGATTCGGACGTTCAATAGTTTGTACTTTTAGCCAATAGCAACTATGAGGTTGACGGACTAAGTGTTGTTTAATACTCTGATATATATCACGAGAATAACCTACAAATAGTAATTTTTTATCCCGATCAAAAATTCCATAAACACCAATTTTTCCTTGTAAAGAAATTGGTAATTTTCCTTGAGAATCAATATAAGGTAAATATTCTAATTCTGACAGTTCTGGTATTTGAATTTCGGTATTAGTCATTATTTGAGATTTTCCTGTTCAAGGGTAATGTTAATTAATTCGGAATTGATAAAAGTTGATTAATCTCTGGTGATTTTATAGATGGCGCAGAGATGGCTTGGTTGAAATATTTTAGCTTTAAACATGAAGTTGGGCGGAACGTTAATGATAATATAGTCACTGGATTCGTGATACTGCTCAAATTCTTTTGCCATTCCTTTAGGTGTTTCTTTACTATAGGGAATTGGTTGAAATATTAATTCAGTAAATTCTAATTTTTCATATGGTAATTGTGAAGTAATTTGTTGAATAAAATTTTCACTTGTTAATAATTTGAATAACATTTGTTGAGCATTTTGTTCTAACGTGAAACTACTTTCAAAGCTTTCAATAATTTTTATACCCACTTTTTTTTCCTTTTCCATCTTCATCAAATTGGGCTATGGCTGTTGAGATAGTATTGCTTCTTCCTATCAAACAGAAAATAGCCTTTACTTATATTACTATTTGTTTGATTCAACTCAACTACCTTAAAATAAATATAAAGATTTGTTAAAATAAAATTTTATCTGATAATTTATGATAAAATTTTTACCTAAATATTGTATTGTCTACTATTAGACTATAAAACCTAACATATTCAATGGGGATCTTGATTTATGGAAGACACAGAAACATCATCTTTTGAAACTTTCTTGAAATTTCTATTAATAAGTTTAGCAACTATTTACACTGGTGCTTTTATGTTGCTAAGATTGCTGCAAAACCGATTGATATTTGAACCGGCACCATCGGTATTAGCAACTCCTGCTACTGTTAATCTTCCATATCAAGAAGTTTGGTTGTCAATTCCAAATTCTCACAAACAGACAGAAAAAATATCTGGTTGGTGGATTCCTCAAACTAATAGCAATTCTAGAGTTATTCTCTTTCTACATGGTGCTAAAGGTAACATGGCAGCTCGGAAAAATAGTTACAATCTCGAGCGGGTTGCTAAACTATATCAGTTGGGATTTTCGGTATTTATGATTGACTATCGGGGGTACGGTAACAGTAAAGGACGGTTTCCCACAGAAGCTACTGTTTATGAAGATGCATTGGTAGCTTGGAATTATTTAACTCAAGAAAAAAATTTTTCACCAGAAGAAATTTTTATTTATGGATATTCTCTTGGAGGAGCGGTCGCTGCTAATCTTTGCCTTCAACAACCACAAGCAGCAGGATTAATTGCTGAAGGTTGTTTTACTTCCATTAAAGACATGGCTAAATACAGACGTCGAATCCAAATATTTCCCCTCAACTTACTGGTCACCCAAAAATTTGACTTCATTGACAAAGTAAAATTATTGGAAATGCCCGTTTTATTTATTCATGGAACAAAAGATGAAATCGTACCTGTAGATATGAGTCAAAGATTATTTGCAGCAGCAGCAGAACCGAAAAAATTACTCTTAATACCAAATGCGGCACATGACAATCTTGCTCAAGTAGATAGCGATAGCTACATAGCAACTCTACATGAATTCTTTGAGCGGGCAATAAATCAGTATTCTAGTATTAGCCAAGAATTTATTCATTAGACATCTCTAGTAATAAAAAACAAAATCAATTATCGTACAGAAATTATCAATTATTTCTCCCTACTCCCTACTCCATCTTTTCTGGAGATGTCTATTAGTTATTTATAGCAGAAGGAAGAAGCAAGAAGGAGAGAAGGAAAAATCTTACTTTTTGGCGATCGCAGATTAAACCATAAAATATTCAACAAAAGGTAAAGACAAATGCTATTAATTGACCCGCCTTATTTTTCTGGTTTTGAAGCTATACCATTAGAATATAAAAACAAATTATGGTCAGACGGTTGACCTTGGCATTATAAAAATGAACAAAATAAAGCAAATGCAGTAGTAATTTGTTTACATGGTTTTACTGCGACTCCTTATGAAGTTCGTCCTATAGGAAGAGCGTGTTTAAAACTTGGAATTGATGTCGTAGCACCTCTTTTTCCCGGTCATGGTTACTCTCTTTTTATAGAACAAAGAAGAGAGTTTTCTAAGATTACTAAAGACATAATGTTTGAGGCAGTACGTCAAGAAATTATTCAAGCTAGAAAACACTATGATTTTGTCGGAATTTTCGGACATTCTATGGGTGGAGCGATCGCTTTGACAATGGCAAGCGAAGGTTTAGTGGATGCTTGCACTGTGACAGCACCAGCAATTCAATTACCACTTAGAGCTGAAATTTTAATGGGTTTACTCAGTTGGGTAAATATCTCAATACCTAAAAATACTGACAACTTTTATAATCCTAATTATTTGTTTGAAAACTCTAAAGCAGCTCTGGTACTTCAGAGAATAGCTTTACATTCTCGCCAATATCTTGCTAAGATTACTTGCCCTACTTTAGTAGTTCATTCCCATAACGATCCTTTAGTTAATTCTATAGTCGTAAAATTGATTGAAGAACAAGTTAAGGGGAGTTTTGAAGCCATTTGGTTTGATGAATCTGGCCACGTTATGACACTTGATGTTAAAAGTAAAGAAGTTTCAGAAGCGATCGCTCAATTCTTAGATAATAGGTGTTAACTAGCTATCAGCTATCAGCATTTTCCGTGCCGGAATGCTCTGCAAACAGCGCTTCAGCTTTTTTAACTTGGGTTAACCCCGGCAACTATAGCGTCTCCTAGTTTAGCTATCCGTTATAAGTAACTCCTGAAAACCTTGTGGATAGGGTGGGAAGTGTGCGGAGTGTGCGGAGTGTGGGGAGTGTGGGGAGTGTGGGGGGCAAAAATCTTGTCTACAGTTCTCAAAAACAATGTATTTTTCAATATATTTTTCTCCTAAAAAAGATGCTCCAAGACCTACACATAACTTGTCTATAATGTCTACGTTTTATGTTAAGAAAGATGTTTATAAAGCATAGCTAGTTTAGGAGGGGTTGCTTACCTCCTGCTAAACGTAAAAAAAGTCCTAATGCTGAGTGCTGAGTGCTATTTAAATAAACTTTTCTTATATACAACCTACAACCTTCAGAACCTATGAATCAACAAAGTTTCACTCCAAATATTCCCCCCTATACCTGGAATCGTCCCATTGGTCTTGATTGGAACAACCCTTACACAGTGCGCTATAGCAGTAACCTCGATGACGGTCCTTGGCACGGAATGCCTCTCGGTGGTTTCGGTGCAGGTGCAATTGGTCGCTCTCCACGAGGGGATTTTAATCTCTGGCATCTCGACGGCGGCGAACACATTTATCAAAATTTACCTGCCTGTCAATTTAGCATATTTGAAGAAACAAAAGGCCACAAACAAGCTTATGCTCTATGTACCGAACCACCATCTGATGGCAGTCTCTCAACTTGGCAGTGGTATCCGAAACAAAAAGCAGGATTACATACTGGTACTTATCATGCTCTTTATCCCCGCAGTTGGTTTGTCTATGAAAATGTATTTACCGCACAATTAAGCTGCGAACAATTTTCCCCAATTTGGGCAGGTAATTATCAAGAAACCACTTACCCTGTTGCCATCTTTGAATGGGTCGCTCACAACCCCACCGATGAACCCATCACTCTGAGTATTATGTTCACTTGGCAAAATACCATTGGTTGGTTTACCAATTCTGTGAAAATACCACAAGTGCAAGTTAGAGATGATGGTAGTCCAGTTTATGAATACAAACCACGGTGGGGAGAAAGTACGGACAACTTTAATCTATTAGTGGAAGACTTCCATCGTATCGGTTGCATAATGACTAAGTTGAGCATTGCTGATGACCCCGCAGAAGGGGAAGGTCAAATGGCGATCGGAACTTTTACTAATGCTGCTGTGGAAGTTAACTATCATACACGCTGGAATCCTGCGAGCAATGGGGAAGAAGTCTGGCGCTACTTTGCCATGGATGGCACACTCATAGATGAGTACAATGAACTACCCGCAACAGAGGAAGAACAAATTGGGGTAGCTATGTCTGTTCGTTTTACTCTCAGACCGGGGAAAACTCGGAAAATTCCTTTTTTCTTAGCTTGGGATTTGCCCTTGACTGAATTTAGCGCTGGAGTTTCATATTATCGCCGTTATACAGATTTTTATGGTCGCAATGGGAAAAACGCCTGGTCAATAATTCGCACTGCGATGAAACACTATCAGATTTGGCGCGAGAATATTGAGACTTGGCAAAACCCGATTTTGCAACGGGAAGATTTGCCTGGTTGGTTTAAGATGGCTTTGTTTAACGAACTTTACGACCTCACCAGTGGGGGGACTCTCTGGAGTGCTGCGGATGATCGCGATCCTAAAGGTCAGTTTGCTGTCCTGGAATGTTTGGATTATCGTTGGTATGAGAGTTTGGATGTGAGATTATATGGTTCTTTTGCTCTGTTGATGTTGTGGCCGGATTTGGAAAAGTCGGTGTTGCTCGCTTTTGCACGGGCGATTTCAACTGCGGATGATACACCGAGAATTATTGGTTACAATCAAGCATCGGCAGTTAGAAAAAAGGCTGGAGCAACTCCCCACGATTTGGGTGCACCCAATGAGCATCCTTGGGAAAAGACTAATTATACCAGTTATCAGGACTGCAATCAATGGAAGGATTTGTCTAGTGATTTTGTGTTGCAGGTTTATCGGGATTTTCTGTTGACTGGTGCAGATGATTACGAGTTTCTCTGGGAATGTTGGTCTGCTGTGGTGGAGACACTAGCATATCTTAAGGCTTTTGACAAGGATGGTGATGGTATTCCTGAAAATGAGGGAGCGCCAGACCAAACCTTTGATGATTGGCAGTTGCGGGGGGTGAGTGCTTATTGTGGTGGGTTATGGTTAGCTGCATTGGAGGCAGCGATCGCTATTGGGAAAGTTTTAATTGAGCATCCGAGGGAAATTCCTTATTATCCACCTCAAGGTTTTCAGTCTGAGGTCGATAAAAATTCTGTGGATGCTATTAATAATCAAATTTCTGTTTATCAAAGTTGGTTAGAAAAAGGATTAGTTGTTTATCAAGAAAAGTTATGGAATGGGGAATTTTATCGTTTGGATAGTGATAGTAATTCGGAAGTGGTAATGGCAGACCAATTATGCGGTCAATTTTATGCTAGATTACTAAAATTGCCGGATATTGTACCTAATGAATGTGCTTTATCTGCCTTGAATACTGTCTATAATTCTTGTTTTAAAAAGTTTCATAATGGCAAATTTGGAGCAGTGAATGGAGTATTACCTGATGGTTCTCCAGAAAATCCTGATGCTACCCATCCATTAGAAGTTTGGACTGGAATTAATTTTGGTTTAGCTGCTTTTATGGTGCAAATGGGAATGAAGGATAAAGCTTTGGAAATAACTGAAGCGGTGGTGCGGCAAATTTATGAAAATGGTTTACAATTTCGTACCCCAGAAGCTATTACTGCTGATGGAACTTTTCGAGCTAGTCATTATCTCAGAGCAATGGCAATTTGGGCGATTTATTTAGAAATCAGGAGTCAGGAGTCAGGAGTCAGGAGTCAGGAGGGAAGAAAGAAGAAGAAAGAATAAAGAGGAGGAAAAGGAGAAAGTTTTTTTTATAACTAATTATCCAGACATGATATGACCTGATTGCTATATAATAATTATGAAAAAGAATGGCATCCCTTAATGTTTCTAATACCAATTACCAAAAGTAATGCTATACTTAAGCAGCACTTCAATTGTTAAATAATTAAGACAGACAGAATCACCTTTTTGATAATTATTAGCTAGTTATAATTAATTATTATTATGTTTACTTCTCCCTGTAGGGACGTTGCATGCAACGTCCCTACTTCCCCTCCTGGGAGGGGTTAGGGGTTGGTCTCCTACTTAATAAAACGTAGAAAAATTTTTGAGAAATGGTATAACTTCCTTCTTCCCTATTCCCTATTCCCTATTCCCTATTCCCTATTCCCTATTCCCTTCTTATGAAAATAGTTACTTGGAACGTCAATTCAATTCGTACTCGTCAACAACAAGTTATAGAATGGTTACAAACAAATCCTGTGGATGTTCTCTGCTTACAAGAAACCAAAGTTATTGACCAAGATTTTCCGCGATCGCCCTTTGAAGAATTAGGCTATCATACTTATATTTCTGGTCAAAAATCTTATAATGGTGTCGCAATTTTTAGTCTTTCCCCAATGCAAGATGTTAGTAGTGGGTTTGCACCTATTTTAGGTGAGGATAAAGTGGGAGATTTTGACATACAAAAACGGTTAATTACTGGGGTAGTAAATGATGTTTGTATTCTGAATCTTTATGTTCCTAATGGTGCTAGTGTTGGCAGTGAAAAATATGATTATAAACTTCATTGGTTGAAACTTTTGCAAGAATATATCAAAATTGTTATTGACAAATCACCCAACTTGTGTATTTGTGGAGATTTTAATATTGTCCCAGAAGACCGAGATATTCACGATCCAGAAGGTTGTAAAAATTCTGTGGGATTATCCGATGCGGAACGCCAAGCTTTACAGGAAATTCTCAAATTAGGATTAGTAGATGCTTTTCGCCAGTTTACCAGGGAAGGAGGTCACTACAGTTGGTGGGACTATAGAGCAGCAGGTTTTCGCCGTAACCGTGGTTGGCGTATTGACCATCATTATCTGAGTTTGCCCCTTTCTCAAAAAGCCACAAGTTGTATAATTGACAAGTCTCCAAGACAATTACCAAAACCTAGCGACCATACACCAGTTATTGTGGAATTTTGAAAGAAGAAAAGTCAAAAGTCAAAAGTCAAAATAAAGTCAAAAGTCAAAAGTCAAAAGTCAAAAGTAAGAATTTAAAAAAAGTCAAAAGTTAAAAGTTAAAAGTAAGAATTTAAAAAAGTCAAAAGTCAAAAGTTCAGGACTTACGCAAATTGACTTTTAAACCACCATTTGTAGGGGCGAATGGCATTGACTAACGTCAAGCTCCGCTAACGCCCTCACTCGATTTAGTGTCCGCGCTGATAACTGAAATGACAGTTTTTATTTGGTAAATTTTTCAATTGAACTATTAATAACTAACAAAAAATAATTATGTTTTTAGTAACAGGAGCAACCGGAGACTTAGGGCGGAGAATTATCAGAATCTTGAGAGAAAGAGAAATATTAGTCCGTGCTTTTGCTAGACTAAATTATTCTTATTCTGAATTAGAAAATCGTGGAGCTGAAATATTCATAGGCGACTTAAAAATAGACAAGGATATTGAAAAAGCTTGTCAAGGAATTGAATATATTATTAGTGCCCATGGTGGGGCGAATGATGTTCAAGCAATTGACTACCGAGCTAATATTGAACTAATAGATTCTGCGGTGAAAGTTGGTGTTAAACATTTTGTATTTATCTCCGTCTTAGGAGCAGAAAGAGGATATGAAGATTCACCTACTTTTAAAGCAAAAAGAGAGGTAGAAAAATATCTCAAAGCGAGTGGTTTGAATTATACCATTTTGCAACCTTCTGGTTTTGCTTCTAATTTATTACCACTGGCAGAAAGATTTAAAGATACAGGAATTTATCTACTTATTGGAGATGACAAAAATCGCACTTCAATAGTTAGTACAGATGATTTGGCAAAAATTGCTGTGGATTCTGTTTTTGTCGAAGCTGCTTGTAATCAAATTTTGCCTGTGGGCGGACCAGAAATTATTTCTAGAGGAGAAATTTCTCAAATATTTAGTAGAATTTTTAACCGGGAACCGATAGTTATTAATCCGCCTTTATTTGTATTTGATGGATTACGAAATACTGTGGGATTGTTTAATTCTGAGTTACAAAAAAGTCTAGGTACTTTAAGAGTATTATTGGCAAATGAATTTTTCTGCACTCCAGAAGAAATTGAGAATTTAGAGAGAATATTTGAGATGAAAATGGAATCTGTAGAGAGTTTTATTCGCCGAAAAATGGGAGTGTGAATAAAGTAGGGACGTTACGAAGTATGTGCAAGCAAACGGCCGTTCGCCCTAGATATATTGGTTTTGCCTAAGTTCTGAAAATCTTAAACAATAAAAAATAGGAATAGTGCTGCATTGTAATTATTTTTGTTAGGAAGCACGACAGTGGGAGCATCTTGCTCCCGTACTCGTGGACAGGATGTCCGTACTTTACAGCACTTTTCAGATTGATGACCTCACATCACTACCAAAATCTTGTAAGGGCGTTAGGGGCAGCTTTGCGCTAGCAAATGGCCATTCGCCCCTACTGTGGTCTACCGAAATGAAAACCGCTGTAAGCATTGGTTGTTCCTATCTAACATTACTATGCAGAACTATCAATAAAATGATTCAAGCGATCGCTAAAAACTGAAAACTATGCAAATTCAACAACAAAAAAACTATACCCCCACAGAATATTTAAACTTTGAAATTAACTCACAACAACGACACGAATATATCAATGCTGAAATTATTCCCATAACTGACGGTACTCCAAATCATCACCAGATATCTCTCAACTTCAGCACAGCTTTAAACTTTTCTCTCAAAAGTCAACCATATCGAGTTTTTGTCGCAAACCAAAGAAAATAACCAGGAATTGAAATTTTTAAACTTATTTCTAGCTCTCCAAGTAAAATCATTAATCCTAAAGGAAGAACAGACAAAAGTTCTTTGACTCGCAAAACTGCCAAATCAAAACCCTGAGTATCTCCTATTGCCACAACTTCTGCGGAAATATTATTTACCAATACATTTTCCTCACCACCCACATCCTCAACAACATGAGCGCAAGTCAGCAAATAAGTGTAATTTTCTTCTTGATAAAAAGCAAATCTAGTACCAATAATATCTGCTTTGAGAGATTTATCACTAGCACTGTTAATTAAAACAATATATTTTTCTAACTGTCCGTTCATTCTTTTATTCTTTAGTAATATAAAGATTAGCTTTTCCCTGAAAATTAAAACCAAATTTTACCTCATTCTACTAGCTCGCCTAGCTTGAAAATGTGGTTAAATTTTAGAAAATATAGACCTCTCCCCCCTTGGAAAGGGGGGTTGGGGGGGATTTTAGCGTTGGGTTTTACTCACAATTTTAGTTTAGACGAGCTACTACCTTTAAATCTTACTACTAGACCGAAACAGTTAATTTGCTCAGTTATTATTGGTGCGGGGGCGAGTTTATCTCATCATTTGTCACCCCATTAATTTAACGCGGAACCAG
>NZ_RCBY01000237.1 GCF_003838195.1 Okeania hirsuta
ATTATTGGATGCATCCGGTCGGGTACTTTTAGAGGGGCCGTTTAAAAGGTTGATTGATATCAGTAAATACAGGCAGAAGAAGCTGATTTTGCAATTACAAACTTCCGAGGGAAGCAGCCAATCTTTCTCCTTATTTAGAGTCGAAAAGTAGGCCTATTGAGCCTAACCCCAAAAAACCAGAAACCAGCTTCCATGCAACTTTAGACCTATACTAGCGTTATTATTTTTATCTTTGCGTGGAATTTAAAGATGTAGCTTGTTTAGACAAATCGCACATATTAGCCTTGCTTTACTACTCTTCATCAGTACTACTGGTGTTGTAGTAAATAAGCACTTCTGCCAAAATGAGCTGAAGAGTGTGGCCTTATTTGTCAAGGCAAAAGCTTGTCATAATAAGAAAGTAAAGAAGCCTTGCCCTATACATGGCTACATGATGGTCGAGGAAGATAGCCCAAGCGACAAAGGCTGTTGCGACGATGAAACCGAGATCGTGAAGAATGAGGAGGAACAAGTCACTCCTACCCTGTCGGAAGATATTCATGTTTCGTCAGCATTGGTGGCTACCTTGTTCGTTGCCCTGCAGTTGGAAGTCCCTCAGCTTGACCAGCAGACCATTCATTATCTCAACTACAAACCTCCCTATTGATCTGCGACCGTCCCAGCGAATTGCAGATCTTCCTTTGCTAGTTAATACATTCAGTTTCTAGCACAATAGTTCTTAAGTACACTATTGTGGCTTTTGCTGTTGGGGTTCGCTCATACAGCTTCTATATCTCTGTCATAGAACTGAATAATTGACAATGCTAGCTAGATACATTCGATTTTTTCTAGAAAATAAGCTGGTGGCATGGATGCTCCTGATCGCCTTTAGTCTGTGGGGCTTAATGACTGCTCCTTTCGATTTTGGCCTAGAGGGATTGCAAGGGCACCAGTAGCCGTAGATGCGATTCCCGATATCGGGGAAAATCAGCAAATCGTATTTACCCAATGGATGGGGCGATCCCCACAAGATGTGGAAGATCAAATCTCCTATCCCCTAACTACAGCCTTACTTGGCATTCCGGGTGTAAAGAGTATCCGGAGCAACTCTATGTTTGGCTTTTCAAGTGTGTAATATCATCTTCGATGATGAGATTGACTTTTATTGGAGTCGGAGTCGGATCTTGGAAAAGCTCAATTCTCTTCCCCCTAATACACTTCCAGCGGGTGTACAACCGACCTTAGGCCCGATGCCACCGCCTTAGGGCAGATATTTTGGTACACGCTAGAAGGGCGAGATGCAGAGGGGCAGGCCACGGGTGGGTGGAGTCTCCACGAACTACGCAGCATTCAAGATTTCTATGTTCGGTTTGGGTTGGCTTCTGCCGAGGGTGTATCGGAAGTAGCCTCCATTGGAGGATTTGTAAAAGAATATCAGATTGACGTCGATCCGGAAGCCATGCGGACCTACGATATCACACTTGATCAAGTCATGGCCAGCGTTAGCAACAGCAATTTGGACGTGGGCGCGCAGACTATGGAGATTAATCAGGTGGAGTATTTTGTACGTGGTCTAGGCTATATTGAAAGTATTAATGATATCGAAGAAAGTGTCATTCGCGCTGTCAACAACGTTCCAATCCGAATCAAGGATATCGCAAAGGTCAACATTGGTCCAGCTACACGGAGAGGAGTTCTAGATAAAAGTGGAGCCGAAGCTGTCGGTGGCGTGGTAGTGGCCCGATATGGAGCCAATCCTCTAGAAGTAATTGAGAACGTAAAAAGCAAAATTCAGGACCTTGAACCGGGTCTCCCCAGCAAAGTACTGGCCGATGGGACGCTATCACAGCACTCAGTTGATCAAGGAAACAGTAGGTACTTTACAAGAGGCCTTGCAGTTAGAGGTGCTGATCACGGTGATTGTGGTTATTTTAATGCTGCTCAATCTTCGCTCCTCTATTTTAGTATCTAGTGTGTTGCCCGTTGCCGTCTTGATGTGCTTTATTGCCATGAAGTACTTCGGGGTAGATGCCAAATCGTAGCCCTTTCCGCATTGCCCGCTATTGGAACATGGTGGACATGGGAATCGTGTTAGCGGAAAGCATAAAACACGATAGACAATGCGCCATCGGTGAACGACTCATTCAAGTGTTATGAGGCAACTTTAGAAGTGGCCGGGTCATTATTACAGCTGTAGCCACACGTCATCAGCTTAATACCGGTCTTTACCATGGAAGCCCTGAGGGCAAACTCTTCGCCCTTTAGCTTTCACCAAACCCTTTGCTTAATCGCCTAGATCCTGATGCTATTACCGTCATCCCAGCTTTAGCAGAAGCCTATATTCTTTGAGAAAAAGGGGGTTTCGTCCGGTATTTACTGGATGGTGCATTGTGGTTTAGGGGATTTGTGATCTACCTTCTAAAGTATTCCTAGGTGGATGCATCGTGGCCATCGGAGCACTAGGACTGCTGAGCCATTATTCAATTTGCTACCCACGATTTGAGACTGCCTTTAAATGGATCAAGAACCTCTGTATGCAGGATTTGTGAGTTATCTCCTTGCGCTGATTTGGATGCCTCTTGCGTTGCCCAAAGCAGCTGACCAATTTTCTATTTGTGGCATTTTGAGTGATCGGGGATACATCGGTTCTTCTACTTGTTCTTTATTCTATGCAAGTATTCTGCGTTTTTTGCTGCGGTTCAAACTGCTCTTTCTTCTGTGGTGGGAGCCATGATCATCAGGTTTTTGGTCTTTCAGACAACCGTGAAGAATTCATGCCTGCCTCGATGAAGTCTTCCTGTTAATGCTACCCTATGCACATTCAGGTAATGCAAGAAAACCTAAGAATCTCCAGTTGCTGGATATGGCTGTACTGCATTCCCAATGAAACAGTGTGGGAAATGCAGGGCGAGTCGAAAGTGCCCTAGATCCGCTCCGATGTCATTACGAGAATGTCATTCATATAAATCGAATATAAAACAGATGATTAACGGACATCGTCTCCGATTCAAGTCGATGCCGAAGGAACTTACTGGAGATGAGAATGATGAACTCATCCTGACCCAACTGGCGTTACTTCCGCCAATGAAGATCATATTCCGCAGCCCGGACGACATTGGGAGGAGATTGTCAAAGTTAGTCGGCAATTCCCGGAGTGACTTCGGCCCCAAATTGCAGCCGATCGAGACGAGACTCGTGATGCTTCAGACGGGGATGAGAGCGCTATGGGTATTAAGTGCAGGGCTTCCGATCTCGAGCTATCGAAGCCTTTGGTTTAGAGCAAAGAGAGTTGCAACAAATGGAAGGTGTCAAGGCTGCCGCAGTATTCGCGATCGCTCGTGGGCAAACCCTATCTCCTACTGGATATAGATCCCAGCCATCAGCGACATGGCCTTAGCATTGCAGAAGTGCAGCGATACATTCAAACGCTATCGGAGGGATGAACATGACCTCTACCGTGGGAGGTGGGAGCGCTATAATGTACGGATTCCTATCCTCGGGAATTGCGTGATGAACCCGAACACTTAAGAACATCTTCATCTACCCAATCCGCGGACAAATTCCATTAAATGATTTGGTGGACATCCAGTACCAGCAAGGCCCAAGCCATCAAAGCGAAGATGCTTCTAATTGGATACGTATTATTTGACCGAGACCCGGCTTTGCAGGGGGTAGATGTGGTAAAGGACAGCCCATCTCACAGAACAATTGAGCAAGGCTTATTGGAAGTCCGGCGGGCATTAGTTATCGCTTTGCGCATTATGAGCACAAGTGCGCGCCAGCAAGCGCCTGAGTCTGGTTGTGCCGGTTGCCTTAGTATCGGTGTGTACTCCTGTCTTTTACAATTCCGATCTGTTGCCATATCTCTAATGGTCTTTTCGGAGTATTCATTGTTTTGCAGGAGGCTTTATCCTCATCGCTGGTATGATCAAGCTTGGTTCTTACTTACCCTCTTCGGTAAGAATATGCGAGATCTGTTCAGATCCAACCGTGATCTGAGTGTAGCCGTATGGGTAGGTTTCCTGGCTTTTTTCGGAATTGCGACGGGATGATGCGTATTGGTGCCCCCTTCCTGAGAGATGCTTCAAGAACGGAAGCCGAGTACGGTAAAAGAGATCCGGGAAGCGTGTGTTGCAGCCGGTGGACTGCGAGCTTCGCCCAGCTTGAGGACTACCGCTACTACTATCCTGGCTTATTGCCATCTGACCTCCACCAGTCGGGGATCGCGTCATGCTACTTTGATGGCCATCCCATCTTTGGAGGCATGTTGTTTTCAGACCATCACCATGTTTACTAGCTGTCTTTATGCTTTATGGCATGAATGGAGATTGCGCTTAGGTATGATATCAAGAAAAAAGAGAATTATAATGAGATCAATATTAAGATATATCATCAACGCTTGTCGCTCAGGCTTCGGAATCCCTTTCCGAGCAGGGCAGGGGCTTGATCTATGCCTCATGTGTTGTCTTGCTTGCTGTATTGATTACCACTTCCCTGCCAATCCATTGAGGAGTTAAGTGAACTATTGAGCGGAGAAAATCCTCCTGGAAGCACTAAAGCACTATCTGGCTATGAGGACAGCGCCACGTTAGTCAGCTGCCTAGCCAGAGATAGGTATGGTGCTTTCGTTGCCCAGGGGAGACTAGAAATTAGGCGCACAGCAGGCCCGATTTAGTGTCACCAAATCTTCCATTGGTTTGGAACTTTAGACAGTAAAGCCCAAATCGCACAAGCGGAGGGCTTTGGTAGGGAAAGAACGGTGGGGACCTTCGACTGGCACTGATCTTTAAGCTCAGTCGCTATTTCCAACTTATGAATCGCCAACTCAAACATATGGTAGCGAAAAAGCAGCCTGCTGACCGTCTGCGTGAGTTGGCCCTCACCAATTGAAGCGGATCAGGAAGTGCAGCGGATGTATTGAGAGTTGAACTCAATTGCAAGACTAGAGCAGGAAGTAAGGATTTGAAAAAAAGAGAAACAACCATTAGCGACGATCAACCATTTATTGAGCGATCGCTCTCCGATCCCATCAACACACCTGATAACTTGAATTTGCAGCACTCGAGGTCGCCCAGATGTCATTACGAGCTACCATCATGACAACAGCACCCCAGGCTCATTGCCTAACACAAAAACAAGCGTATCCCATACAAGCCTTGCTGTCAACAAGTTAGAAGGGAAGCCTAGCTTTGCGTGGGAGCAGATTACATCTACTTAATCAACGTACGGCGCTGATCCACCAAAATGGTCGTGATATCCTGCAAGTAAGTGCAAAGGTTAGCTTCCGCTTTACCGTAAAAAGTACGAAGCCAAAGAGCGAGAGGAAAAATTAAAGATAGAAGCATTGAAATACGAAAAGGAAGCGTAATCAGGATTTCCTCAATGGATTGGCCAAGCCGTAACGGCGCATGAGGAAGCCGCCTAAGGCTGCCCCTTATCAACAGAAATTGAAACTACGAAACTGCTTCCCGCTTTACCCAAGCTACCTATTCAAACTCGGGTAGTCGTTTGGATGAATTACTACAAGCTAGGAGCAAGCAGCTCATCCAGTACGATCTCGCCAAATTTGAAAGCCATTGTCAAAGTCATCTGCTAAGCGAGCATTGAGCGTTACCTTAATTTCTAGACATGAAAAATAGTAAAGAAATCACTTCTCCATAGAGCCTTGTAATCGATTGGGACTAGGTTATCTCCTGTTTGGCCGCAACGCTGGAGCACTACTCCATGGTTCAGAGGACCATCATCATGAATCACAAGAGGGAGAAACTTGACTTGCTCTATGCACCCGCAAATCCGTCAGACAGCCAGGTATCTGCCCCATCTGCGAAATGGATCTGATACCCGGACGTAGTTCATCCAACATCCGCCGTATTAGAAATGACCTCCAAGCTGTCAAACTGGGCTCAGATCGAGACCACAATTCTAGGAACGCTGGCAGTGTCTCGAAAAAACTGACTTTGTCTGTAAGCTAAGGCGGATGAGCGCGCTAGTCGCAAGTCAGGTGGCACATATTCAGGTAGAATCGAACAACTTTTCGTCACCTTTACCGGCGAACAAGTTAAAGCAGGCAAAAATTAGCGAGCCGGTCTATTCACCAGATCTCGTGGCTGCTAGCGTGAATTGCTAGAAGCTTGAAATCCAGGAGGTTATCCAGACTTGTTGGCGGCCTCCAGAAAAAAACTACAGTATTGGAAAATCCCAATGGAGACCATAGAGCAAATTGAGGCAGTGGTGGATACAGGAAACCTTTGTTTTAAGGGCGAGAAGTAGGGTGGAACCGTGAAGAACCGGCATTTGCTGTTGGGCGACCATGTCAATCGGAAGCATCCTGTTCGATATATCAAGTCTGCAAATCTTTGGCTGAATTCGACGCCTATGAAGAGATCTTGCGCATATCCAACTAGGCGATCAGGTAGCTTCAGCCTCCAGTCTACCCGGTCAAAACTCAGAACCCGAATCATTTCATCGATCCGATGATCAACGCTCCAACTCGCACGGCGACAGTGAGGGGAGAAGTCACCAATTCAGCCGCTTTCTGAGCGAGAGGAGCAGTGCGCGAGTGTCAATGGGCAACTAGGCGGGGCTCGAGTGCGACCGATACTCGCCTCGAATTTGTTGATTCAGTTAAAACAAGCAGGTACTACGGGACGGGGCCTCGATTGGAGGTGATTATGTAGAAGTACCGTGAGAACCACCATTACATATTTAAGAGGTATCGGGAATGAAGTTAGGCGATCGGTGTAGGAACAGTTATCAGTAAAGCTGGGTTAGAAGCGGGAGAAAAGTAGTCAATAAATGGTAATTTCACCATCGATGCTGCGGAATCGCTAATAATCAAAGAGTATGTGAATCACCTCGTGGGTGTGAAAGGTGCGAAGCACCAGCATTCAATTTGCGGCTACTACTCCTCGCTTTCAAATCCGCTTGGGAGAATTGCCCTCGCTACTTACCCATAAGGACGCACTGGTTGAGACAGACGCAACGCCACTGCTGAAGCAACTAGACCTTCCTGACCAACTACAGCAGATTGATAGACAGCTTTTAGAAGTGAGCCGCGCTTGCATTGGGAAAACAATGGGAGTGCATGCTCGCTCATACCAAACGGAATGGGAGAAGCCGAAGATGTGGAGTACAGAGGAAGCAATTTGATGCGGTACCGATCTTTGATCAATGCTATCAAGTTTGTGGTATTGAAGACGGGTGCTGTACATAACATTGCCCCTGGCATTTGACATTACGGGAGCCAATGGCTCAGTACGAGGAGGGTATCTGAACCCCTATTTGGAGAAAAATGCCGCGATCGGATTCGTGCAGGAAACCTTAGACAAAATTATCAACTAGCGAGGAGGAATAAAACTCTCTCCCACTTTCTTTCCATAACAGTAAAAATTTAGAAATGAATCTTTAAATAATCGGTGTAAGCGGCCATACTGTTTAGCTTGGCCTCTTTGTTTTCTCCTGCGGAGGGACAGCATAGCCATGATCATGGTATGGCGACATACTCACGAGGCGGCAGCGATGACCACGATGCGCGGATCACGATCACGACCATGACGCCATGACCATGATCACGATGGAGAAGGTCATCATGAAGCAGGTGCTCACGGAAAGAGCTGCTTATATGCAGCCTACGTATGCCTATGCCTGCGAGGGTAGCGGTAGTGAAACGGAAGGTAAATGTCCTAGTTTGCAACTGGATTATGTGGCGCAGGCGGAACACGCAAAGGATGGGCATAAACTTAAACCTGTCTTGCGCATACGTAATTGTTGCATTGCAATAAGCGCTGGAGGGTCTTTGTTTCCGACAAAGAGACAGAGATCCTCTCGCCTTTAACTTGACTAAATTCCTGGACTATGCAAAACTACTACTCTTAATCGGAGCCATCCTCTACTATGGGCCTGTGATCTCCGAAGGACTCTCTGTAGTAAAATCCCCTCCGTGGAAAGGAGGAGAACCGCATCTTTTTCAGTTCCGTAACGGAGACCTATATCTCTCTTGGGTAGAGTTCTCAAGATTCAACAGATGCCTTGAATTATGGCCCGCTTACAAGGGGATAGCTGGCCGCTCCCAGGAATTGCTCGAGGCATGGATTGGTTCGTCAATTGGGGCAGACTTTCCCTTCTTAGCCAATTTTCCAGATGCAGGAAGTTGGCCAGCACATTGGCTACAGAAAAGCGCGGGAGGACTATGACTATGAGTACGGGTATCCATCTCAAAAGATGCTGAGATAATGGTCTCCATCCTTCATCCACATACAGACGGAATCCCTGCTGAGCAGGCTTCGTTACGCTTCTTCCCAAAGCAATGATCGTATGTTGCCACTGGCTCGATGGCCGAAATACAAAGCGAGCGAAGAAGCAGAAGACGATCACGGGCATGGGCATGGAGGTGCCATGACACTTAGAGCCGCAGAATTTGACAAGAAGGGCATTTTCGAAGAAGTAGACTGGATATAGATATGCGATTGCTGTAGACGATGCTGTGAGACTTCGAATGGCCGATTGTCGTAACGAGATCTTCCGCAGAAGAAATCCGCGACATCTATATCGTCGAAAAATTGATAGTACTGGCCGCCCTCAGCCAGTGGCATCGGACAATTGGGAGATGCCGGTTGCCCAGTGAATGCCCTGCGCTGCGCTAAAGGAGACCTGCTTGCGGTAGCTTGGTTTTCCGGAGCAAATAAAAAAATCATGTCAGGTAGCTTTATCGCAGAACGCTGGCGCTCTTCACAGAAGGGTTATTATCGACGACGGGCACCCATCGGACGTGTAGATATAGTGTTGAATAAGGAAGGTGAAGCATTGGTTTCCTGGATAGAAGAGGTAGAAGGTGAAGGAGAAGATTCGCATTGCGACAGTCACGAACAGGGTAAACGGAGAAAGTAAAACTTAATGAAACAGGGGTTCCAGGCAAAGTGGTTCCCAATTCTCGAAACATGAGGAATGTATGTACTGGCTGGACCAACGGAGAAGAAAAAATACAGTACGAACCGTCGGTTTGAGCTGAAATTAAAATAGCCCCAGCCGACTGGTGCTATCAAAATTAAGTCTCTCTCCTAAAAAATAATTCTTAGAAGTCCTATCAAATGACAGGTTATTGTCAGTTTTTTTTCGAGCTCTTGCTCGTTTGCTTTCTACCCGCTTGATTTCCAATAGCTTGCTGTGATAGATTTTCTCCAAGTCGATTCACCAAGGATTCTACCAATAGCGCTTTGCCCAGTCTGAATTGAGATGATAGGAAACGATAGTTACAGTAAGAACTCATCAGCATCAACAAATAGGTAATCGATTATACCTTAGTTTGAGCCCCTGTTCATCATCGCATGGTAAAGAAAGAAATCGATGGACTGACCAAGAAATTGGCGGTCTCACTACTCTTTCACCAAAGACAACTTATCACTATGGATAATTTATAGTAGTGCTGGTGTTGGGCTGGTTCGACAGATAGGGAAATAGTAGCAGGATGATCCAGGTAATTGGAAACAAACATAGTATTGTTTTTAGGGGTTAGAAAAGGTAAATTAATCAATAGATGCCTAAGCGGCGATATTTCTACTGCAGTACGCTTTTGGGTAGCACAATGCGATGAGAGTGATTACGGTTTGCCCACCAGCCCATTACAATATCATTAAGAAGCTTCAGGTTGGCATCATTGATCTTATCGTACTTTTCTTCTTCAATGAGATTGAAGAGAGCTTCTAAAGAAGTAGGTTTAGAATACATGGTATATCTCTAGCGGGGTCAAGCCCTTTTCGATGCTATGTAATACCAAACAGAAGCGCCTTACTCTGTGGTTCGTCTCTACGAATGTTTTCTTATTCGGAGCAAAAGTCGAAATCATGTGCCACCATGGTGGGATCGCTTTATCTTCCTTTAATGACACAGCGATGAGAGATCCATTTGTGAGACTCCATGGTTCAGTTGATCATTCTTCACATGGGTCAACCATTCATGCCGAAAACCCATGTCTGACGCACATCAAAAACCAGATCGATGGGAGCTTCAATCACCTCCGCATTCCATGAATTTTGAGGTGAGACGGGCATACTGTATCCTCCTTTTTCGGTTCAGGAATATGTTCCTCCAGGGCATCTAAGCCGATGTAGCAGTATTTAGCCATTCCGAAGTCATATTCTTCCTCGATATTTCCAACAGGTGCCCATGATACCTCCTCCAGATGTAACCAGGTAGCACAAGCTCTTCCAAGTCTTTTGAGAAGAGGCTGTATTCATCAGACTCTACCCTATTCTTTAGTAGTCGGTGAGCAACAATTACTCCTTCAAATAGTTTGGTTCTACCTTAACGGTCTTGTTGGCCACCTCACATAATGAGCACGAACTTTAGGCTAAGATTCGTAGCTGAGCAACAGGCTTCGCAGCTACAGATACGGTGTGTATCGTATTTCTTCAATGCGCGTGAAGTTGACATACATGCGTTGGATTTGGGCAAGTAGCTCCGCGGTAGTAGGAGCCTTACCATTGCGATAGACGAGTAGTGCATCCGCCTTCATTTCAGAGAGCTCCAAACCTATTTCATTGAATCGATAGTACTTCTAAGAGTTCTTCAATGATGTGCTTGGCGTGGTCATTTCGGTTTATTTACGAATTTGGTAAAGCGCTAATGTCAGGAATAAAGATGAGGGTGTTGGCGGAAGCTTGATTTTGGTGGTTGAGTCCATGGTTTAGTTTTAGTATGTAGTTTTCGCGATTCGATTGCAAACTACCCAAATACAAACGTTGCTGGCTGTTTCTTCCAACCGCCCTTCCTCTTTTCCGAATGATCCAGATCCCTTTCCGAACGATTTCCAGGGCCTACGACATCTACTACTGAATCTATTCTAGACCAATATCACCATCGACAGCTGTGCGAAAGACTGAAGAATTTT
>NZ_RCBY01000238.1 GCF_003838195.1 Okeania hirsuta
CTCAGGAAGAGGGCATTGCTCCTACTGGTCACTTATTTCTGCCATCCTGCACTAGCTTTGAAGGCATTTTCACTGTGAAAAATATCAAAGTACCGATATCCAATCAACCAAGAGAGGGAATACGCACTCCTGTGAGAGAATAAAGAATGAATAAAAATTATAGATTAGTCTTGAATTGCACCTCACGCTTCCTGAAATTTGCTGTAAGTCTACCGACTTATCTTCAAAAACTTTCTATAGGTATTTACATACATAACAAAGAAAAAGAATGGGTTGGTTATACCATTTCTCCATCAAGTTGCACTTAATATAAAGATGAGAATAGTCAGTGTAATAAAGTCTGAGCAACAATTATTAAGCGCATTGTTACAAAGAAATGGTATTACGACTTATGCTGATAATAAACCTTAGACAGGGAAATATTTTTCCTACTGTTGCCTGTTCCCTGTTCCCTCCTATAGATATCTGAACAGTTTTAATTATATATTTCAACTTTTAATTTAAAAAATCAAAATTTTGTCATCAATCCCTGATAAAAAAAATAAAAAAATTCCTGAATAAACCCACCAAGTTTCAATACTTTCAGAGCTTATTCTCAATTTTGTGATATTATCAAAAATAGTATAATTTGACGTAAGCTATGACTTAATAACAAAATAAAGCTCCAAATGCCCATGATTTCGTTGTTTTTGTAGCGATCGCCCTAAATTTTTACTAGCACAGCAAACTAATTTTATCCACCTTCCTTAACCAATAATTGACAAATATATAACAATAGTGTAAAGCAGAAATATTCAAGGAGGGTTGCTCAAAATCCCCTTGACAAAAATAACTTCTGACTTCTGAGTTATGAGTTCTGACTTCGTTAACCACCCTCCTTAACCAGTAATTGACAAAAATATAACCACAGTGGTATTTAAGAAAGTTTAGACAGGCAAATCTTAACAATGTGTTACAAAATATAGGAATACAAGTTATTTAGGTCAGGGTCAATTAACTGTGAAAGTATTCCGAACACTTGAGCCTCAAAACCAGCGCAGCCTAATGATGTTGTTCATTGCAGGCTTATTATTTTGGTCAAGTATAGCCACCTTACTACCCACCTTACCTCTTTACATAAATTTTATTGGAGGAACAAAACAACAAATTGGCCTGGTAATGGGTTGCTTCGCTGTGGGACTATTACTATCACGATTTTTTCTAGGACCATTAGCTGATACAAGAAGTAGGAAGTTAGTCCTAATAGTTGGCACAAGTGTAGCGGCGATCGCCCCACTCGGTTACTTACTACTAAAGTCTTTTCCTTTATTAATGGGAGTTCGTGCTTTTCACGGTATTAGTATTGCTGGAGTTACTATTGGTTATAGTGCTTTGGTCGCTGACTTGTCTCCTCCCGGTCGTAGGGGAGAATTAATTGGTTATATGAGTTTAGCAGCTCCTATAGGTATGGGAATTGGCCCAGCGATAGGAGGTTTTTTAGCAGAGGCGAGTGGTTATGTGGCTTTATTTATCCTTTGTTCTACTCTGGGAGTTATGAGTTTATTATGTGGTTCTTTTGTCAGGGAACAAAACACTACAGTAGGAAAAAATCAAACCGATCTAAATCCTGTTTTAAATGAGTTACAGCAACAAAAATTCTGGCAAATATTAGGGAGTCGTAGAGTTTTAGTCCCTAGTTTTGTGATGTTGATGGTGGGTTTAGTATTTGGTACAACAGTTACCTTTCTACCACTTTTTATTCAAGAAAGTGGAATTTCTCTGAATGCAGGACTTTTTTATACAGTTAGAGCGATCGCTAGTTTTATCATCCGCTGTTTTACTGGACGAGCTTCAGATAGATTTGGTCGCGGCATTTTTATCAGTGGAGGTCTCGCCTGTAGTTTGTTGAGTATGTTAACGTTATGGACAGCAAATAGCAGCAACACCATTTTACTCGCAGCTATTCTCGGAGGGACTTCTAGTGGCTTGGTTCTTCCTATGATGATTACTTTAATCACAGACCGATGTCTTCCTAGTCAAAGAGGTAAATTTTTCTCTCTTTGTATTGGTGGATTTGATTTAGGTTTGGCTTTAGCTGGTCCTTGTTTTGGTCTGGTGGCAGAGCAATTTAGTTTTAGTTATAGAAGTATGTTTGCTCTAGATGCTTGTCTTGTTTGTTTAGCACTAGCTACATTTATCACCATGTCAAACAAAGATTTGCCCCATTCCATCAGATTTGCTTCTGGTCAGGGACAAGATACTTATGCTATTAATTCTTAATACGGGCCTGGAGGGATTCGAACCCCCGACCTCATGGTCCGTAGCCACGCACTCTATCCACTAAGCTACAGGCCCCCGTCATCTTTAGTTTTGGATCAAGCTTAATTAAAAAGCTTTTCTTCCGCACTAATAATAAATAATAGCACACTTGAATAAAATGACAAGAGATTTTTTTAAATTCGAGCAAAGTTTAACTCATTTGGACGAAAAGGGGGAAGCTCAAATGGTTGATGTATCTGCTAAAGTGCCTACTGTGCGTCAGGCTGAAGCTGGTGGACAAGTACGGATATCAAGAACTATTCAAGCTGGTAATGCGCCAAAAAATTTAACTCATTTGGATGAAAAGGGGGAAGCTCAAATGGTTGATGTATCTGCTAAAGTGCCTACTGTGCGTCAGGCTGAAGCTGGTGGACAAGTACGGATGTCAAGAGAAACATTTGAAACTATTCAAGCTGGTAATGCGCCAAAAGGTGATGTTTTGGGAACTGCTAAGTTGGCTGGAATTATGGCGGCCAAGCAAACGGCTCAACTGATTCCTTTGTGTCATCCTTTGCCATTACAAAAAATAAATGTTCAGTTAATTGCCGATCCACAACTACCTGGATATCAGGTTCGGGCCATGGTGAAAACTAAGGCGGAAACTGGGGTGGAGATGGAAGCTTTGACGGCAGTTTCTGTGGCTGCTTTGACTTTGTACGATATGGCTAAGGCTTTGGAAAAGTCTATTTCTATTGAGTTGATTCGTCTGTTGAGTAAGAGTGGGGGTAAGTCTGGGGATTATCAATTGAGTTAGAAGTCATGCATCGAGTGCGTAATTATCAGATATCCGTTTTCTCCGGAAAGGCTACGCCAATAGTTGGGTCAATTCAGTTAGCCTCATAAGGTCGGAACTGCGGACTTCAGTTATCGGTACCTCCTGCAATCAGGAGGCAAAAAAATTCTGCATTTTCTTTTCTCTTGGTCAATTGGGTATGGCTAGGAAACCCGGAGAAGGTAGAGTCACTCCGTTTTTTCCTATGGGAATGTTAGGCTTTCCATGTCCCGCAGCGGTTAAATGTTAATTAGGGTTTGCTGATTAAATCTAAAAGCATTGACATATAAAGGTTTTAGCATTTTTTTTGTTGAAAAAAGTCCCAGCTTTTAAGTCGCTTAGGTTCAAAAAATTAGCATTTTAGGCGCATAGTTGCGCAGAAAAATCGGCGTTGCTTAAATGTAATGATAATTAGACATCTACTCCACCCATAGGGAGTAGGGGTAAAGAATTGATAATTTCTTTGGGATATAGATATTGATTTTTGATTCTTGGAGATGTCTATTAGCTGAAGGTAAAATTGAAAAACTGATGTTTTGCGTTGATACTTAATCTAAAAATCATTACCACAACGCTGAAAAATCAAGGGACTATTCTTCCTCCTACCTCCTCTATAATTCCCATTTCTCCTGACTCAGTCCTCCTAAGCCGACTGTGTAGGGGCACCGCGGAAATTGTCCCCAGAGAGTGTATTTCAGCTAAGAACAGACGGAGCAACACGGATTTATCCTGTTGCGTAGTATCTGCTTAGAATCCCCTCGGCAAGAGCCAGGGGAGTAGTCAATATTCTTTAGCAAATAATCTCCAAATTGCTAGCTTACCTTTAGAATAATTAAAGAAACTGAACTGTAATTAAATAAATTTATAAAGTATTATGCCTCCTCGTTGGCCTCGTAAACCTGACCGTAATGACCCAGAATTCCGAAAGTTAGACGACCGAATGAATTTTGCTATTCATGTGGCTATTTTTGCTGCTAGTAATTCTGGTATGTGGTTTTTCCGTAATCTCACAGCAGCGACTTGGCCTTGGGCTATCTGGGTAACAGGTGTTTGGGTATCATTATTGTTAGTTCACGGGATTTATATTTTCGCACTGGCAGATTATTCATCTACTACTGAGGATTCTGTATAAAAGAATTTTAGTGATTCTGTAGGTAAAAAAATTAGGTTTTATTGTTGTTATGAGTAATGGTAGTACAACACAAATAATTGAAAGTTTAGCAGCAGAAATAGGGGATAAAGTTTATATTGATATTGCTGGTTGGCATCTCTATTTATCTGATGCAAAACTACATTTAACTTTGGCAGAAAAGTTTTATCCTATTCTGATTGAGGAAGTACCTTCTGAAGGTAAAGTTGTGGAAATACTGCAAAATATTCCTGTTAAGTTAGGTGCGGGTAGACAAGAAGTTTCTCTGATTAACTTGTTGCCAATGCCCTGTCAAAGTGAGCTGATAGAAGTTTTGGCAGAGTTTAGAGCTGATTTATAAATTCAATCAGGACTTACCAAATAATTAATTATTAATTAAATACCTTGGTTAAAAACCTCCCCTTTCCAGAGGAAAAAAGAAATTTTTTTCCTTTTAGTCAATCCTCTCCCTAAAAGGGAGTAGTAATATCAAATCCAGTTATACAGTAATCGCAAAATTACTTCTTCTGATAGAATTGTTAGACACGAAAATAAAGAAATAGGTTTTGGTAAATATCTCAAGGGTGGTAATGGAAAAGTCAACTTTGAAGGACATGATATTGGAGGATGGTCTTGGATTGTTATACATGGTTCTTACTCTAATTCTGGGGTAGAACAGAAACATTTCCAAAAAGCATTAGAAGCAATCAATTTAGTGATTAGGTATTCTCCTGGTAACTATGAAACAATTATTCAATGGATTTTGGTAGGTTTTAACAGTTTTGTAGTGCTTCAGCAAGAATTATTTAGGGAAATTAGGCAAGAATGCTTGGAATTAAATGATGAGTTATAAAATTTGGGGATAATAATTAGTAATTGGGTTGTCTATTAAAAATCAACTAAATAGACAACCCAATTCTGTATTGAATGAATTACTATCTAGTTTTATTAGAATAATTATAGCAATCAGGAATCAGACGTGAGAATTGAGGTGTTCTTTAAAAGTAGAGAATATAGCAGTTATCATATTCATATTTATTCATTTTTTTGTTTTTCTCTGTTCCCTGTTCCCAGTTAAGTGTTCCCTAAAAGTATCCAATATCTCACAACTTAAATCATATTGTTATAGTTGGTTGTCATTTCATGTAAATTTGGCTTAATTTTGAGCCTAGAGGAAATTGAGTTAGGAAGAATATTGTCTGCCCTAAGTTTAGGGTGAATATGAAGTTTTTTAATGGCTTACAAAGTCACCAATTCTCAGGAAAATCTCAGGATAAATTATCATTAAACTAAGTTTAAGAAGATAATATTCTTTATATTATCTTGATTAAGTTTAAGTTAAAATAGGTGATTTATGGTGACAACTTTAAATATTGCCAAGAAATTTATAGGGAATCGTATAAATAGTCTGATTTTTGTTAAATTACGTTTGGCAACACTCTTGGTAATAGGAGTAATAACACTATTAACAACTATTATAGTGGCTTGGTTTGCTGGAATTGCTCAAATAGACACATTTTTTACTCAAATTCATTATTTTCAAGAAAATCCGCCCATGTGGGTACAAGTACCAACAGATAATAGTAAATATTTAGTTTTGCCGACAATTTTACTATTTTTAATTGCTCAAGGAATTATGAAAATTTCCCCTACTCCGAAAAATTGGTCGCGAGTTTTGGTAGTGGGAATTTTATTGGGTTTAACTATTCGTTATTTATCCTGGCGATCGCTCTCTACTTTAAATCTAAATAACCCTATAAACGGTATATTTAGTCTGGGTTTATTAGGTCTAGAAATTGTGACAATAAGTAGTGGTGTTCTAGGTTGGTTGTTGATGTTCAATGTTAAAAATCGTAAAAAGGAAGCAGATTATTTTTCTCAGACAATTTTAGACAAAACTTTTGAACCATCTGTGGATATTTTGATTCCCACTTATGATGAAGCAGAGTTTATTTTAGAGCGTACTGTTATTGGATGCCAAGCTTTAGAATATGAGAATAAAAAAGTTTATTTACTGGATGATACTAATAGACCGGAAGTGAAACATTTAGCAGAAAAATTAGGTTGTGAATATATAACTAGATATGATAATCCTGATGCAAAAGCTGGAAATCTCAACCACGCTATTACCAAAACAAATGGTGAAATTATTGTTATTTTTGATGCTGACTTTATTCCTACAAAAAACTTTCTAACTCGGACTTTAGGATTTTTCCAAAATGAACAACTTGCCTTATTACAAACTCCTCAAACTTTTTATAATATTGACCCTATTGCTAGAAATTTAGGTTTAGAAAATATCTTAACTCCAGAAGAAGAAATATTTTACCGACAAATTCAACCAATGAAAGATGGTGCAAATGGAGTTTTGTGTGCAGGAACTTCTTTTTTAGTCAGACGTAAAGCTTTAGAGTCGGTAGGAGGGTTTGTAACAGAATCAATTTGTGAAGATTGTTTTACAGGAGTTATTTTATTAGCTAAAGGTTATCAGTCAGTTTATTTAGAGGAAAAATTAAGTGCTGGTTTAGCTGCGGAAAATATTTCCTCTTATGCTACTCAAAGATTAAGATGGGCAAGGGGAACTTTACAAGGATTTTTTATTAGTTCTAATCCTTTGACAATTCCTGGATTAAGTATTGGTCAAAGATTGTCGTTTTTAGAAACATTTTTTAGTTGGTTTACTAGCATTAGTTATGTTGGTTTTCTGTTTATGCCAATAGCTTATGTTGTTTTTGATGTGATTCCAATTAAAGCTTCTGCTGCTGAATACTTATATTTCTTTTTGCCTTATTATTTGGCAAGTTTCACTGTATTTTCTTGGCTAAATTATCGTTCCCAGTCATTACTTTTGTCTGGTTTGAATCATACTATTTTGGCTTTTCCTAAAGCAATAACAATAATTAAAACTTTTCTAAATCCATTCTCAAAAAGATTTAAAGTTACACCAAAAGGAATTAAAAGCGATCACTACTATTTTAATATAAGTTTGTCTTTGCCTTTGGTAATATTTTTAGTGCTAAATAGTGTAAGTTTAGGATTTAATGTATATGGCAATTATATAAATCCAAGTTGGGAGGTGGGTGAACAGATAGAAAGTTTTAATTTGGGATTATTTTGGAGTGTTTATAATATATTGATGATTTGGGTAGCATTATTAGCATTAATAGATGTACCAAAGCAAGATATATATGAATGGTTTAATCTGCGAAGGGTAGTGAAGTTAAAAATTGGTAACCAAATACTTTGGGGTACTACTAGACAGATATCAGAGGTGGGTGCTGAGATAGAGATTAATCAGAAAATTTCTGATGGTTTATTGGTAGAAGATTTGCCACTAAAGTTGAAAATTGTTCCAGAAGAAATTTATTTACAAGGTAATGTAACTAATATAGAAATGAGTGAAAATTTTCCTTGTATAAAAGTAAGGTTTGAGGAAGTAAATTTATCTGAAAAACGACAATTAATAGAATTATTATTCTGTCGGCCTGGACAATGGCAGCGATTAAAAGTACCCGGTGAATTAAAATCTTTATGGTTATTATTGCGAGTGTTTTTGAAGCCAAGATTTATATTTGAAAGAAAACCGAAACAGGAAGCAATGGAAGTTGGTCAGCTATAGCACTAGGGGCAAGTCATTTTAGTTATCAGTTATCAATATCTCCCCATTAAATCAAAAAAATGACTATAAAAATCAACAAAAATTTCCTATCCCAACCCATAGTTATTTTACTAATTATTACCATAACTTTAGGAATAGGATTCCGCTTTCTCTACCTTGATAAAAAAGTCTATTGGCATGACGAAGTATATACCTCTTTAAGAGCTGCTGGTTTTAGCGGAGATGATATTGACCGAGAATCATTTCAAAACCAAATTATTCCAGCTAAACAACTACAAAAATATCAACAAATTAAACCACAAAGCACTTTAATAGGAACTCTCAATTCTCTAACAATTGAAAATCCCCATCATCCACCTTTATATTATTTTATAGCTCGCTTATGGATGCAAAAATTTGGTGGTTCCCTCGCTGCATCTCGTAGTTTACCAGCATTAATTAGTTTATTATCTTTGCCATTAATATATGTTCTAGCTAGGCAACTTTTTAATTCCCATTTAACTGCTTTACTGGCAACTACATTTTTAGCTGTATCACCTGTTGAAATTTTATTTGCTCAAACTGCTAGGCAATATAGTTTAGTTACTGTTTTGAGTATTGCTAGTAGTATTTTATTATTGAAAGCTCTAGATTCTCGCAGTTGGAAAAAATGGGGATTATATATTGTTATTTCTGCTGTTGGTTTATATACTCATTTGTTTTTTTGTTTCACTCTAATCTCCCATGGCATATTTGTAATTAGCAATTGGTTTTTCTCAAATTATGTAGTCAGAATTTCTCCTGAAAATCAATCTAATTTATCAAAATTTCAACTTTTGATTCAAACATTACCTTTGGATTATTTCATGGCCTCAGTAGGAATAATAATTCTCTATCTTCCTTGGATAATTGTAGTAATTAATAATCTGCAACAAGCCTATTATGCAACAAATTGGGTAAGAGTATCAGTTAGCTTCGATTTTTTATTAAAAAAGTGGATTTTGAGTTTTTCATGTATGTTTATTGACTTAGATTTTGGTTTTTATAATATCGGCACATATTTACTGAGATTGCTATTTTTAATTATTATTGCTTGGGGAATTTATATGGTTTGTCGTTATTGTAATCTTTCCACAAAATTATTTATTCTGACTTCTATTTTTATACCATTTATAATATTAGTAATACCTGATTTAGTGCAAGGTGGAAAACGTTCTGCCATCACCCGTTATTTAATTCCCTGTTTTCCGGCAATATATTTATCAGTTGCTTATTTATTAGGGAAATATTTGAGTCAAAAATATTGGCGAGTAGTTTTAGGGATATTATTGACAGCGAGTATTACATCCTGCACTGTCAGCGCTATTTCTGATACTTGGTGGCATAATGCCCCTAGTTATTTTAATGGGGAGGTTGCTAAAAAAATTAACGCTAGCGACTCCCCAATATTATTGAGTGACTTGGGCGTTAATTATACTAACAGGGGAGATTTAATTTCACTCAGTTATATATTAGATGATGACGTTCGACTATTATTATTGAACAATTCTCCAAATTTTGAAATAGTTGAGAATGAGTCAGAGATATTTGTATTTCGACCCTCTGAAAGACTGAGGGAAGCGCTGAAAGCAAAACAGTGGGAATTTGAGTCTGTTGTAAATGAGGAATTGTGGAAAGTTAAGAATAGTTCATTAATGGATAATTGATAATTGATAATTGATAATTACCTCTTCCTTTTAGGAAGAGGATTGACTAAAAGGAAAAAAATTATTTTTTACCCCTTGAAAGGGGAGGCTTTAATTATTTAAAAATTTAAAAATTTAATCATTTAATTATTAATTATTTAGTAAATAAGTCTATAGATCGATACCATAAAAGTTTTGGTCTTATCTGTTTGCGCACAATTCCGCAGGAAAGCAAACCTTATTATGCTATAGTTCATATTCATTTTAGATAGCTATATCTATCATTTTACCCTTTTTAAGGAAGGAATAAGAAGTAATACCAATTTGATAAATGTTTGCTACAAATAGATGGGGGAATTTTTAGGAGTCAGGAGTCAGGAGTCAGGAGTCGCATGGGAATTGCTTCAATACCATTTTTTAGTTCGTAAATCATCTTTTTGGTCAAAGGGACATCTCCTGTAAAATATTTTTATCACCCTTACTATTCGTAACATTCTTTTTTCAAAATGGTATAAAGAGTCGAAAACGCTCAAAAAGTTAGTATAAAAGGTAAGAGTAGGGCAAAAAAATTTCTCCCCTACTTCTTAAAAATACTTTTTCAGCAAACCCTGTTTATCCCTTCTTTTTTCTTTCTTCTTTCTTCTTCCTTATTAGGTTATAGTTTGGCGATCGCTTTTTTTATCCGACTAATACCTTCGCGAATATTTTCAATAGAATTTGCGGGTATATAATCTTAAATATCCATCTCCAAATTTTCCATAGGCAGTTCTGGGTAATAAGGCAACTCCAATTTCAGGTAACAAATAATCTGCCAGTTTTTGACAACTTATGGATATATTATTTTCCAGCATTCATAGGTTAGTTTGAGTAACCAAAAACCAACATAACCAGTCAAACAAAGAATCAGAAGTTTAGCGATCGCTTTTTTTATCCGACTAATACCTTCGCGAATATTTTCAATAGAATTTGCGGGTATATAATCTTAAATATCCATCTCCAAATTTTCCATAGGCAGTTCTGGGTAATAAGGCAACTCCAATTTCAGGTAACAAATAATCTGCCAGTTTTTGACAACTTATGGATATATTATTTTCCAGCATTCATAGGTTAGCTTGAGTAACCAAAAACCAAAATAACCAGTCAAACAAAGAATCAGATTTTCATCCCAAGAATTTCTCCGATGGCAAAATCTGAGAATGACAAAGTTTTGCTGGAATAAATATGGGTAAAATTTCTTTCATTCCTAGAGAAATTTAACAGAAAAATTTACAACTAAAAGAGGATAGCTATAGTTTAGCGATCGCTATTTTTATCTGACTAATACCTTCG
>NZ_RCBY01000239.1 GCF_003838195.1 Okeania hirsuta
TTATAATCAGAATTGTAAGCTATTGATTGTGAGGTTATTTAACCGGATTTGATATGACACGGAGCATGATTTTTTTTCTTTTTTATCCTTTAAAGGAGAGGCTTTTAACCTTAATTATTCGGTAAATTACGAATAAGATATCTTGACTTTATACAAATAATTGCTAAAAAAATTAATGAACAATTATCATTACTTAATAACTGAAGTATTCAATAAAAATAGCATTATTTTTAGGAATTGGTATTAAACCAGTAAAGAAAAATATAAATTTAGATACCGATAAGGTAATTTTTAAAGTTACTGAATAACTAGCATTTTTTAGTAGTACTAAACAAGTAATGATTTTTATAGTCTACCTTCTTATAATTAAAGGAATGTAGCAACTAATATCCTTAAATCTTTAGGACTACCCATTTTTTAGCCTTTGATTTGACTGTAACTATATTTCAACCAACCTCACCAGGCTCAATAATACGTTGAAATAAATAACCAGTACCCCGCGCAGTTAAAATCAATTCTGGATTACTTGGATCTTCTTCTAACTTAGCCCTCAGTCGAGAAATATGAACATCCACTACCCGCGTATCTACATGGCGCTCCGGAGTATAACCCCAAACTTCCTGCAAAATCTCAGACCGAGAAAAAGGTTCTCCAGAACGACTTACCAACAACTCCAACAAACTAAACTCCATACCAGTAAGTCTAATTCGTTCATCTCCTTTGTAAACTTGACGCTTATTCGTATCAATTCTAATAGTGCTGACCTGAATAACACCAGAACTAGGAATGCCAGAAGCACCATTTTTATCAACTCGACGTAATACAGAACGAATTCTTGCTTCTAATTCTTTTGGAGAAAAAGGCTTAACAACATAGTCATCAGCACCTAACTCTAAACCTGTAATTCGATCTGCAACATCTCCCAAAGCAGTTAGCATAATTATGGGAATATCAGATTCTTTTCGCAACTCCTGACATACACCATAACCATCTAATTTTGGCATCATCACATCTAATACTACCAGATCGGGTTCCGCATTGTGAAAAGTTACTAAAGCTTCCTCTCCATCAGCAGCGGTGACAACATCATAACCAATCATTGACAGCCGAGTTTCTAAAATACGACGGATACTTGCCTCATCATCAACAACCAATATTTTTTCTTTATGATTTTCCACTTTTCCTAACACTCCTTCATTTAGATTTATAATTATATTAATTTTTTTAACTCTATCATCAAAATAACAATAGAAATTACCATTATGTATTACTCCTTAGCTTAGGATGAGTGAAACTTTAGGCTTTTTTATATTTGCGAGTGAATATTAAATTATTTTAAGAAATGCCAAAACAGAAAATAAAGTATGTTTGTGGAGAATGTGGATATGAGTCTACCCAATTTTTGGGCAAATGTCCTAGCTGTAATACTTGGAATTCTTTTACAGAAGAGATAGAAAAATCAACTACTGCTGCTCTACAAAGATTGGGACTGACTGATATTGGGGGCAGTCAAGCATCTGAATCAGATAAGTCTTCTGGTCAACCAAGGGCATCTTTTCTATTATCCCAGATTTCTGACCAAAGTTTGTCCAGAATGCCTTCTGGGTTTGAAGAGTTAGACCGAGTGCTTGGTGGTGGAATTGTTCCTGGTTCCTTGGTTTTGATTGGTGGAGAACCTGGTATTGGTAAATCTACCCTTTTGTTACAGGTGGCGAATCAGTTGTCTAGTAGATGTCGGGTTTTGTATGTATCAGCGGAAGAGTCTGGACAACAGGTTAAATTACGTTCGCAACGTTTAATTGTTAATCTCAATGAAGTAGAGCAAGAGGATAAGGATAATGTTTCAAATGTTGAGATGGATGAAGATTTATCCTCAAATGAAAATCAAGAAAGTAATAGCAATTCTGAAACTATAAAAGATTCCACTACAGATTCTCACGAAAATTTATTTTTATTGCCAGAAACAGATTTAGAAGTAATTTTGAGAGAGTTGGAATCTCTCAAACCATATTTAGCAGTAATTGACAGTATTCAGACAATTTATTTTGCTTCGCTGACCTCCGCTCCTGGTTCAGTTGCTCAGGTGAGGGAATGTACTTCCGCATTAATGCAAGTAGCAAAGCGGGAAAATATTACTTTATTAATAGTCGGTCATGTCACTAAAGATGGTGCTTTAGCAGGTCCCCGTGTTTTAGAACATTTAGTAGATACGGTTTTGTATTTTGAGGGCGATCGCTTTGCCTCCCACCGTCTGTTGCGCTCTATGAAAAATCGTTTCGGCGCTACTCACGAAATTGGAGTATTTGAAATGGTGGCGAATGGTTTAAAAGAGATATTGAATCCCTCAGAGTTATTTTTAGGAAGTAGGGATGAGTATTCTTCAGGAACTTCTACAGTTGTATCGATGGAAGGTACTCGCCCAATAGTTGTAGAGATTCAAGCTTTAGTAAGTCCAGCGAGTCATGGTGCGCCTCGACGTTCTACTACTGGAATTGATAGTGGTAGGTTGCAACAGATTTTGGCAGTGTTGGAAAAACGGGTAGGTATTCCTTTATCAAAGTTGGATACCTATGTGGCGACAGTGGGTGGGTTGAGTGTAGAAGAACCTGCCGCAGACCTGGGAGTTGCTATTGCAGTAGTGGCTAGTTTTCGCGATCGGGTAGTTGACCCCAGGATTATTTTGCTGGGAGAGGTTGGTTTAGGTGGCCAAGTACGACCTGTATCTCAGTTGGAATTAAGGTTAAGAGAAGCTGCAAAATTAGGTTTTAAGAGGGCAATTATTCCGAAAGGTCAACAAACGCCGGATTTAGGTATGCATATTTTACCTATTGCTAAGGTGATTGATGCGATTATTGCTGCGATTCCAGCGCAACCTCTAACTATGGAGAATTGAGGATTTTGTTGTTAAAAGGAAGAAGGAAGAAGAAAGAAGGAGTAAATAGGGTTTGCTGATTAACTATCAAAGTATTGACTGATAAAGGTTTTAGGCTTATGAGATTCCCAAAAAGTGCCCTTGTTTTAGTCTAAAACGTTCAAAAAGTTAGCATTTTGGGCAAATCAAGGACAGAAAAATTGAGGGACAATTCTTACTTTTACCTCCTCTAAATTCCCCGTTTCTTCTGACTCGGTCCTCGGTCCTTTTCCTCTAACCAGGTAGCAGCTACTCCTTACAGCTCTTTAACCAATCAGGATCGAAGAAAAATCGTTGAAGCTAGCTATCAATTCAGAGATGCACTACTTGAGGCTCGTGCTGCTCTTAACCTTTCTTAAATGTATGGTTGTAGGGAGGATTTAAATGAAAAAATGGGTTTAAAACCTCCCCCTATAAGGAGAACTATATCTACAATCTTTTTTTGAGATAATTATTTTATTAGACATTTCCAGAAAATAAACTTACCCTTTATTTACTATAAACTAGGGTTGTAAAAGTTACTCACAAAATAATTTTCCGTGTTTTTTTCCTCAAAAAATCTTCCCTTTTCCCTACTTTTACAAAAAGTCTATATATTTTTCGGAGGTGTCTATTCTGTAGAGATCTGCGATGAAATATTAGCTTTGAGATATGGCATAAATTTATTTCCAAAAAAGGGATTAAGTAAATTAGCTACTTTACTTAATCTTATAATTCCAAGTTTTTAGAGCTAAATCAATATACCAACCTAAATGTATAGGAGTTTTTGTTTTATATGACTCCCACCAAATTCTATCTTCATCAGTAATAGTTTTTGGTGTCACACCTTTTAAAACATACATTAGTAACCAGAATGTCGGATTATTTTGATATGAATTAACAATTTGATTTAATACTTTAGAACTAGATGTTTTAGCTACTCTTTTCCATTCATCTAATTTAACAGGGTCTTGGGTATAACGAAAAGTCACGTTACCTAAATATAAATTCGCTCTACTCCACTTTAATGTACCATCTCTACCATAAGCAGCTACTTCTGAATTAATATCGGGTGTATTTTTATTATTCAAAGTTTCTTTAGTTGATACTAACCACTCAACAACAGAATCATTAGATAAAGAATTACTAGAATTTTTTAAAACAAATCCACATCTTGCTACTGGTTTCTCTGACTTTGTATCTACAGATGTCGGTAACCACAGAAATAAACATAAATCTTTTCCAGGAGTATTAGTAATTTCTGCTAACTTTTTATGATTTTTTCCCTCACCTGTTCCATACAATACTTTTCTATAGCTCGTGCTAACCATTTCTTTAATTTTTGGTTGAACAATTAATTGATTTCGTAACCCTTGAAAATCTTTCTTGTATTTTTGGTCTAGTCTAAAATAAAATTCCCAAGCAAAAGTCGGTAAACTTTTACTATAAGATTCAGAGTTTAAAATTTTTCCTGGGAAGCCAAATATAGGATAAGGAATATCATAAGTTTTTCCTGAAAGATTAAATTGAGCAATATCTTTACCCTGCTCAATATCAATACTAAACTCCCACAGACAAAAATCATTCTCGAATTTAGAAGCTTCTTGATCTGTATAATTATCCTCGTGAAAAGTTGGAGCGATCGCTATTAATTTCACAGGTAATGAATAATCTATTTGTTCTGGAAAAGGCTTTTCTATCAGTAAAGCTTTCCTATACCGAGTAAGCTGAGAGATTAAATTCCTATCCTCTTCATTTTTTAACTCAATTATCACAGGTTGCTTAACTGATTTAATAGAGCATAGTAAATCACATCTTTGCGTATTAATAGTATGCTGACGCTTAATCAAAACTAAGCCTGGTAAAATTTGGTTAAAATTTTCCTCTATATAATTTTCTAAATCTTCTTCTGACTGAAATTTAATTTTGTCATTGATCAAGACTAAATTACGAGTAGACTTTGCTACCTTCTCATCCCGCTTTTTCTCAGCTTCAGTTAAATGCTTGGCTTTTAAATATGGCATAAACTTCTTTATAAGAATCAGAATGTGTAAATTATACTTGTCATGTTACTTACTGTTAAAGAAAAAGATCATAAGATAAGTAAAATGGGAGTTATCAGGACTTACGCATGATTTTTTATTCAATGTAAAGAACAGGCAAAATATAGGGTACGCCACGCACACCCTACTTAACAAACTCAGTCACTAACTAAACAACTTTCCCAGAACTAATTTCTTGTTCTAAATTAAACAAAAGTTGTAAAGTCTGCATCGCATGACGCCTTGCTTCAATATCCTGTTGTGCCCGTAACTGCACCATTGGGTCATGCAAAATCTTATTCACAATACCCCTAGTCAAAGCCTCAATTACCTCTTGATGTTTTTCCGCAAATTCTGAACCTAAACGAGATAAAGCTTTTTCTAATTCCTGCTCCCGAATAGTCTCTATTTTTTGTCGTAAAGAATTAATAGTAGGAACCGTCTCTAAACTTCTCCACCAAACATCAAAAGCTTCTACCTCTTCCTCCAATAAAACCTCAGCCTCCATCGCCATCTGCCGACGACTTTCTTGATTTTGAGCAACAACAGCTTTCAAATCATCCACATTAAAACAACGAACATTTGCCAATTCACTCACATCAGTAGCAATATTACGAGGCACGGAAATATCCACCAACATTAAAGATTGATTAGGAGCTAAAATTCCTTCTAATTTAGCCTTATCTAAAATTGGTTCAGTTGCCCCAGTGCTAGTAAATACCAAATCAGAATTACTAATAACCTGACTCATTTCTGACATAGAATCAACATTTATATTTGCATCTTTAAAACTATTTGCTAAATCCTGAGCGCGTCCGATAGAACGATTAATAATTGATATATTGCTTGCACCTTTAGCTAATAAATGTTGCACCAATAATTTTGACATTTTACCAGCACCAACAATAGCCACTCGGTAATTAGATAAATCCTCTAATTTCATTTGAGCTAATTCCACCGCTGCAGAACTAATAGAAACAGCACCAGTACCAATACTTGTTTCTGTCCGAACCCTTTTTCCAGCAGTTACAGCTTGCTTAAATAAACGATTAAGAATACGCCCAATACCTTTATATTGTTGTCCGAGTTTATGAGTTTGTTTCACCTGAGCTAAAATTTGTCCTTCACCTAATACCAGACTATCTAATCCAGCAGCAACTCGCATTAAGTGCATAATAGAATCTTCATGGAGCAACATAAATAGGTGTGGACGAAGTAAATTTAAAGGTATTTTACTAGAGTCAGAAAGAAACTGAGTTACTTCTCGAATACCAGGCTGCATTTCATTAGTAACTACATAAATTTCTAAACGATTACAGGTACTAAGAATGCCAACTTCTTGAGTATAAGTTCCACCACATAATTGAGTAATGGCATTTTCTATTTGTGTTTCTGGAATACTTAATTTTTCTCGAACTTCAACCGGTGCTGTTTTGTGGCTAAGTCCTACAACTGCGATATTCATGTAATTTTTCTTTTGTTAATTTGTTGTGATTTTTAATTAAATTAAAAAATGAGGTCTAATACCATTTATTCATAAACTTGCACTTAATATTCAGTGTAATAAGGTCTGAAAAACAATTATTAAGCGCATTTTTACAGATAAATGGCCTAAAAAATTTATATTGTTTCAGAAGATCATTAGAATTGTGAAAAAACTGAGGGAGGTTTAATATATGGTTAGTTCTTTTCCGCCTAAATATTTAATTTAAAACCTACCCCCAAAACTTTAATAATTCCCTGGTTATCCTGATTGATATGAGCCATGAATTTTGACTGTTTAGCAGTAATTTTTCAAAGGTCATTTTTCAACAGAGATATTTTGTAATGCCCCATTTACCTAATACTATTTATCTAAGCATTCAGCCATCAGACATTAGCCATAAACTGTACGATAAAATACATCAACTAGCTTGATTAATTAAAAAGCTGAATGTTAACTACTAATAGCTGAATGCTTATCAATTTCTATCTCAGTTCCAGTGTTTTTGATTCTCCAAACATATGCACAGTATCTACGAACCGAGCAGTTTTTGACTGAGAAGAAATAACTAAACTTTGGGTACGAGCACCATTATGGAAGAAACGTACTCCTTCCATCAGAGTGCCAGGAGTAATACCACAAGCTGCAAATAACACTGTTTCTCCAGAAGCTAACTCTTCAGCGTTGTAAACTTTGTCTGGATCTTCAACACCCATATCCTTGAGTCGCTTCATGTTATCTTCTTTGCTTTCTCCAATCAAACCAGTTTTGACAATAGCTGGGTCATAAATCAGTTGTCCTTGGAAATGGCCTCCTAAAGCACGCATAGCTGCTGCAGAAATTACTCCCTCTGGCGCTGCACCAATACCCATTAAAGCATGGATATTTGTTCCAGAAAATGCACAGGAAATTGCTGCAGAAACGTCACCATCACTAATTAGACGAACTCTGGCACCTGCTTGACGAATTTCATTAATTAGGTCTTTATGACGGGGGCGATCCATGACTACAACGACCAATTCGTCAACAGCACGTTCCATGCAGTCTGAAATAATCTTGAGGTTTTCAGTAGCAGATTTGTTTATATCTACATGATTTTTAGCTACTGCTGGTGCTGCTAATTTTTTCATATAAACATCTGGTGCTGCTAATAGACCACCTTTTTCAGAAATAGCTAATACTGCCATAGAACCATTTTGACCATAGGCAACTAGGTTTGTTCCTTCGCAAGGGTCAACTGCTATGTCAATCTCGACTAGCTGTTCTATGTCACAGACCTCACTGGCATTAGGTTGAGTACAAATTCCTACTTGTTCCCCAATGTAGAGCATGGGCGCTTCATCTCGCTCCCCTTCTCCAATCACGATGCGGCCCCGCATATGAATTTGGTTCATGCGTTTCCGCATAGCTTCTACAGCTACTTGGTCTGCAGTATTTTTCTCACCTTTTCCCATCCAACGAGCAGAGGCGATCGCTGCTTGCTCTACTACTTCGATAATTTCTAAACCAATTACGTTATCCACGAATTTTTATCCTCCCAACTGCTGAGGAAAACTTTTTTATTTAGCTCTCCCAGTGTTAAAGTCTATCAGAGCCAGGGTTCAGGTTAGGACTTTGTGCGGAATCTAGGATGTAAAGTTTTATTGCAGATAGTAAACAGTCATTAGTCAAAGAAACAAAGACATAAGTTAAAAATAAGGATTGATATAGGGAAAGCGATGGTTTGGGAAATTTACTAGCTTCAGTTATCTTAAATATTTAGTTTGACCTACTCAAATTCTGATAAAATAAATAGCCACAACATTTGTGAGAAAATGTCAGCAAATTATGGAAAGGAAAAAACGTGAGTAGTAACGTTATTGTCATTAATGATTCTCAGTTTGAAACTGAAATCCTCAAGTCAGAAAAGCTTGTATTAGCTTATTTTTGGGCTACTTGGTGTGGCCCATGTAGGCTAATGTCCCCTTTAATGGAAAAAGTGGCCACTGAATATAGCGATCGCCTCAAAGTAGTGAAAATGGAAGTCGATCCTAAGTCTAAAATTGTGAAGCAATATCAGGTGGAAGGAGTCCCTGCCTTTAGACTATTTCGGAATCAAGAATTATTACTCTCCGATGAAGGAGCTATGACAAAACAACAGTTAATAGATAAGTTAGAACCTTATTTAAATTGAATTAGGTCTTTGTTATCTTTAGGAGTTCACAGATTAAACAATTATTTGAAGGAGTGTTTTATGAAAATCAAAACCTTGGTCAGTTCAATTATTAGTATTATATCTGTCCTTGGTTTTGCTATGCCTAATGCTTCAGATGCTGATTCTCGGCAAATCTAAGTCTCCTTTGAAAACATCCCTCCCAATGGAGAAATTGCCTGAAGTTATATCTGGCAAGCTTTCCATCATGGTACTTATGATACCGATGATTTGGGAAATACTACTTCTGCTTTAATTTAGCAAATTGCTGAAGATGAGATTGTTGTACCAGGAAGCTATCAGTGTAAGAAGCTATCAGTGTAAATAGTATAGCAGTCAATTAGTCATAGCAGATAGATTTTATCCTAGGGCGTGTCATCAATTAAAAAATTGACAAGTAGGGGTCTTGTATGTTCTAGGTCGATGGCGATCGCTACGCCAATAAAATGACTGAGGCTGCCTGTAGGAATTCCTCCTAGAAAGTTAACTGAACGTTGATCGTATCTAGTAGCGATATAGCTGCCGCACTTGCTCCGCCAACACTCCATACTGTTTGAGTTTGGCCAAAAAATTTTCTATTCATAGACGTGCTTTGTACAATATTTCATCGTAATTACGGAGTTCACGGGCGGTTTTTTTTGGGAGGAATCACTACTTCTATTCCTCTGTTAGTCAAAGGCGATTGGCACCCGCTCCTGAGCATCATCAGCTTTGTCCCCGCGCTCCCGCTTCCACTTCTACCATTGGTAATAGAACATCTGCCCCATCCAAGTCAGACCCTTGAGCTGGAGTTAAAAAAAATTAGTGGGATTTACCCAGAGCATCTACTACTCCATGTATTTTCGTGCTTAATCCCCCCTGACTACGGCCAATAGAGTTGTTGGGAATTAAGCACAAAAAATGGCTAAAACCCTTATCAGTCAAAGTTTATAGCTATTTTTAAGTTTAAAATCCTGAAAGCCTTATACAGTAAGCTTTTGAGCATTTGAAATTTTTATTTCCCAACAACTCTAATATCTTCCTGTTGTGGACTACTGTTTTTTGCTCCGGCACTACGAGTATGAGCACGAACAATAGTGGCATCGATCATGGCATATTCGTGATCTGCATCCTCAGCCTTAGCTTGAAATACTATGCACCCATACCCCTGAACAGCTCCAACGACTAAAACGAGTATGGACAACGCGAAAATCCCCAAATCTTTCTGGCAAGTCTGTCCAAGGAATTCCGGTTCTATACCTATATAAGACAGCTTCCACAAACAGACGGTTGTCTGTTGCTGTCCTCCCTACAGTCCCTTCACGCCCTGGTAATAAATTTTGAATGCGTTCCCATTGATCGTCTCGCAAGCCATAACGTCTAGTCATTTAGAGCAGTCCTATGCATGTTATTCCTGTAGTTATTCTTCACCAGCATACTATATAGCGCTGTGCGCAGGCAACAGCTCATCTGGCAACAGCTCATCTGGGGGAATAAAAGACCGATAATACAAGACTTTTAGCTATTGGACAGTTCTTGTAATTTGTAAATATGCCAGCGCACATTGCTATACCTTTTATGTCAACCTCTTTATAAGTTCCAGCCATCCAGTTGCTGTGAACATTAATTTGTCATCAAAATTACTCTTGTGATTACGATCAATCTGGCTAACTGCACCATAACGTTTAACACCGGCGAAAGCGTTTTCACATATTACCCTTGATTGACTCAAATTTCTGTTTTCTAACTTTTGCTGTTCAGTTAGTTCTCCTGCTTTTGGTTTTTTATGGGGGATGCGGATATTTTCATACTGGCGAGTGCAGACCTTGAAAACCACTATCTACTTCAATTGGAATTTCTAAAGGTATATTACCAATAACCTTTTGCTGGTCATGGAACTTTTGATCATGTAACTTCCCTTCTCGAGCCTGAGTTAATATTAGCACTCGCTTGTTTTGGTCTACTGCTGCTAGATGTTTGCGAGTGTGACGTTTTTTTTTCCCGAATAATTCAGTTTTTGTTTTTCTGGGTGAGTTGGTCGCTGCACTGGTCGTTTTGTGCCATCCATAATTACTCGTTCTACTCCAGGGAAACGCTCTATAAATACTTGG
>NZ_RCBY01000024.1 GCF_003838195.1 Okeania hirsuta
TACCTTGACCTGTGAAGTATTCAGTGGCAATACCAATGACAAAGCCTAACATTGCTAGGCGACCATTCCAAGTTTCTGCAAAGTCGGTGAAGCCTACTTTTTTATCTTGATTTTCCATGACCATTAACCTCGTGTTATTTCAAGCTTATGTAATATAACTTAACGCAAAAATTCAAAGATGACAACATTACTTAATATTTTGATCATTTTCTTTGTGGGTTTAATACCCCACCGTCTACACGGTGTTCAAAATTACTTGGGGGAGCGAATCCCCATGTAATTTTCCTCCTGTCTCCTGTCTCCTGTCTCCTGTCTCCTTCTTCAATTGTCTAGACAATTAAGTAGATGGACTTCTATGTGTAATATCAATTTAATGTGAAACTGCACAGAATAAGATTGCAAGAATAATTGACTGTAGCTTAATGTAGATTAAAGACGGATAAATTAATGAATTTCACAGCCTTATCTCAAATTGCTATTACTCCGATAAAATAATTAAGTATACTGATGAGCGATCGCCGAATCTAGTCTCACATAGTATCTCTACTTATTGTCATGGTCAGTGCCACGCCAAAATATTTTTGCCAATCTATAAATTCATAATTTTAAACATCAATTATAAATAAATTGATCGGAGAAAGGGATCAAAGTAAAAAAATTCTAGTTTACTTTATACCTAAACTAAATATTTGATCTTAGACATTTGGTGCAAACTAAGTGTTTGCCCAGGTATAACAAGGGTTTGAGATTAATTATCACCAGAGGTCTATTGAATAGATATAAAATCATATCAATTAGTAAAAAAAAATCAATAATTTATAGGTGTGTAGTTAGTGGTTTATATATTATTCTGTATTTGATATTCTATATAAACTAGAATTATGAAATATTTATAGCTAATCAATTTTGGCAAATATGACAGGATTTATTGAGGTAAAATCATAGTCAAATCAGAAAAATACTAACAGTTTTTTTGAAAATTTTTAATGTATTTTCAATGTATTGAATAAGTATCAATTAATATTAACTTAATACTATCAGAACTAAATTTGGATCAAAAAAAATTGATAGGACAACAACACCATTAAAGCTACAAATAGGTGTAAACTAACTATTGAGTCCGATCGCAAAGTAATTCTTCGACTAAAGTAGCCATTTTGTCTGTTATGAATTTTTGGACACTTGTATTTATACATATTTTAGAAAATTTATACTAGCAGTGGCCTTAGTTGAGAAGACGAAAAAATTTTAGTAGGAAATAGAAAAAAATATGGAAGGTTGTACAGTTACGGATCTGAAGATTGACAGCAAAAAAAACTGTTATGTCCTTGACGCTGAAGCTATGCGACAGATACAGGAAGAAACAGCAGTTTCGACAAAATTAGAACCAGGGATATATGTAATTAGAATCCGTAGTGGTTTGTTTGGATACCGCAACGATGAAAATAATGTTGGTGAACCCATGGTTATGTTGTGGATTTATGGTGGCAAGTTCATTAATAAAAAAACTAACTTGGAGGTTGAAGCTACTTGGTCAACTTTGAATGGTGATGACGATACATTAACTTTAGAAGTAGTGCAAACAACAAACCTTTGTGCTTTTTTCTTCGATAGTTATATTGATGATAATCAAGGAGAATTGACAATTTCTATAGTTAAAATGTGAATTATTTTTTCTGAACCAAGAGTCATAAATTTCAAAAAGCACTATTGCTTTATTTTAACTTTACATATAAATAATCAATACTATATTGATCAAAATATATGTATTTAGATTGAAAAAAATCTCAGTCAAAAGCTAACTGAGGATGTAATTACAAAAATCATTCATAAGGAACTTAGCCTTCAGTTGGAAAAAAAATTAACTGTAAACTTATTAGTAAAAAACTAATAGCTGATAGGTAAATTATATTCAAGTTGAAGGCTAATTACTAAAGGTTAATTTAACCATATTTTGTCAACCTAAAAGCCAGATAAAAATGTCTTCATCTAGCAAAAAATTATTTCAAATATCAGTAGTATTGCTAACCTTAACTGCTACTCCCAAGCCCTTAGCAGCTACTAATATATCTAATATTATCCTAGCTCAATCCGTCAACTCAAATACTGTCTACTCATTACCTGAATCCCTGCCAAGTGGTACAAAAATCAGATTACATGGCTCTAATAGTATGACAGTCATTAATCGATCACTCAAACAGCGTTACGAAGAAAAATTTCCAGACGCTCAAGTTGAACTAGCAGCAGGTGATACCAGTGAAGTATTAGAAGCACTCCGAAAAGGAGAAACAGATATAGCCGCAATAGGACGTCCATTAACTGCTCAGGAAAAAGAGCAAGGATTAGTTGAAGTTCCTATTGAGCGTGGCAAAATTGCTGTGATAGTTAGTCCTGAAAATCCATTTTCAGAAAATCTCTCATTTGAGCAATTTGCCAAAATACTCCGGGGAGAAATCACAAACTGGTCAGAAATAGGTGGGTCTCAAATCCCAATTCGCTTTCTTGATCGCCCAGAGTTTAGTGATACCAGAGAAGCTCTTAAAAGTTATGAAGTGTTTAAAAAAAGTCCATTTCAGACAGGAAGTAACACTACTCAGATATCTCAGGATGATACAGCAGCAGTCATAAAAGAACTTGGTAAAGATGGAATTAGTTATGCGATCGCCGACCAAGTCATGAATAAGGGAAATGTTCGGGTCATTCAGATGCACAAAACCCTACCAGACGATCCTCGTTACCCATATTCTCAACCCCGTAACTATATTTATAACAAAGATGCTGCTCCTCCAGAAGTTCTAGCATTTATGGGTTTAGTTACTTCTAAAATTGGTCAAGAAGTTGTGGCAGCATTAGCTCAAGAAGGGGAAACAGAATCTACTATTTCTCCTGGAGCAGCAACGACAAACAATTCAGATACTCAAACTGAGACAGCAGCAAACTCACCAGAGGTGGACTCAGGGGAAACAGATGCTGCTATTTCTCCTGGAGTGGTAACGACAAACAATTCAGATACTCAAACTGAGACAGCAGCAAACTCACCAGAGGTAGACTCAGCAGCTCCGGGGGCAGTAGTAACAGCACCCAGTCCAAATACTTCCACAGTCAATGAAGCAAACTCTTCAGAGGCAGTAGATTCATCTAGTCCCGCTCAATCAGATAGTGCACTATTACCAAATGATATCAGCCAGGAAACAGAAACAGAAGGATTCCCCTGGTGGCTCCTTTTTCTGTTAGGAATTCCTTTACTAGGAGCCTTAATTTGGGGACTACAGAGAGGGCGTGGAGGTGATTCAGCAAAAAAAGATATAGAAACTGCCACTCCAGTTGATGGAAATGAAAATAAAGAGATATCAACACCAAAAGTAGGGGTAGATACTACAGATAAAGCAACAACTCCCGCTGATGGAAATCAAACAACTCCAACAGATGGCATACCAATAGCACCAATAGCAGGAGGATTAGGATTAGCAGGGTTATTAGCAGCATGGGCAAATCACTCCAAAAATAGTGAAATTAATCTCACAGCACAGCCAAATCAAAGTGGATTAGCAACTTGGTCAGTTCCACAAGCAGACAAAGATGCAGCTAAATCCCATGGAGGTCAAGAATATCAACTGCGGGTTTATGATGTCACAGATATAGACCTAGATTCACAACCTGCTCCAACTGTGCAGCAGTATGATTGCTCAGAATCAACTACAGACAAGCAAATAGATTCTTTAGTACCAGAGCATGACTACCAGACAGAAATAGGTTATGTAACTGATGATGGTCAGTGGTTAAAGTTAGCTCGTTCTGAGAAAATCAGGATATCAACACCAGAAACTGTTGCTCCAATGGATGGAGGTGACAGTACGGGAATATCAATACCAGAAGTAGGGGTAGATACTACAGATAAAGCAACAACTCCCGCTGATGGAAATCAAACAACTCCAACAGATGGTATCGGAATAGGTCAAATATTAGGAGGATTAGGAGTCGCAGGATTATTAGCAGCATGGGCAAATCGAAAACGGGAACTAAATAGTGAAATAAACCTGACATCTCATCATAATAAAAGTGCATCAGTAACTTGGTCAGTTCCACAAGCAGACAAAGATGCAGCTAAATTATATGGAGGTCAGCAATATCAACTGCGGGTTTATGATGTCACAAATATCGATCTGGACTCACAACCAGCTCACAGTACCAAGTATTATGATTCCGAAGAGTCAAATCAGCAGTGGCAAGTAGGAAATTTACTAGATGATTGCGAATATCAAGCAGAAATAGGTTATGCTACTGATGATGGTCAGTGGCTACCATTGGCTCGTTCTAACCGAGTTCGGATATCAGAATATCCTGTAGATGAAAATATAGATGTAACAAAAGAACCAGAATTATTAGGTAAAACACCAGTAAAATGGGTATTACCTCCCTGTAAAATTACTATTACTCCTGAGAATGAAGAGAATATGATGGTGGTTTGGGAAGTTCCTCAAACTGCGAAAAATGCAATCAAAGAACAGGGGGGAGAACAATACCAGTTGCGAATTTATGATGTTACAGGTATTGACTTGGATACACAGCCAGCATACAATGTACAAGCCTACGATTGTGAGGAATCTACTCAGCAAATGCAAGCACCTGTTTTTGTAAAAGAACGCGAATATCAAGCAGAAATAGGCTATGTCACTGATGATGGTGAGTGGTTAAAATTGGCTCGTTCTAATCGTATCTGGATACCTGTACCTAACTTTACTGTAGACAGTGATGAAGTAAAAAGTACACAATTAGACACAACTCCCACCACAGTAACTATTCCAGAGGAAGCATTGAAATCCAGTTGGATTACTATAGTACCTAATGATAATCAGAGTGCTTGTGTTCATTTAGTAGTTTCTCAAGCTGCTAAAGATGCAGCAAAACAACAAGGTGGAAAGCAATACCAATTGCGGATTTATGATGTTACAGATGTTGATATAGACTCACAAAAAGCTCAAAAGATACAACAATACGATTGTGAGGAGTCTATCCAGAAACAGAAAATACCTATCAATGTTGGTTCTCTTAGTTATGTTGATTATTTAGCAGAGATTGGTTATGTCACTGATAATTTGCAGTGGCTAAGGATTGTTTGTTCTGACCCACTGCGAATACCTGTTTTGACTCGAACTGATGATATTGAGGCAGTAGGAACAGTTCTTCCTGGCGAAACAGCTATTGATACAGATGTAATATCTCAAGTATCAGAAAGTGAAGAAGAAACAGCGATCGCAGCAAGCAATATTACTCCTGGTGACTGTGAGATTCAGCATCTTGTTGTCCATAGTCATAACAATTGCTATTCACTAAATGATGCACAAATCAAGGGACTGCAAGAAACGGCCGTCTCTAAAACCCTTGAACCAGGTATTTATGTTGCACGGATTAAAAGTGGTACATTTGGTTACGGTTCTAATATTTGTCCCTCTGGTGAACCATTTGTTTTACTTTGGATTTTTGGTGGAAAAGTCAAGAATAAAAAGACGAATATTCCGGTTGGGCAAACCTGGTCTACTTTGAATGGGTATCACGAAACACTAACGTTAGAGGTTTTGGAGACCACTACTTTGTATGTCTTTTTTGTTGATACTTATCCTGATGACAATAACGGAGAGCTTACTGTTTCTGTAGCTAAGTTATATTCCTAAGTAATAGGGTGGGTAAATCTCGCAATATTTATCCATCTACAATTATCTTATTAGGACTTACGCAGATACGCTATATATACTGTTCAAAACTATTGTCCAATAGTTAATTTACCCTATAAATAGTGCCTTTGCGTAAGTCCTGATTATATTAGATCATGTCCGGATGATCGCTAACAGCGGTTTTCATTTTGGTAGACCACAGTAGGAGCGAATGACCATAGGACTTACGCATGAACGCTATTGGTAGGGTGTGTTAGCGATAGCGTAACGCACAAAACCCTAAATCTATATGTCAGTGCGTAAGTCCTGGACCATTTGCTAACGTAGAAGCTCTTTGCTTTGCTCCGCGACCTGAAAAGTTAATGTACTCCCATGAAATTCACCATATCCGAAAACGTAATTATCAAGAAACCTCTCCCAGCAGCAGGTATTGTTTGCTCCAATCCTCAGCGCGCTCAACGTCTAGTCAACCGTTATTTTCCTTCAGCTCAATTACATACCGACAGTTGGGGCATAGTTATCTACACAGGTAGTTACCAGGGGCACTATATGTTTGTTGCCAGTGTACCAATGGGTGCTGGTGGATCTGGCTTTGCTTTTCTGGAAATGTATGCTGCTGAAGCTAATTATATTGTTCGCTACGGGTCTAACGATCGATATGTAACTCCAGACAATCTTAGAGACATTAATATCATTGACGAAGCTAATAACCTTTATGGGTTGATGCGCGATTCGGGTCTTTCTGCTTCACAATTGGGTCAGAGTCTTTTTGCTTCTCCCTTACTGGTAGACAGTCTTCGGCATCAGGCAGAATCACTGTTTTACCCAGTACAGTTAATGATTTGCCATCATGTTGAAGATTATCATGCTTATAATTACCCTGAGCTAATCGGAGAAAGGACTGATAATGTTAAAAGTCTGATTAATATCTTAGAAAGCAGTACCCAGAAAAATAGTGCCTGGGATATGGAAACTGCTGCTTTGTTTTGGCGAGCGACACAGTTTAAGAAACACGCAGTAACAGTTCTACAGTCCTTAATTAAGCATCGGGGAGAAATGACACCCTATGAAGGAGAGTATGGACGTATAGCAACAGAAATGGAACAAGTTTTTGGTCAGTTAATTTTAGATAGCTTAGTGGCCGTTTCTGTGGGTGTTTAAGGCTGACAGAGACTTTAATGCTGCTGTCAACCTAGAAAACTATGTGCGTCTTCCTTGACATGCTCCCGACGCCCGTGCTTGAGCGACAACGCGGGATTCTTCAACCCGCAAAGGAGTTGCAGTTTATACAGAGGTGATGTCCTCCCCCTGTGTTCTTATATTATAACATGGTCGCTTTCCTATACGACGTTCCCTTGCACTAGAACGCGGGACTTCTCGCTATTTTTTGTTAAAAATTAACACTAATAAACTGTGACTCTGGCAACGCTGCTATTTCTGTCGAAGTTGTGTTCAACACATATCCTAAAAGCTGATTTGTACCACTCATTTTAATCGCAGTACCCTCTAAAACACCATCATTATTTGGATCTAAATCCTGTACTGAAATATCTGCTTTGGTTAACAGTTCAAGTTCATCACTGACAAATGGTAAAATCAAATTTGTATTAATCCCAAACTCCTCAAAACTATTAAAATCTTCAAATATCAAATCAGATTTTGTCATCCCTCCTGTTAATCCAATAATATCTTCAGAAGAGTTAAAATCAGTAATAATTGCATTAGGCAATTCAACACTACTGGGAATTCCTGGAAGTAAAGAAATAACATTACTTAAATCTTGTGTTATTCCTGCTAACTCTGTTCTGAAAACATATACATCACTTCCCAAACCACCTTTATAAATATCAACACCAGCATCACCAATCAGAGTATCATTACCATCTCCACCATTTAATAGATCGGTACCTTTACCTCCATATAATATGTCATCACCAAGGCCACCGTTGAGAAAATCTGTGTCCTTGTTGCCATACAAAATATCATTACCACCCTCTCCAAATAACTCATCTTTCCCTTCACCACCAAAAATTAAGTCGTTGGCAGATGAACCAGTAATGATATCATCACCACTGAGAGCTAATACTCCCCCAGGAAAAGAAGTAGCTTGCTCTACTGTGAGAATCTCATTATCATCACCGTTTGTTCCCAATAAACGAGGAGAAGAGTCTGAAAAATCTGGAATAAGTACCATAACTTAGTATGCCTCCTAAAATATGCTAAATTTCTTGCTGTTCTATTTATGGCCAATGTTGCCTGTAACTCAAATTAATATTCAAAAGTTATGTCTATTATACTCGCTAAAAATCTGAGCAAAATCTACCCAGTAGCCATCAAAGAACCAGGAATTAAGGGAACATTAATTCATTTTATACGTCGCACCTACCAATATGTTAAGGCAGTTGAAGATATTACATTTGAAATAGACCCGGGGGAAGTAGTGGGATTTCTCGGACCCAACGGTGCTGGCAAAACTACTACTCTGAAAATGCTCACAGGTTTAATTCATCCGTCTAACGGTATAGTTAAAGTCGGAGATTATGTCCCCTTTGAACGCAAGAGAAAATTTTTAGAGCAAATTACCTTAGTCATGGGGCAAAAACAACAGTTAATCTGGGATTTACCAGTGTTAGACTCTCTAAAAATTAATGCTGCTGTTTATGGTCTTTCTGACAAAGAATATTACAGACGGTTGATGGAATTAACAGAGATGTTGTCCCTGGAGGGAAAGTTGAAGCAACCAGTCAGAAAATTATCTTTGGGGGAGCGGATGAAGGCAGAGTTGATGGCGGCGTTATTACATCAACCGAAAGTTTTGTTTTTGGATGAACCAACTTTAGGTTTAGATATAAATGCACAAGTGGCAGTGCGGGAGTTTTTGCAAGAATATAATCAACGTTATCAGGCAACTGTGTTATTGACGAGTCATTATATGGCTGATATTACGGCTTTATGTAAGCGCGTGTTATTGATATATCAAGGTCAGTTAATTTATGATGGCAGTTTAGATGGTTTGCTTGATCGTTTTGCTCCTTATCGAGAGGTACAAATAGAATTACTTAATCCTGTGCCTACGGATGTAGATAATTTTGAGCAACATTTATCTAATTATGGGGAGGTGGAAATGCTGGAAGGTCAGTCAGTACATTTATTGGTACGCCGGGAAAATTTAACGGCAACTGTAGCTCAGATTTTGGCAGAATTAGAAGTGCAAGATTTAACGGTGACTGACCCACCTATTGAGGAGGTCATTGGTAGAGTTTTTCGTGCAGGAAAAGTTTAATTTAAGTCAAAAGTCAAAAGTCAAAAGTTTGAAAGGTTTCAATTTTTTAAATTAATTACTAAATATCAATTAGTATTTTCTTGGTTTAGCTTGTGAGGCGATCGCTAAACTACTAATTGATCAGCTAATGTAATAAATAATCTGAATCCTTACATTTTTTAAATTAATTAGGGTTTTCTGAAAAAGTCTTTTAGTAGGAGGAGACAGGAGACAGGAGACAGGAGAAATGGGAATTAAGAGGAGGTAGAAGTAAGAATTGTCAATTTGGGATTTTTCTGCCCAACTCTTACGTATGGTGCTTTCAAGGTGATTCTGCGTAAGTCCTGTTACTTATTAATTAGGGTTTGCGTATGGAAAGTATTTTGGTAGGGGTAGGAGACAGGAGACAGGAGAAATGGAAATTATAGAGGAGGTAGTCGTAAAAATTGTCCCAAGATTTTTCTGCCATAATCATCCCAAAATACTAGCTTTATGCAGCTGTTTAGACCGAAACAGGCGCACTTTTTTAGACAAAAAAAAGCTGAAACCCATATCTGTCAGTGCTTTGATATTTAATCAGCAAGCCCTAATTACTATCCTCCAAATAGTTTATTTAATTTTTTCTACAAATAAATATTATGACTAATATTCCGCTAGAAATTCAACCCTATAAACGTGAAGCTTGGAAACCAATAACTATCGATGGAGATGGTGCTTTAACTGCTTCTAAATTTGCTGGTAAACCAAGGTTTACCAAAAGATGAACAATGGCCGAAATGTCCTCATTGCCAAAATCCTCTACAATTCTTTCTTCAGCTAAACCTTAATACCTTACCAGAAGCATTAAAAAATGAATTTGGCAGTGGTATTTTACAGATGTTTTATTGCACTAATGAAGAACTACTTTGTGATTGCGATAATGAAGGATGGGAACCATTTTCCGACATTCATTTAATTAGAATTTTTCAGCCAGAAACAGAAGCACAAGATGTAAAAATTCCTGAAAATCAAAAAGTTTTTCCTCCTAAATTAATCGTCGATTGGCAACAACTAGAAGATTATCCTAACTATGCTGAAGCAGCATAATTTGGTATAGAATTAGATGATGAATTATATGAAGATAATTTCTTAACTGAAGAGGATAGTTTCCCAATTGAAGGAGATAAATTATCCGGCTGGCCTTTCTGGATTCAGGGAATAGAATATCCTAATTGTCCGATTTGTGGTGAAAGAATGAGATTAGTTTTTCAGGTTGATTCTGACGATAATTTATCTTTTATGTTTGGGGATTCTGGTTGTGGTCATATTACTCAGTGCCAACATCATAAAAATCAAGTAGCATTTGCTTGGACTTGTTTATTATATAGCACTCAGCAGTTACTTTTTTGGTTTTTAAGTTATTATTTTACCTTACTCATCTACCGCCTTTTGATAATATTATTTTTCTTGAAATACACTTAATCAAAGCTCCTGTTTAAATTAATAGTAAATAATTAAAAACAATGAAAAAAATTATCAAAATTGCTAAAGTTTTTCTATCTACTTACTACGCCTATATGTTAGAATATAGAGCTGAACTATTCTTATGGGTATTGTCATCTTCTTTGCCTTTTATTATGATGGGAGTCTGGATAAAAGCTTCAGTAGCAGGAGAATTTGCATTAGATAAATCACAGTTTTCTCATTATTTCTTAGCTGTATTTATTGCCCGTGCAATCACACCTGTTTGGGTGATTTGGGATTTTGAAAAAGAAGTAGTTCAGGGGAAATTATCTCCTAAATTATTACAACCGATAGATCCTGTTTGGCATCATTTCTTTGGTCATATTGGAGAAAGGCTTGCTAGAGGACCTTTTATTTTAGGTTTAATATTATTATTGTTGATTCTATATCCCCGGATATTTTGGTTGCCAAGTTTGGGTGATTTTTTGTTATTTTTAATTGTAGCAGTAATGGCATTTGCATTACGATTTTTAATTCAATATACAATGGCTTTGTTTGCCTTTTGGATAGAAAGAGCTAGCGCGCTTGAGCAGCTTTGGTTTTTACCTAATATGTTTTTATCGGGAATAACTGCTCCATTAGAAGTGTTTCCAGAATCAGTATATCAAATAGCATTATGGACTCCGTTTCCTTATATAATTTATTTTCCTGCTTCTATTTTAGTAGGGTTGCCTGTGGATATTGGACGCGGGTTATTGATGATGTTTGCTTGGGGTGCGATATTTTTGGGATTAAATCGTTGGTTGTGGCGAAAGGGGTTAAAGCAATATTCGGGGATGGGTGCTTAATAATTAATAATTAGGGTTTGCTGAAAAAGTATGAGTGGTAGGGGTAGGAGACAGGAGACAGGAGACAGGAGACAGGAGAAATTGGAATTTATAGGAGGTAGGAGCGGGCGTTTTGTAAGAATGATTTTTCTGCCCAACTATGCGCCTAAAATACGCTCCATGCATGAGCATAAAGAGGTGAAAAATTTGCACTGCAATTCGACTCCAAAAATTCTTTAGTCTTTATATGTCAATGCTTTTAGATTTAATCAGCAAGCCCTAATTAATAATTAGTTATTAATTATTAGGGTTTGCTGAAAAAGTCTTTTAGTAGGGGTAGGAGACAGGAGACAGGAGACAGGAGACAGGAGGAACGGGGAATTATAGAGGAGATAGTAGGAAGAATAGTCCCTTAATTTTTCTGCCCAACTCTTGAGCAAAATCCGCTCCTAATTGAACCATTACCACCTAAAACCTCGCACTTTTTGATACTTAAAAAGGCTAAAACTTTTATCTGTAAAGACTTTTATATTTAATCAGCAAGCCCTAATTAATAATTAATAATTAATCATTACCTCTCCTTGAAAAGAAGATGATTGACGCTTATAGCGGTTTTCATTAACATAGAATACAACTATTTCTGTAGCTTATTAAACTTTAGGTATATCTATAATTTTTACTGTAGTCAACATGAGTGAAAACCGCTATAAGGAAAATGTTTTCTTCTCTTGGTTTTAACCAGAGGTAATTATCCATTATCAATTAATGAATCCTTCCTTCTTCAACCATCAAAAACTGTAGAAACTTTCAAATTAAGCCTTCTAAATCCAGGAGATAATACTAAATCATTACCAGAAAAACTACCTACTTCTGTATAACTTGTGCCGATTAATTTTAATATTAAAATAGTTTTAGTTTCAGGGTCAACAATCCAATATTCAGGAATACCACAATCTTGATATTGAATTCTCTTCGCAATATAGTTTCTTTCTCTTTGTATCTCTCCAGGATTAACGACTTCAACAACTAACAAAGGAGGATACATAGAAAGGCGAATTATTCTGCTTTAATAATTTTTGAATATGTTCTTCTCCGATGATAGTCAAATCGGGATAGCGGTTTTTCGGCTCTCCTCTAACCTCTAATTCTAATCCTTGACTCCGTACTCGACGATGACCTAAAAGTAAGGCAAATCTCAGCAACAAGAAAGTAGCAATTTCAACATTTAAACGTGATTCTGGAGGCATTTAAATTAATTCACAATTAAATAATTCACAGAGTTTTTCTGAATTTTTACTGTATGATAAATATTCTTCAAAACTTTGAAATTTATGTTTAACTTGTACCATCAGATTCACTTCTGTTGTCAAGATTGTGTGTATGCGAGGAATCAGGAAAAAAAATAGGAAAATATATATTTTGTCGCTTGATTCAGATAAATAAGTTTATCTAAAATAGTAAGTAATAGAAAATCCGGAGGGAGATTTTTTATCAGCAAGAAGCTATGTTTTTTGATATAGCAGTTGAAGTAAAGGGCGCAGACATCTCAAAAACTTAAAACTAAAACAACACCAGATTTTTCCTTCTTCCTTCTTTCTTCTGATATAACTGATTATGCAAATATAATATTATTGACCGAAAATTTTTAGTCCCAAGCCTCCCCTTTTAAGGGGATAAAAAAAGATAATATTCCATATTTCAAGCCTCCTTATTGCAGAGGTACTGTTAACGCAGTTCCTCCGTTAGGAGGCTAACTGATAACTGAAATGACCTACACCAATTTTTAACTTGATGAGATACATATTTTTAGAGCTTCATTGAACAAATAAATAAAATACTATAGGAATTAATTACATTATTTTTAATCTTCCTCAATATACTCTGCTATACTTGGTAAATTTGCAACTCTAGTAGTAAGTAACTGAGGACCAGCAACAATAATTTTTATTGCATCTTGCTCTACAAGCTCAAACAGATATTCTTCTAAACTAGGTCTTTCTATTACTTCTTGAATATCTAATTCTACTTCTTTTTCTTTAGCTTTACGCTTTACCCGCTTCAAAACATCACTAGCTAGAGCGCGATAACCCTCTAACATAGAGTCTTGAAGTTTATGCAAAGGATTAGACCCTAACCAACCAGTCTGACCCAGTTCACCAATAACATCATTAATAGAGTTATTATTAATAAAAAACACAACTCTCAATTTAGCTTGATTTTGTTGAGCTTCTGAGATTCCTTTCCACATTGCTTTATCGTAAGCATAGGGATTTGCAACCACCAACCAAATATTCATATCTTACACCCCTAGCCCAAATAAAGGCCAATAAAATTTCGCCATTGCCAAGAATATCAAAGTCCCCACTAATTTTAGCAATAAGCCACGCTTAAAAGCTTCAGCAGGCGACACATAACCACTACCAATGATAATGGCCATTACCGGGGTACTTACTGGCAACAGAAAAGCCAGACCTGATGGCAGAGTAATACCCAATGTCATTGCTCTAGGGTCTATGCCATATTTAGCTGCTAAAGCAAGTCCAACTGGCATCAAAACTGCCACAGCAGCAGCATTACTCATTCCTTCTGTCAAAATAGTAATAATCAAAACCATTGCCACAAAACAAATGAAACCAGAATTAATCCACGATCCCAATAAAATTTCTGCTAATGCTTGTGCTGCCCCTGTATCTCGTAACACTGCACTTAGAGCAATAGCACTACCATACATTAAAAAAATACCCCAGTTAACATCTTCTTCTACTTCTTGCCAACTTGCCAACCCAAAAATGAAGCTACACATCACCCCAAAGAAAGCTATTGTATCTAGTCCCCAAGCTGTTCCTCGAAAAATCCACAATAAAACTATCCCTGCCACTAATACTAATGTACCAATTTCTCTTGGTGAAATTCCTCCCAGACTTTTTGACCTAATTTTGAGAAATTTTAGGGCATTTGGTAAAGACACAACTGTACCTTTTCCTATTTGGAGTAAGATAAAATAAGCTACTGTTAACAGTAATACGACTAAAGGAATAGACCAAATAAACCATTCCACAAAACTGACATCGTATTCTCCGTTAGTGGTGCTGCGAAGAACTCCTAATGCTAGTGGTGCTCTGGCACCTCCAAGTAAAGTTGCGATACCACCAATACCACAACCCCACCCTAAAGCTAAGAATGCTGCTAGTCCAAAACGTCCACCGGGTCTAGCTCCTGCTGCTTGTATAACTTCTATCACTACTGGAAATAACATTGCCGTAACAGCGTAGGAACTAATCACAAAAGACATTACGGCTGAAAGAATTAAAATAGAGGCAATTAAAGTATTCTGGGTATTGCCAAAACGGGAAACTACTGTTAATGCTAGACGGGTACTCAGTCCTGAGCGTTGAATAGGACTAGCTAAAATAAATGCTCCTAATACAAAAAATACTGCTTTGTTGCCGAAATAGGCATAAGTTTCTGTGGCAGACATACTACCACTGAGGGGAATTAAAAATAAGACCATTAAGCCTGTGACTGCTACTGGTAAGGTATTTGTTGCCCACAGGAAAGCTGTTACCCCAAATACTGCTAAAGCTCCTTTTGCTTCTTTTTCTATTCCTGCTATTGGAAACAGGAGAATACTTACATAGATTAGTGCTGCAGCTACAAACCAAAACCAACGATACTGAGGTTGACGAGATATGCGTAACCAACTACGAAGATGTCTAATATTTTCCATTTATATGAGTTAAGTTGTGGAGATTTAATTGGCAATGCTATGAGGAATTTAAAATAGTTTTTACTGTTTCAATTATAGTTATAACTGATTGGGCTGTTATACTTTACGCTATATTTGACTTATAGCAAGTTAAACAATTATGTTATCATAGTAGATATCTTAAGTCAAGAAAATGATGAAACTTTAAATTCCTAAAATTCCTATTTTTATTCGGGATTTAAACTTTGTTTTTTATAGGATGTTGTGAATGGAAAAAATTAATCAAACTGCTGTAACAGTGTGGTTTACTGGTTTAAGCTGTGCTGGTAAAACTACTCTGAGTCTAGCTGTGGCAGAAGAGTTGCGATCGCTTGGTTATACGGTAGAAGTTCTTGATAGTACTATAGTTCGTCAAGATATTGGTAAAAGTTTGGGTTTTAGTAAAGTTGACCGAGATGAAAATATCCGCAGAATTGGTTTTTTAGCTCATCTTTTAACTCGTAATGGTGTGATTGTTTTAGTGTCTGCTATTTCTCCTTATAATCAAGTTCGAGCTGAGGTTAGAAAAAGAATTGGCAATTTTATGGAAGTATATGTTAATGCACCTTTAGAAGTTTGCGAAGCACGAGACAAAAAAGGACTTTATCAACTTGCCAGAGCTGGAGGAATTAAAGAATTTACTGGTATTGATTCACCTTATGAAGCACCTCCTCATCCTGAAGTTGAATGTCTAACTGACTTAGAAACAGTTACTGAAAGTAAGGAGAAAATTATACTGAAGATGAAGAATTTAGGTTATTTAGAACCGAGCGATCGCTCCCATATTAACGGTAGTTTTGTGCGAATTTAGGAGATTTATTTAACCCAGTTTTATGATCCTAAAGTTGATTTATTTGAATCATAAAACTGAGTTTTTTGACCAGACAATATTATTTACAGCAGATTCGATATATTCCATCATGGGTGAGGTATACCTATAGGGGGCAAGTCCCGCATTGGGAACATAATATATAGCAGAAGAAAGAAGGAAAAGTATTACGTTGTCTGAGTTTTAAGTTTTTGATCTATCCTAACCTTTGCTTCAACTGCTATATACCAAGACTTACCCAAAAGATGAAGTTATATCATGTCCGGTTGAATAATTAGACTTTGATGGAAGGAAGGCAGAAGGCAGCTATGCTGGAGGCAGAAGGTTTTCTCCTATTATTACCTTAATTTTAGGGGTTGGTGATTAGGTAATGCCATTAAATATTTATGAACGGTACAATTATAGTTTTTTCATAGATATTTGAGACAAAAGCATTACGCATTCACCAATGCCTAATTTTATACACGCTCCGATGCTACCGAACATGATATTATAAACCATTTGTAGGGGTTAACGGTCGTTAACCCCTACCATAATTGGTGGTTATGTGTAATACCAAGCGTGAAAAAAGAATGTTACAAATAAGTTTAGCTCCTTTAGATGTGAAATAATTTCCTGAAATTACTGTAGTGTCAAAGTTTTGAGTCCTAAAAATATTACTTTTAACTTTTAACTTTTAACTTTTAACTTTTAACTTTTGACTTTTGACTTCCGTGAAACGGTATAAGTCCTATTGATAACTGATAACTGATAGCTTATAGCTTATAGCTGAATTTACTATAATTCAGATTGATATAACTGAGTTCTTAGTCTTTTTAATTCTGTCTCAATTGACTGATTTTGAGCTTCTGATAATTGAAATTTTGTTTGATAATCATATAACTGAATACGTAACTTTTCTAGTTCTGACTCAACTGTTTGAAGTTGAGGTTTTAATATAGTCAGTTCATCCTGAAATTGCATTGCCATAGGTCTTAATTTTTCTAATTCCTCCTGAAATTGTAACAGTTGATATTTTAATCTTTCTACTTCATACTGTTCGGGATTAACTTCAATTTTCTCACCATTATAAATATGATCGACTACTTTTCCTGTCATAATATTTCTCACTTCTTTAAGATGAATTCTATGTAAAAATGGATCTGAAAGTAAAGGAATATAATACATACAATCAGAGAAATAATAATGTGTTACTTGACTATATCTGGTGCGGTTTTTATCTAAAACTGGACTACCCCCATGTAGTAAATTTGCAGCCCAAATTAAAGCTTGCCCTTTCTTGACATAAAGTTCTACTTTTTTTAAACCATTATGTTCAATTAATGACTGTAAAAACTCTTCATATATGGGATAAACATCATAAGGTTTATTTTGATAACTACCTGTAATTCCTAAGTCATTTAAATCAAATATTGGTAATTTATGACTGCCAGGATAATAATGTAGCGGACCGTTATTTGCGTCTACATCTTCAAGAGCTACCCAAACTCCACACATAAACCTAGCTGGCATTGAACTAAAATGTATACTGTCACTATGAGTAGATTGTTGAGTACCAAACTTAAAATTTAAGGTTTGAAATGGGATTGGTTCTCGCTGATAAAGTATTTTTAATAGGTTAATAATTTTGGAAGAAGTGGCAATTTTTTTTACATCTTGATTGAATGTCCAAGCATCCTGAATTCGATCGTGATGAATCCAAGCTGATTCTACTTTGCCTTTTTCTCCATATATGGGAGTTAAGTCTTTAACTATTCTGTCTGTAGTTTCTGCAATATTTTCTATACCTAAGTCGTCTATGATTACATATCCTTGTTCGGCAAATTGTTTGACAAGTTTTTTTGTATCTTTGTCTAAAGTTAACTGGCTAAAAATTTGTTCAAAAAATGGCGAATCTACCAAAGGTAAATTCATCACAGGAGGAGTAAACTTTTTATCTGTTGTTTTGCTCATAATTTGTGAATAAAGAAATAACTAAGGAGGAGCAAAATATTATAGCAATTTTCATTAGATATCTCCAGAAAAGAGAGAGTAGGGAGTAGGGGAAAATAATTGATAATTTTTGTGCGATAATTGATTTTATTTTTGATTCTTGGAGATGTCTATTTATAGCAGGAAACAGAGAATAGGGAATAGCGGGAAAAACATTTCCCCTGATTCAGATCATCATCCACATAAGTCCTAAAATGCCTGTCTATTGCAATAGATAGTACCAAATTCACGCCAAGGTCGTTACATTTTAATCTGTATTTTCTGCCTTACTGGACAGTAAAAAGTTTTTGTATTCATAAAACAGTTGGTTTCATGTGAAAAAATGCTCCAGATTTGATTGTCTGGTGAATAGCGTTCGAGTATTTAAGAATTTTGTCAAAAGTAGCCCTGACCTACTTTTGGCTAAAATCTGCTTTCTTTGCTCGGCGAGTGTCAGTAGAACTATCTGTTCACTTGGATAACCATTGGAGGGTAGGGTACGAAACCAACGAGGCAAGTCCTTCGAGATCATCATGGGCATCTCTAAACTAAGCAGTTGTAAAATAGCTAGAGCTATAGCGTTGCTCAGTACAAACCGTTCCATAGCTTCGACTTTTCTGTGAAATTGTTGCTGCTGTTTGTTCGGATATCGATTGAGAATTAAGTAGTCTTTCGGCCACCCCTGAGTTGGGAGCAGAGCTTTGATCCAAAACCGATAGCTAAAACCAGATAATAGTTGAATCAAGTTGCGGAAAGTGACTTCAATCTGAAAACGCCAACTATCAGCCGTTAAAATTTCTGCTGCGGATAGAGTCAGATCAGTTGATAGCAGAATTATTTGTTTGCCCTCCGGCCATACAGCTAGTACAAAGCGTACCCTTTGAGCAGGACAATCCCAATGCCAATCTATGCACCGATATCTGAGTGTTACCATCTTACCGTAAAGTACTAGAGTTTCTGTACTCAAGGAGCTTTTGTGAGCAAACAAGCTGCGTAGTTTGACTGATTCACCCCAGATGCGAGGTCTGCCACGACTGCATTTGAGCGGTGGTGGTGGTAAAGGATGTTTACCTACTGCATTGATTCGTACTCTTGTAATTAAATGTAGCTTATGCTTTCTCAACTCTTCAATCAAATTTTGAGAAGCAAACTCAGCATCCAGAATGATATAGCTACCAGCATGGAGCAGTTCTACGCACAAAACAGACATTCGCTCTACTATTGTAGTTTGATCATCCTCAGCTACCTTGATACCATCTGGCAATCCCAAAGTCACAGGAACTACTTTCAAACAACAACCTGCTTTTAAAAGTATGGTAATGACTCCAAAGTAATGACCTCATATCCATTCTGGCTTCGTTACATTTTCTGATTCATTATCTAGTTTTTTCACCGCAGGCATTTTTTTTCTTCCTTACCGACTTTTATACCATCACCTACATAAACTGGTTGACCTCTAAGACAGTGAACTTTTGGGTGAGTGATTAACCATTCATGCCACCCCATGGATAATTTTTGAGCACTAATTGCCTGGGAATGAAACCAGTGTAAAGCTTGGGTGTAGTAATTTTGTGTTAGTCCCACAGCGTTGAGATCGCTGGTAACTGCCCGATGTTGGTTGCATAAAAGAATGCCCTAAATCAGGCTCACAAACCATTCATCAGTGGCATGACGACTAAATACTGGACGTAAGTTGGTCAAGATTTGCTCTATCGTACCGATTATGTGGATAATAGAGATTAGCTGGTCAAATTTAAGAATCATTAACCAGTATGCACCATTCCCCGACTTTTAGTGGGGAATGTTTTTTTTCCACTCAGAACTTTGTACTGTCCAGTGCCTTAAGTAGAGTAGAATAAAAAAAATTTTCGCGCGCAGATATTTTAAATATCGGGACTTTAGTCAAAAACATCTGAAAAATACTGTCAAAAGCTTACTTATGAAGATTTTCACGTCAAATCAGCTTGTTTTTGATAGGTGTAGTTTTTAGCTATTTTACCCTTTTGATGTATTTTCCTTGCTCTGTATGATTTTCAGTTATTTTTGGGGACAAAAATATCAAAGTCCCGATATTTATCTTCTATAGGACTCTTATGGTATCTTTGCACGCGGTATGTGCTTTTAGCATTGAAGTATGGGCGAATGGCCGTTCGCCCCCTACAGAAGTCAGGAAATTCAGAAATAGAATAGGGGAAAAAGCGGATAAGACCCCGCGACGACGTTAGTCGCATCTGGTAGCGCACCAAGCAGGTAGACAAATACTCCCTACTCCCCCACCCCCCACTCCCTGCTCCCTTTCAGTGAATTATTATTCCTCAAATTGCAAAAGGTCTTTCACAAATTCTTGATCGAGAATCTTTTTGGGTCTTAATACTAGCAAAACCCGTCCAAGTAGAGGTATATTAGGTAATTCATCAAAGCACTGCATCTCTATTTTCCCAGCTTGGTCTACGATAAAATAACCATCCTCATCCCATTCACGTTGAGACCTATCAATAATTAACAAAACTTCCTCAGTTGCTCCTGGTATTGGAGTAGGCAAGCGATCGCTATTTTCAATCACTGCTACAGGATCTTCTGCTTGCATGACAACTCGCCATCCAGGTATCCCTACCCAAGCACCTGTTCCACCAGAAAACTTTACTATTCCATGAGACCCCACCTCCTCAACTATAGGGACAGCTTTTAAATCTTCCGTGTTCAGGGGGAATTTTCCCACTACTGGTAAAATACGGGGCAATTCTTCTTCTGACTCCATTCGATAAATTGGCAGACGGGGTGCTGGTCTCTGAGAAACAATAGTAAAATCAGTTAGTAACTTTTCAAGTTGTTTTCTAGCTGTTTGAGAATTAGCTAATTTAAGACCTTTAGCAATGAGACGAGATCTTTGTTGTAAGTCGTTTTGTTGCCTAGCTAGTTTCCAACATTGATAAGCTACTATATCTCCAGGGCGATCGGAAAATCCTTCTGGTATTGTTTTCATCCGAGCAAAATCCTTAATGGCCTTTGCTAACTCTTTCGCATCATCAACATCAAGATTATGCTCAACTATAAACTCAGTTGCTATAATTCTTTGCTCTTGAGTTAAAATTCTCAATTCGTAAAGAATATCACTTCCCGATCTCTCAAAGCGCGATAAAAAATCTGTTCCACTTTGCGACTGTACATTTTTTGCGGTTTTGGCATTGACAATACTTGTATATACTTGAGATCCTACTATCACCTGATTTTGCTGTACAGGTTCAAATCCTGTTGCTTCAAATATTTGCTGAGAAGTATATCCAGCTTTTTGTAGTTTTGCACAAGCTTGTCCCCACTCTACCCAGTTACTTTCTTTGCGACGTAGCAAACCAATTAAGTTTTCTATCTCTACTGGGTTTGTTGATTTTTCTTGAGAGTTGGGGGAATTTTCTGGTGTTTCGATCATAATTGATGGTGCACTTTTTTTGTTTTAATTTTAAATGAATGAATAAGCCTTTGACCATCCTACCTAAAAATATATCAGCTACGGATATAAGGCCATAAGTTAATTTATTTCTGAGATATAACACCAAAAATCAAGTGGAATAATTTTTGGCGATACAAGGTTTCGGTTGAATATTGACAACTTCTAAGATAGATGGTTGTTAGATGATACCAATTCACTTTTAAAGATGTCACAAATAGTTTCAAACTTTAAATGTGAAATAATTTCCTGAAATTACTGTAAACTCAAACTTCTGAGCCGATAAAATCTTACTTTTGACTTTTGACTTTTGACTGTCTTGAGTGCGTCTTACATTCTGAGGGGGCCTCAGAATTACGCACTCGCTTTTTACTTGCGTGAAATGGTATAAAGTAGTATTTCATAAATAATGCCTATTCCCAAAACAACACCACAATCTGTTAATATTATGGCACTTGGTGGACATTAAACAAATTGCTTCTAATGAGAGTTGGGCTTTTCTTATGCCTGGCCTAGTTAAGACTGGATAAGATAATAAAATTAACAGGAAACTCTTAAGCATCCAATCACATCAGCTTTCCGTTTAACCTATCCTTGGCATCAATAAGTATTAACAGTTTGGGGAAGATGTCGAAAATTGAATTAGTATTATGTTATTTTCGGGTTACAATTGCGGAGGTTTGTTTTAATGGAAGCAATTCCTCAACAGTTAGATAGCATAAAAAGCCAACTGATGAGCTTAACTAGAAGAAAAAAGCCTAAAATGCTAGTGGTAGATGATGAACCAGATAACTTGGACTTGCTCTACCGCACCTTCAGACGAGATTTTAGCGTACTAAAAGCTGAAAGTGGTATTCAGGCTTTGGAAATTTTGGCATCAGAGGGAGAGGTGGCTGTCATTATCTCCGATCAACGAATGCCAGAAATGAAGGGTACGGAATTTTTAAGTAAAACATTGCCCCAATTTCCTAATACTATCAGAATTATTCTCACAGGATTTACTGATATTGAAGATTTGGTGGAAGCGATTAATTCTGGACAAGTACATAAGTATATTACTAAGCCTTGGGACCCTAATGAACTAAAAGGAGTTGTACAAAAGGCGGCAAATACTTATGAAAGGTTGAATCAACGTACTGAAGAATTGCTAAAAACTCAAACTCAATTGCAATTGTTGAGCAATGTGGTTAATATATCTCAAAATTCTGAGACAGTAGAGCAAGCTTTAGAGGAAATTGCATCTGTCTATAGAGAGGCTTTTTCTTGTGATGTATGTATTTTGCAATTGATTGAGGATAATGGTCTAACTTCAATTCAAGGGGTTAGTAGTAATTTGGGTAAGGTGGACAATTGGTTGGTTAATGACCCTCTGGCAATTGAAGCGATCGCTTCTCAAAAGTTACAAGTTGTGATGGATGTATCAGAAGATATTGATCTTTCTAATGTGGCAAATTATCAAATTTCAGGAATAAAGACTCATATTGTCATTCCAATTTCCTATCGGCAAAAACTTGTGGCCTTGATATCCTTACAATGGCAACAACCAAGCAAAATACGTCCAGAAGAACTTGATACGATTAATATCTGTACTCAACTACTGTCATTGGCTTTGAATAGTTTTGCATAGCTTCAGGCATACTATAAGCTTTACTTATAAATAATTAGGTAGGCCAAATATTTGTATTCCAATAAATTTATGTTCCTAGCTCCGCTTCTCTCTAACGACTCTACTAAAGTGGAACACATAATCTCTATACTTAGCATAGCTGCCTGCTGTCATTAACCAAAAGTCTCCATAACTTAAACTTACTATAAAAATGAAAACTACTACTTATGATTATAATTCCACAGAAGTTCAGGCCATATTTAACAGAATTGCCCCAGTTTATGACCAACTTAATGATGCACTAAGTCTGGGACTACATAAAATCTGGAAGCAAATGGCTGTAATGTGGAGTGAAGCTAATGATGGCAATACCTGCTTGGATTTATGTTGTGGTAGTGGAGATTTGGCTTGGATGCTGGCCAAATATGCGGGTAGTCAAGGTATAGTGTATGGAGTAGACTTTTCTGTACAACAATTGGCGATCGCTCGTAACCGCAAATCAACTTTATTTGGTCAGGTTAGTCCTATTAATTGGGTAGAAGCAGATGCCTTGAATTTACCCTTTGCAGATAATTATTTCGATTGTGCTACAATGGGATATGGTTTGCGTAATGTCTTGGATATTCCTCATTGTTTACAAGAGTTATATCGAGTCCTCAAGCCCAATTCTAAGGCAGCCATTCTCGATATGCACCGTCCTAGTGCTTCTTTAGTCAGAAGTTTTCAACAGTGGTATCTGGATAAAGTAGTAGTTCCTGTGGCTGGTAATTTGGAGCTAACTCAGGAATACGCCTATATTAGTCCAAGTCTGACAAAATTTCCCACTGGGGTAGAGCAAGTACTAATAGCACATCAAGCCGGATTTGTCAATGCAAAACATTACCCTATTGCTGGGGGTATGATGGGAATATTAGTAATTACAAAATAATTTTTCAACTGATAATCTTATAATTGTTATTAGTCTTGTCAAAAGTAGATAGTCTGAAATAATTAAAGTTGTCTAATATCTGGCTTTATTTTGTACCACCAATCGCAGGTGGAATTATTGGGTATTTCACTAATGATATAGCGATTAAAATGCTATTTCGCCCTTATCGTCCTTACTATGCTTTTGGGCAAAAGCTACCCTTTACTCCTGGATTAATTCCTGCGAACCAAGAACGTTTAGCAAAGCGAGTTGCTGATACTATAATGGGTTCTTTGTTAACTCCTTCAGAGTTGCAGAATTTAGCACGTCGTTTGTTGCAAACGGAGCGAATGGAGGCAGCTATTCTTTGGCTGTTACAAATGTCCTTAGAACAATTTAAAATCGATACAAGTAAGAAAACTGCTAAAATTCTAGCAAATATTCTACGGGATCTATTAGGTCAATCTTTGCCAAGACTTCTCAAAGTTTGGGCAAAAAAAGAAGATTTTTTGGAAGCTCAACTCAACCAAATTTTTGACCAAGTCTTGCTAGAGTTTCAACTAACAGAAATGCAGGCAACTCAACTATCAGATTGGTTGCTTAAAATTGTACTACCACCAGATATATTAAGGCAGACTTTAATTGATTTTCTCACAGATCAAAATATTTCAATTATTGATGAAGATTTTCGCGAAAAAGCTAGTGGTACTTATTGGGTAGTAGCTAATTTGTTTGGGTTGCGTAATACTTTGATTAGATTAAGAACTTTCTGTTTAGATGATAAAGAATTAACTAATCAGCGTTTAAAAGAATTAATCAGAGCATTAGGTGTTAGAGAAAGAATTCAGGAATGGTTACAAAATCTTTCCATGCAAAATTTACCTGTTTCTACGGTACGCCAGTTAAGAAATACAATGGGTGATAGTGTACGTCTATACTTGCAAGAACGTGGTGCTGATTTAATTCAAGGTTTAAGTTTATCTATAGATTGGGAGCATATTGCCGATTTAATTATTAATCGCTTACAAGCTTCATCAATAATGAATAGTTCTCTAGAGTTGGTGAGTCAAGAATTAGCTTTGGTTTTAGAACGCTATTTAGAACGGGATTTAGAAAATATTGTGGCTCAAGCAATTCCAATTTTAAACATTGACCAAGTAATTATTGACCGCGTTAAGGGTACTTCTCCTGAAGAATTGGAAGTTGCTGTTAATGTAATTGTCAAAAATGAGTTGCAAGCTATTGTTAATTTGGGGGGTGTTTTAGGTGTTGTGGTTGGTTTATTTCAGACAATATTGTTGTTGCTACAAAGGTAAGTTCAAAATTATTGTTAATGTTTTTAATATATAGGTTTTTATTCATTGAATAAGTTGTAAATATTTGGCTGGAATTGATTAGTTTTTGTAAATATTAACTACTAATTATTAACTAATAAGTAGTTAGGCACGAAAAAACCAAAGTATGTAATGAACAGTAAAGTTGCTCAAAAACTTCTGATATTTCGCCCCCTGCCTGATCGTCACTATAATTTTTAATACTGACCTACTTACTTCTTCAAGTTTGTATCTAAAATACTATGTCAACTCCAAAGTCAAATAATAATTCCTCTCAAACTAAACTTAGCCCAGAAAAATATGCTCGCCTCAAAGGTGAACTGGATGCACCTTATCGAGGACTACGGCAATTTATATATATAGCTTTCGGAGCTTCTGGTTTCACCGGAGCTTTTATTTTTTTAGCAAAAATTATTGCAGGCCAAAATATTGCTTCTACTTTACCTAATTTTGCTTTACAAGTCGGAATTGTCATCCTGATGATTTTCCTATTTCGTTTGGAGCAAAAGGCCAGTAATCGATCCTCTTCGTCTAAGTAACAAAAGTTTAAACTTTGTAATGTGGATATATATTTGGCCATAAAAATACAAAAAAATAAAGAAAATATTACGAAATCCTTGATCCCTGTCAAGTTGTTGTTAAATAGTAAATGACTATAAATTGAGGTCAGCTAAAAATAAAGACCTTAAATATTTAAGTTGGGTCAGCTAAGATAAAGACCCTAAATATAAAAAACCCTTTTTAAAAGCAAAACGCCTACTTCTAAATATATTAGGATTAGGCGTTTTGTAATTTGAGTTGTTTTCAGAATTATGGTATAGCAGAAGGAAGAAGGAAAAATCTTACGTTGTCTGAATTTTAAGCTTTTAATTTTTCCTAGCCTTTCCTTAGACTGCTATAGAACTAGAATACTTTTTGTGATGGTATAAGATCAAGTTAAATCTTACTATCTGTTTCCTGTCTGTAAGAGTAATGAAACCTTGTCTCTTATCAAGTAGAAAACTACTGTAAAAAATGAACAAGAAGATTTGTAATATAGACTACTGTTTTAATAAGCTAGTGTTTCTAAAGTTTCCCGTAAATATATACTAACTTGCCGATCTAAGGATATATTTTGCTGCTGACCTTCATTAATCTTACGCTCTAATTGCCATCTCTGAAAACCTGAACTTACAGCGATCGCTTGCTTCAAACTATCCCACATTCTAGATTCTGATTCATTTTTTGTAATTACTTTGGCTGAATTATTATTCCAAGAGGTAACATTAAATTTATTCATAATACTTACCTGAGTTAGTGATAAAGTTACTGAGATTTACAGCTTCTACTTCTTTAAAGATAGCTCACTATTCATAAACCAGGTATTAGTATGACTATATATGTCATCAAATCTTGACTTGTAGATATCATCTTTGGCATTGCTGAATCAAGTTATGAAAATAAAAACTGAAGAATCTCAAATATTTATCATTCAATAGTTTAGCAATCGCAAAAAAATACAAATATCAAATCCGGTTAAACAGTTATAGATTGGTTAAGTAAGGAGGAGTCAGGAGTCAGGAGTCAGGAGGAGAGAGAATCACTTTGATGAGCGTAGTTATGACGATTGAAGAATTTTTTTATGTCCAATTAAACGGATTTGATATCATACCCACGCATCAGCAACGTCCCATCTTTAATTTATTCAAACATTAAGATAGGTAGGTATTAAACCTACCTATTTCTCAAATTATTTGCTAGTAATATCATGTCTCATGAAACAACTGTAATAAACATTGCTTCTCCTAACCCGTAGAGATATTGCATAAAAAGTCCCTATATGTGAGTTAATTAATGTGACTTGATATAACTCTCTTTTGTAACTCTCCTAAAACTATTGTAATTTCTAAACTCTAGAGCTTTTGTATATCAGATGATCGCCAGCTTTTTTCTTCCTAGAAATTCCAGATAGCTGTTAAATAGCTGTTAAATTGCCAAAATTAGATCGTCAAACTTTGTATTTCTTGTTATAGCTCCTTTCGGTGGAAGTTCAAATCATAGAAAAAACCGGAGAGTAACAAAAGAGGGATATTACTTCTGCCTGATAATGAGTATTTTAAATAGACAGTTTCCGGCGCTTAGTTACCATTTGGTAGCCTTCAACTATATCACCTTCAGCCCAATCACTAAAGTTGTCTAAGCTAATGCCACATTCATAACCTGCGTTGACTTCTTTTACATCATCCTTGATACGCCTTAGCGAGTCCAGTACACCTTGGTGAATAACTTCTCCTTTGCGACGTATTCGCACCTTACAATTACGGATAACTTTGCCAGAAAGCACATAGCAACCTGCAACAGCACCACGATTAATCGTAAACACAGCACGTACTTCTACTTCACCTAACGGTTCCTCTACTAGCTCAGGGTCTAATAGACCTTCCATTGCCCCTTGAACATCATCCAACAGTTTGTATATGACGTTGTACTCCCGCACATCTACTCCTGCCGCATCCGCTGCTTGACGTGCTCCTGATGCCATCGTTGTATTAAAGCCAATAATCACAGCTTCACTAGCAGCTGCTAAGTCAATATCTGTTTCTGTCACTTCTCCAGCTCCAGAGAATAATAGCCTTAGTTGGACTTCTTTTTGAGGTAGTTGTCGCAGAGCTGCAACAATAGCCTCAACAGAACCTTGAACATCTGCTTTTAGTATCAAGTTTAGTTCTTTGAGGTCTCCTGCTTGGGCACGAGCTGAAACAGCACCAAGAGTTGTCCTACGCATAATCCGAGATTCTCTTTTAGCATCTGCTCTATCTGTAGCAATTGATGAAGCATCTTTTTCATTTTCAAATACATCAAACTCATCACCAGCTTGAGGCACGTCTCTGAGACCAAGAACTTCTACTGCAAAAGATGGACTTGCTTTTTCCACCCGGTCGCCTCGGTCATCAATCATTGCCCGCACTTTTCCGTAGACGGAGCCAGCAACTACAATATCTCCCACTTTCAAAGTCCCATTTTGTACTAACAAACTAGCTACTGGTCCTCTAGCTTTATCTAAGTGAGCTTCAATTATGGTGCCTTTGGCCAAACGTTCTGGGTTGGCTTGCAAGTCTTCTACCTCGGACACTAAAAGAATCATTTCTAGTAAGCTATCCAGATTCTGTTTCTTGATCGCACTAACTGGAACCATAATAGCGTCACCACCCCATTCTTCAGGAACTAAGCCATGTTCCATCAATTCTTGCTTAACACGATCTGGGTTAGCTTCTTCCTTATCAACCTTGTTAATTGCTACTATAAGTGGTACTCCTGCAGCTTTCGCATGGCTGATAGCTTCTATGGTTTGTGGTTGTACCCCATCATCTGCTGCCACAACTAGCACTGCGACATCTGTAACTCTTGTTCCTCTAGCTCGCATTGCAGTGAAAGCTTCGTGACCAGGAGTATCTAAGAATACTACTTGTTGCATCTTACCTTCATGTTCGACATCAACATGATAAGCTCCAATATGTTGAGTAATACCGCCTGCTTCTCCTGCTGCTACTTTAGTTGCACGGATTGAGTCTAGAAGACTGGTTTTTCCATGATCGACGTGTCCCATAATTGTTACTACTGGTGGACGACGTTCCAGTTTTTCTAGATCGGCATCTTCTAGCATTTCAGTGGTTTTCTTCGCTGCTGATTCTTCTTCTAGGGCTTCTACAGGAATTCCTTCTTCTTCTGCTACCATTTCTATGGTGGCAATATCTAAGCTTTCTGTAATGTTGACTGCTATACCTTTCATAAACAGTCTTTTAATAATCTCTGTTTCTGATACTGCCAAAGCTGTTGCTAATTCTTGAACTGTCATGCTCGAATTAATTACTAGCTTTTCTAAAGGTTGAGCTTCAACAGATTGATTTTGTTCAGCAATTTCAGACTTGACAGGTTGCTGTGATTTACTAGATTTCTTTTTGATGCTGGGAGCGTTGTTACCAGAATTGGATTTAGTTTTGCCAGGACTACTGTTTGGTTTTGGTGGGCGAGCTAAAGATAAGCTCATTGTTACTGGTTCTGGCTTATTTAAAAGTTCTTCTAAATCTTCATCATCATCTTCTAGGAGTGGTTTTGGACGAAGACGTTTAGCTTTTGCACTAGCTTTAGCATTTTTCTGAGCAATTTCGCTTGAATCTTCTTCTTCTTCTTCCCAAGTTGGACCTTTCTTTAATTTTGCAGATGGAGGCTTACTTGGAGATATTATTTTTCTTCTTGGTTTTTCTACCTCATTATTATAATCTAATTCTATTACTTTTTCTTCTGGCTCTTTTTCTTCTGTTATATCTAAATCAATATCTGTATCTTTTGGAGAATCAACTGATATTTTTAGTCTCGGTTTTGGTGCAAGTTGAGGTTTTTGTAATTCTTGAACTTGCTTTGGTTTAACCGTAGGTCTATCTCGATGTTTTTGCTTTGACTGACTTGAGGTTTCAGGGCTGAGAATAGGTGGTCTTACACTTTCTTTTTGAGAAGTATCTTTGTTTTCCTTTTTATTAACAATTGCAGGCTTTTGAGAAGGTTTTTCTTCTCTATCTTTTCTTTTTTTACCTTCCTGCTTTGTTTTTTTATTTTTTTGATTAGGCTTTGTTATGGAGGGACTTTGTAGATTTCGATTTATGCTAGGAGGTGCTGGTCTTACAGGTGGTCTTACTAACTGGGGAACTTCTGTGACAGTTTTTTCTAATGATCTGTCTGGAGCTATATCTGTAGACTTTTTATCTACTGCTGATACAGATTTACCTTTTTCTCCCTCTAGCTTTAGGGACAGGTTTGGCCTTGGTTTACTGAGAGGTTGAATTTGCCGATCTAATGCTTCCGGTGCTGGAGGTTTTGGAGGAGTTGCCACTAATTGAACGTTATTATTATGGGTTTGGGTTTGATTTTTGAGTTTAGCTCTTTCTTCTAATGGTTTTGGTCTTGGTTTGCGTATTTCTAATATCTGCTGTTTTTTACCCTCGTTATGATTGAAAGTTGACTCTTGATTTTGAGAGTTACTTTTTTCTGGAACAGCAGACCTACTGGGAGAGTGGGGTAAGCTTTCTGCTGTTTTGCGGATTAGTTCTGCTTCTGGTTCTGTAATAGTACTGCTGTGACTCTTCACAGATATGTTGAGCTGTTCACAAACTGCTAGTATATCTTTGTTATCCAAATTCAATTCCTTTGATAATTCGTAAATTCTTACTTTTCCGTTGTTCATCCACTCTACCCTCTCTTTTACAAATCTATAATTTTACATTGTTATAATGTTTATTTAACGACTACACTACAATCATACTAGCATTAGGCTCAGTTTAGCTACTTAAAAGCTTTTTTTTTATTTTCACTGCTTTCAGTTTATGAATTGTTTAGCTACTGTCTCGATTAAGTTTATATTTTACTTAAAACCCATCACTATTTAGATTGGAGAAATGAGTATTTCAGAGTAGTTCCCTGAAAGTCTACTTGCTCCATTTATTAACTAGACTTGATTTTTTGGGATAGGTTAAAAATTATACATATAAGTTAAATTTTTAAGCAATTTTATTAATTGCAATTTCACAATTTCAGTTTGTGATTTTTTATACATATAATCTTTATGGTACTTGAGTCAAGGGTTTGACTTTTATAGATATATAGATATATTGATTTCAATCATAGTTGAAGTTTACTATTTATTAATTGCAATTTCACAATTTCAGTTTGTGATTTTTTATACATATAATCTTTGTGGTACTTGAGTCAAGGGTTTGACTTTTATAGATATATTGATTTCAATCATAGTTTAAGTTTCCTAAGACATTTATTGCCCTCGGAATATCTATCTTAGCAGGATTTATAATTTTTCTGTGGTCTCAATGCTGTCTTAAGCTGTTCAGCTATCTAAAATTAAAATGCACCATAGCTCAGTAACTTATAGGTATATATTAATTTAGAAATGAAATATCTAACTGCTAGAGAAGATACACAAAATTAGTTGTGGTATTCGATTTATTTAGTAATTCAGAGTTAATTTGTGGATAATGCAAATATTATTCTGTTGTACAACTATTTTCAGCGATCATTTTTTGGATGAAGAATTTTTCAATCTTTGCCATAATGCTTGATATATTTCTGGTGATACATGGGTTTTAAGTGAACGGCTTAATTTATTCTTTTTACGAGCAATTTGAAAACATTCTGTTTGTGGACAAATGTAAGCTGAGCGTCCTTCTCCTTCATCTAATCTAATGGTAGAAGATTTTTTAATACGAATAACTCGCCAAAAATCTTCTTTAGGAGCAAGTTTTTTACAGCTAACACACCGACGGTAATTTGGCTTCATTTTTACTTTTTCGTTGATTAAAACTTTACTCAATTACTTTTTGTTTTTTTCAAAATAAATTGGCAAATATTAACCAATATATTTATAGATATTTTCCCTAATGTTTTTACTGAAAATTTTGATTTTCTCATACTTCAAAATTCCAATTAAAGTTATAAAAATCATTCACTTTACTCTTCATTAAATCCCATTGATTAATTAAAAATAATGACATTGTGCTGAAAACCTCTAATTTTGATATCTGCCATTGAAGAAGGAGACAGGAGACAGGAGACAGGAGACAGGAGGAAAATTACATGGGGATTCGCTCCCCCCAAGTAATGCGTGAACACCCCCGTTGACGGTGGGGTATTAAACCCACAAAGAAAATGATAAATTATTGCACAAATTAATACTAAGAGTAGCTACTTTTATCAATCTAAAGTCAACAGTTTATCTGAATAAAAGCTTTTAATTATTTAATTCTATGATAGTAGATTAAATGAATTGTAATCATAGCGGTTTGCGGATAAATTAATTATGAAAATTGGTATTGTACCAATTTTCATTATGAATGCTATAGCAGTCGAAGGAAAGGGGGCGGACATATCAAAAGTTTAAAACTCAGATAACGAAGATTTTTCGGCCTTTAGGTCTTTTCTTCTTCCTTCTGCTATACAAACAATCAAAGTGAAGTAAGAACTTTACCCATAATGTATTAAAGAGCTAAAAATCAAGCCTCATTCCAAGAAATGCTTAAGACCTAACCTCGGTAACTACTGATTACTATCAACACCCTAAGTATTTGTAACAAACAAACATTGATCGCGCCTGGTATAGCAAAATCCAGATAACTTCTTAATTAGCAATAGTTAAAAACTTACACCAATTTTATGTTATGTTGCACAAAATGAGGTTTTAGGTTTTATACCAATTTTATGTTATGTTGCACAGAATTATGAAATTTATTAATTCGTCTGTCTTAATCTATAGTCAACTCTGATTAAAATATTATTCTATGCAACTTCATATTAATTTTGTTTACAGTTTTATTTTTTTAATGCCATACAACTCTATGAATACTTGCTTTTTTTAAGTTGCAAACCGATATGATTTTGATTGTAAATAATTAACTCTATCTCTGAAATTATAATCTTTAATATTTAAGTTAATTCCACAGGATATTCAGTTTCATCAACTTCTGAATAATTATCTGGATCGTCAAAATCTGTATTTTCTAACTCTAATTCCTCAGTATTGTTTTCTTCTTGTTCAGCTTCTTCTTGTTCAGCTTCTTCTTGTTCAGCTAATGCTTGCCGATGAGAAACTTCAACTGCAATTTTGCTATCTTCTTCAGCATGATCGTATTTATCAGTGTCCTTAATATCAATTTTCCAGCCAGTGAGGCGAGCGGCCAGACGCACATTTTGTCCTTCCTTACCTATAGCCAAACTAAGTTGATCCTCAGATACCAAAATATGCGCTCTCCTTTCCTCTGGATCGATTAAACGAACTTCGTCTACTCTAGCTGGACTAAGGGAATTGGAAATATAAGTTGCAGGATCTGGAGACCAGCGAATCACATCTATTTTTTCTCCCCTCAGTTCATTCACAACTACCTGAATTCTCGATCCCCTCGCACCAATGCACGCTCCGACAGGATCTACATCTCTTTCTAGAGTATCAACTGCAATTTTAGTCCTCGGGCCAACATATCGGGATGGCGGATTTGCTTCCCTGGCTACTGCTACAATTCTCACTATCTCATCTTCAATTTCTGGGACTTCATTGGCAAATAAATAAACTACTAAACCAGCATCAGCTCTGGATACAAGTAACTGAGGCCCACGAGTTGAGCCTTCACATACTCGCTTGAGATAAACTTTGAATGTGGCATTAGCACGGTAGTTATCGTTGGGTAATTGTTCTCTCTTAGGTAGTTCAGCTTCTACTTCTGGTCTACCAAAACCACTACTTGCAGATAAGATAATTGATTGTCTTTCAAATCTTAGGACTTTTGCTTGAAGAACTTCGCCTTCTAAATCTTGAAATTCTTCTTGAATCATCTTGCGCTGCTGATCCCGTAGTTTTTGAGCTAATACTTGTTTGGTCTGGATAGCGGCCATACGACCAAATTCATTTTGTTCTGGTGTGACATCTAAGAATACGGTATCATTTAACTGGGCTTCTGGAGCTACTTCTATAACTTCTTTCAGAGCTATGTGGTGGTCTTGATTGGTTACTTCTTCAACAATGGTTTTAGTGGCCAATACTCGAAATCCTTCTTCTTCTACATCCAACTCTACTTCAAAGTTGTCAAAGTAATCATCTGTGAAATGAATTCCATCTAGACGTTGAGTGCGTCGGTAGCGTTCATATCCTTTTAGTAGAGCTTCACGTAAAGCAGCTTGAACTGCTTGTTTTGGTAAATTGCGCTCTTTACTAATACCTTCGATCATATCTTTAAGTCCAGGCAAATTAACCATTGACATAATTTTTATCCTCTATTATTTTTCTAAGTTTTTGTACTATGAGGCGAGTTTTTTTTTCATCCTTGTGAGATTAGGATATTAATAATTTAGGTATTCAAGTGAAGTATTTTTTGTTTTTTCGAGAGCTTAAACTTTGAGAATTGAAAAAACAAGAAAAGAAGAACAAGTACAGATAAAAGCTTCAGCCTTTTTATACTGAAAAAAAGTGCAACTTTTTAAGCTTGAGCTACCAAAAAGTTAGGATTTTGGGCAGACAAGGGTAGAAAAATCAAGGGAAAATTATTCCGACTACCTCCTCTATAATTCCCATTTATTCTGACTCCTGAGGACTGACTCCTGACTCCTACCCTTAACAAAAGACTAGTGAAGCGCAAACCCTAATTACCTTCCTTCCTGTAATTCAACAGTCATAATTAGAGAGCGTGGAATAGTTACTTGTCGTCCTTTTTGGTTAATGTAAATTGCTGTTTGATCGCGACCAACCAGTTGCCCTATCCACTGATTTTTACCTTTATAGGGTTCGGAAGTATTTACCGTAACGCTAAACCCTTTAAAGGCAATGAAATCTCGGTCATTATCCAAAAATTTAGAAATACCAGGACTGGATATTTCTAGTAAATATGGTTCAGAAATAATATTTGCTGCGTCTAGTGATTCTTCTATGGCATAGCTCATACGTTCACAATCATCTAAACCTGTGTCTTGATGAAAGTTCCGAATGTCCAAACGCAGCACTGGAGGATGCTGATTTGTATGAAATACTGCTCCTACTAATTCCAATCCTAGGGACTCGGCAATAGGGGTAGCAAAATTGATGATTTGTGGTATTAATGGATGACTCATAGGACAAATGCAACAAAAAAAGTGGGCTTCACCCACTCCCCGTTAACAATTGTTAACATTAACTTAAATCCTTTACAGATTATACAAATTTCGCTTAGACGAGGCTTTCTTGATTTTGCCTTGTCGAATAGCAACAACTGCTTTGTTAACTTTAAATTCTACTTCCTGTAAGAGTTATGATACTTTTTCATTACTCATTTTACAAGTTGAGAATTGGGATAGGTTTTCCCTACTAAATTAGCTCTATTAAACTATTAATTCATTAGTATATCATATTTTTTGTTGAGAAGCAAGTTAATTTTTTCTCCGATTGCAATTAACTTTTTATACCATTTCACTTTAAGGATGTCACAAATAGTTTCAAAGTTATCATGTCAAATAATACGTTTCAATACTTTAAACGTCAAAGTTTTCTGTCTATTAAATCTTACTTTTAACTTTTAACTTTTGACTTTTGACTTTTGACTTCCGTGAAACGGTATTAGCTTATATTATTTTGGGGTTGATTAGCTTTAAGCTGTAGTTGTCTGGTTTGTTCTAGAATTTTTTCGACATCTTCCTCGCTCATTCGCATCACATAGTTAATTTTTACTTCTTCAAGAAAGGCTGATACTAAGGATTGAAGTTCTTCTAATGTGTGTTCTTGTTGTAATTCTGTACTTAGTGCTTTACCGAAGTTTTGAACTAGCTGGTTAGATAATTTTGTTCCTACTGGATCTGCCATTGCTATTTTAATTGTTTCATAAGCATTTTGGGGTCCTTCGGTAGCAATATTGGATAATTCTTTAATTAATCTTTCTGATAGTTGGTTTGCTAAATTTTCTGCTCCTGGTATTTGCTGAAATCTCTGAAAAACTGGTAATTCTTCTACTATTTTCTCTACACTGTAACGGATTAGAGCTTCTATATCTGGTTGTAATTGAGGTATTACTTTGCAGACAGTTACTTGTACTAATCTAGTAGCGATCGCTTCGATTTCATTAATGTTATTTAGATCGATATAAGTTTTTTGTTGAGAGGAAAATATTTGCTTTGCTAATTCTCCTGTTTTGACATCTTTTTGCACTTGATTAATTACTTGCATTATTACTACTTCTGTTAGTTCTTGAGCAATAGAAGCAAGAAAACCTCGACTAGCTTGTGCCCTAATTGTTTCTAGGTCTATAATTTGAGCATCATTGAGGCGAATTGTTAGAGGAATTATCCGTAAAAACTGTAGAAATGGTAATAGTAGAAAAATATCGTACCAACGCCAGAGCATCGCTTCTGGCCAATTTACGCTAGGATAACGACGACTAATTAAAAATGTTCTGCCTAAAAATTCTAAACCAAATATAATTATAAATGGTAGGTCGATTATGCCAAAATAATCAGCTAGTCCTCCACTTTCACCGATGCCACGATAATAGTTTTTAGCAATTAATGGTTTGATTTCTGTTTCAAACCATTCCAGTTCTTCAATCCATCCATTTTTTGTTAAGTATTCTTGACTCCAGAAGGTTTTAAATGATTCTTTTGCAGAATCTTCTGAATTAGGAATTCTATCCCTTATTCTATTTTTTATTTTTTCTAAAGAGCCGCTTTTGTTGGCAACTGCGAAAGGATTTTGAACGATCATTTCTATGCTAAGTTCTCGTAATTCTGCCAACTCTTCTTGTACTATTAAAGAATCAGCACCTTGAGGTATTTTCGTTTCCAGTTGTTCCAAATGATCTAAGTATTTTTCTGTATCTCTATTAGATTCAATTCCCTTTATTGGGTCGTATCTTTTTGTGAGCATTGGGATTTGCTCAAAATAAAAATCACGAAAGGTAATATAGCTGATGTTAAATAGCACTAGAATAAAATTTACTAGGGCTAAAAATGCCATCATTCTTTCAAATATTGGAACTTTACGAGTTTTCCGACGAATCTTTTTTGTAGTTACCATTGATGATTTGATTTATTTATTTTGATATATAGCAAGCAATAAACAGGTAGGTTAGGACATAGAGTGATGATGAGATGAATCGAAATAAGGGGAAATGTTTTTCCCACTGTTCCCTGTTATATTTTATATTTTTTCAGATTGGGATAGGTTTGAAACTGCTCTACAATATTTAATTTTTTGATAAATCACACTTTATATCAAGGGTGGAAAAAGAATGTTATGAATAATCAGAGCAGTTAAAAGACTTGACAGGAGATGTCCTTTGGAATACAAAGATAAATTCTGACCTAGTAAATGGTATCAAAGCTATTCATTCTGTACGTCGCCAATCCGACGGTTCCCCTACCACTGATTCCTAAAAAATAACCTAGTTATTTGCAGCAAATATTGATCAAATTGTTACTATTGGTAACTTTCTGAAAAGAAATAATCAAAAAAAATTCAAGAAAAAATGAGACCCTGGGGTCTCACTACTCACTATTTGGTACAGATAGCGATATGTTTACTTCTTAAAGATATTTATATTTTAAAAATCTAAAAGCTTTTAAATGGTTACTCCTTCTTGGCGAGCAGCATGGGCCACTGCTCCTGCCACAGCAGTAGCGACCCTAGTATCAAAGACCGAAGGAATAATATGTTCTTTGTCTAGATCTGAAGCTTTGACTAATGAGGCGATCGCTCTAGCAGCTTCTAAATACATTGTAGATGTCAGGGTAGTGGCCCGACAATCTAAGGCACCGCGAAATATACCGGGAAATGCCAAAACATTATTAATTTGATTTGGGTAATCACTGCGACCTGTGGCCATGACTGCCACATCTCCTGTAATTAACTCTGGTTGTATTTCTGGAATAGGATTAGCCATAGCAAATACTATAGGGTCTTTAGCCATAGAACGGACCATTTCTGGGGTAACAACCCCTGGAGCACTGACACCTAAAAATACATCAGCGTCTACCAAAGCATCTGCTAGAGTACCTGAAGATTCAACAGCAAATTCTTGTTTTTCTGGGTTTAAACCTGTACGACCTTTTGATACTATACCTTTAGAGTCACATAAATAAATTTTATTGGCCCCTGCTTTGCGTAACAAACGAGCGATCGCTATTCCTGCAGCACCAGCTCCATTAATTACAATACGAATATCTTCTATAGATTTTTTGACCAACTTTAAAGCATTAATCAATGCAGCTAAACTAACTATTGCAGTACCGTGTTGGTCATCATGAAATACTGGAATGTCTAATATTTGGCGTAGTTTGGCTTCTATTTCAAAACAACGGGGGGCAGCAATATCTTCTAAGTTTACTCCTCCAAATACAGGAGCAATATTTTTAACTGTTTCGATAATAGCATCAGTGTCTTGAGTAGCGAGACAGACCGGAAAGGCATCTACTCCAGCAAATTCTTTAAATAGCATTGCCTTACCTTCCATTACTGGTAAAGCTCCTCCTGGGCCTAAATTACCTAATCCTAAAACTGCACTACCATCTGTAACAATGGCAACTGTATTTTGTTTAATGGTAAGTTGATAGATTTGTTCGGGGTCTTCTGCAATTGCTTTAGATATTCTGCCTACTCCTGGGGTATAGGCCATTGATAGGTCAGATTGAGACTTTAGTGGTATTTTACCTTGGACTGTTATTTTACCACCACGATGTAAATTGAAGGTGCGGTCGTAGACATCAACTACTTTTATTTCTGTTAATGCTTTAACCGCTTGGACGATTTTCTCCGAATGTTCGGTACTATAGGCATCGACTGTAATTTCTCTAAGTGTAATTCGGCGACTTTGCTCTAGTAAGTTAATGTGGCCTATATTGCCTCCTTCTGATGCGATAGCTTGGGTAACGCTGGCCAACATTCCGGTGCGGTTAGGAGTTTCGAGGCGAATTGTTAGACTAAATGAAGGATTAGGTGTTAGTTCTACCATGTTAGGTTTGTTCTAGGTTTTGAGTTCTAGATTTTAGTGTCATCGTAGTTAATATTAAGTTGCGATTTAGCATTTCTTCGGTTTAGTCAGGATTTTCTTCATTTCTTCATTTCTGGTTTTTTCTATTAATATCATGTCCGGTTGAACAGTGATAAATAAATAACGATGGAGGAGTCAGGAGTCAGGAGTCAGGAGTCAGGAGGGAAGAAAGAAGAAGAACTGGAGTTGAAGGAGAAAGTTTTTATCACTAATTATCCAGACATGATATAACCACAAAAAAATCGTCTAACAAAGTTGACTAAAATATAGTTATTCTCCAAGAGTAGGGAACAGGGAACAGGGAAGAAGAAAAAAACGAATATAGAAGATTTTTTCTATTAGTTATGAATATAAATTCATCTGATCGCCTGGGAGTCAGATTAATATTTCCTGACTGATATATTCTACTAAGTCACACTTAAAAAAATCACTAAATTCTCTAGAGTTGGAAGCTGAATATTAGTAAGCATTTCCTGCGGAATGCTGCGCAAACAGCTATTAGCAGTCAGCTATCAGCTTTTATTTGAATCAAGCAAAGACTAAGGTTAGCTGACATAAATATTTCATTTCCTGCGGAATACTGCGCAAACATATTTCAGTCCTTGACTACTAATTCCTTCTTCCAAGATAATGAGTTAATAACTCATAGCTGATAGCTGATAGCTGATGGCTAAATGCTTACTAATATTAGTTTCTATCTTTGTAGTTTTTCCCTGTTCTCTAATATCCGAAACTCGTGTATCTTTAATTTGAAAATTCCTATATTTATTTACCGAATAATTAAGGTTTAAAGCCTCTCTTTTAAAGGAGAAAAAATAAAAAATTTTCCTTTGATTCAATCCTCTTTCTTTGAGGGAGAGGTAATTATCAATTATCCATTATCCATTATCCATTATTGAATGTTATGTTTTTAAAACTAAGGCTAAAAAAAATCATCAAATTATCTATAGTAGGAAGCTTAATATTAGTTTCTATGTCTATAGATGTCAAAAAAGTTAGAAGTTTTTGTGGCTTTTTTGTGGCAAAAGTTGATGCTGAAATGTTTAATAACCGCTCACAAGTGGCGATCGCTCATCAAGACAATCAAACAACTTACAGTTTAGCTTTTGATTATAAGGGGGAACCTGAAGAGTTTGCTCTGATTTTACCAGTACCAGTTGTACTCAAAAAGCAAGATGTAAAAGTTATTTCACCAAAACTTTTTCAACGCTTAGATGATTTTACTGCTCCTAGGTTAGTTGAATATCATTCTTATAAGGGTTATGACGAAGACGGTGCTTATAGAGGTAGATATGAGGCAGATATAGGTAGATATCCCCGTCAAAATGTAAGAGTTATAGAAAGCTTCACGGCGGGAGAATATGATATTGTTATTTTAAGTGCAACAGAGTCTAATTCTTTGGAAAGTTGGTTAAGGGAAAATCAGTATAAAATTCCTAGAGGTGCTGCTAAATATCTGAAACCTTATATTAATAAGAAACTTTTCTTTTTTGTGGTAAGGGTTAACTTAGAAGCACAAGAAAAACTAGGTTTTCAAAATTTAAGACCTCTTCAGTTTACTGTTAAGAATTATCCTCAGATTATGTTACCTTTTCAATTGGGAAAAATTAACTCAGAGGATACTCTGAATATCGTCGTTTATTTTTTGAGTAAAACTGGTCGTGCTGAAGTTAATAATTATGAAAATGTGGTGATTCCTAGTAACTTTGATGTGCCACTAAATATAGAGTCAAAATTTGGCGAATTTTATCGAGAATTGTTGACTTCAACTATTCAAGCTACAAGAAAAGAAATTGTAGTTATAGAATATGCTTGGGATACAGGTTTTTGTGACCCGTGTAATACAATACCGTTAGATTCTCAAGAGTTGAATGAGTTGGGTATGAATCACGAACAAGCATTTATCACTAGATTACATTTACAGTATGCAAAGAACACTTATAATCAAGATTTAGAATTTACGATTACCTCCGATAAAACTCTCTATCAAGGAAGATATGTATTGTTACCAATTAAATACAATGAAGGTAGCGATGATTTTAACGACAAAGTTAAAATTAAAAATCCTTCCGGCAAAGTTATTTCGGAGGTTGAACTAAAAAAAATATTTGAAAAGTTTTAGATATCAAAAGTATCTAACTGGATGGAAAAATTAATCTAGATTTTGATTGGATAAGTCTATAGGAAAAATTTTACACATCATATACTGTGGTAAAAATTCTTGGGTTTGATCAAGACAGTCTCCAAATGTTTCCTCTTCGTGATTCTGAGAATTAATCTCCTCTGTTTCTTTCAATGGATTGACACAAATAGCAAGTTTGCCTACTCCTCCCATTAAAGACATTACTCGATTTTTGAGACTGTCAATATCTTGAATTAGTCGATCTGCATCTAATATAGAAGGAGCGATAATAAAAAAAGTTTTGACTCCAAGGGAGTCGGGAGCAAAGCCAAAACTACATTCACCTAATAAGGATTGAGTGGAAAGACTTAAAGATTCATAGAAAAGATTAATGAGTGTTTGATAAAAAGATTCACTTAGGGAATGATCGTCAAAAGTCGGCTTAGATAACATAATTAATGTCCTCAAGTATTATTACCTACCATCTTAACATTTCTTAAAATGGTACGCTTATATTTTTTTTATATTCATTATTAAAATTACAAAACTATAAGATAATTATTGCTAATCTAAATATCTCAAGTCAAATTGGAGATTCTACATCCAGAATCCATATAAATTCAAAAACTACACTTATACTACACTTGAAATACTAGCAGCCAAGAAAAATTAATTGGATTAGATAAGTATCTGTGCCAAATTAATTTAACATTTAATCGAGGTATAAAATACTAAATCTGGGAACAGAAAATATATCTGAATACTAAATCTATTTATTATCCCCTAATTACCTAAATTTCAATTTTTTTGAAAATCACCCTAGTCTGGCATATTTTGTATGAGTAGTAAATCTACAAATGATTTTACCTACCTACTTAAATATTCAGAATTAGTCTATCAGATATCAGTACTTTTTTCCACAGCAGAAAGTTATTATCTATAAAAGTTTAAAATCTTCAACATTAAACATAATGATTAACTCTACTCTTGAACAACTCAAAAGTAAATTCGACAAAGCTATAGTTGCTGCTTTTGGTCAAGATTTAGCCAATACAGATCCAATGGTCGTTCCAGCTAGTAATCCCAAATTTGGAGATTATCAATGTAACGTAGCAATGTCTTTAGCTAAGAAATTAAAGGATAAACCAAGGGCGATCGCTACTCAAATTATTGAAAAGCTGGATATTACGGATATATGTAAGCCTCCAGAAATTGCTGGACCAGGATTTATCAATATTACCCTCAAACCAGAATATATAGAAGTTAATTTACAACAGATTATCAAAAATGAACGACTTAATATTCCCCCGACAAAAAATCCACAGCGAGTTGTCATTGATTTTTCTAGTCCCAATATTGCGAAAGAAATGCACGTTGGACATTTACGTTCAACAATTATTGGAGATTCTTTGGCAAGGGTTCTAGAATTTCAGGGACATGATGTACTTAGGTTAAATCATGTGGGAGACTGGGGTACTCAGTTTGGAATGTTAATTACTTATTTACGAGAAGCTTTTCCAGAAGCTTTAAAAACTGCTGATGTTTTAGATATAGGAGATTTAGTTGCTTTTTATCGGAAGGCAAAAAAAAGGTTTGATGAGGATGAAATTTTTAAGGAAAAATCGAGGGAAGAAGTAGTAAATTTGCAAGCTGGTGCAGAGGATAGTCGTTATGCTTGGCAACTTTTATGTAATCAATCTCGCCGGGAATTTCAAGTTATTTATGACTTACTTGATATTGAGTTAAATGAGCGGGGAGAATCTTTTTATAATTCTATGTTGCCTGGGGTTGTGGAAGAATTAAATAAGTTAAGTTTATTGGAGGAAAATAATGGTGCTCAATGTGTATTTTTGGAGGGATTTACTAATAAGGAAGGCGAGCGTTTACCATTAATTGTACAAAAATCTGATGGTGGTTATAATTATGCAACTACTGATTTAGCTGCTTTATGTCATCGGATTGAAAAAGAGGGTGCAAAGCGATTAATTTACGTTACGGATGCTGGTCAAGCTAATCATTTTGCTCAAGTTTGGCAAGTGGCAAAACGTGCTGGTTGGATTCCAGAAAATGTGGAAGTTGTTCATGTTTCTTTTGGTTTGGTATTAGGAGAAGATGGGAAGAAGTTAAAGACTCGTTCTGGGGAAACTGTCAGGTTAAAAGAGTTATTAGATGAGGCTATAAATCGGGCGCGGAATGATTTGAAAAAGAGGCTGGAAGAGGAGAATCGTTCGGAGAGTGATGAGTTTATTGAAAATATAGCTAAAGTTGTTGGTTTGAGTGCGGTTAAGTATGCAGATTTGAGTCAAAATCGGAATAGTAATTATGTGTTTAGTTTTGATAAAATGTTGGCTTTGAATGGAAATACTGCTCCTTATTTATTATATGCTTATGTGCGGGTTCAAGGAATTGCTCGGAAGGGAGAAATTGAGTTTGAAAATTTGAGAGAGAATGGCAAAATCATCTTGAAAGATGAGCAAGAGTTGGTGTTAGGAAAACATCTATTGTTGTTGAATGAAGTGTTAAATATGGTAGCTGTTGAACTGTTGCCTAATCGTCTTTGTGAATATTTATATGAATTGAGTGGAAAGTTTAATCAATTTTTTGAGAATTGCCCAGTGTTAACTTCAGAAGAACCTTTGCGTACTTCTAGATTATTGTTGTGTTACTTGACAGCTATAACTCTAAAGTTGGGATTATCTTTGCTGGGAATTTCTGTTTTAGAAAGAATGTGATTTATCAGTATTCAGCTATCATTATTTCTGTTTTAGAAAGAATGTAATTTATCGGTATTTAGCTATCATTTATTAACTCTTAACTGATGATAGCTTTTGGCGAAATTAAGTTTAAATCAGTATTCAGAGACTGAATGATAATTGAAAGTCTGGATAAAAATACATCAAACTATAACAGGGAACAGGGAAAACCGGATCTGAGAACAGTGGGAAAAACATTGCCTAGTTTAAGATTCATCAGTCTATGTCTTAACCGCTCTGGCTATTGCTATAAATACTACCTATAGGACTACCTCTATATTTTTTCACCAAGAATTATATTGACTAATGTGCCAAATTCGTCTTTCATTTTTATGGCTGACTTCTAATAACTGAATGCTGAATGCTTACTGTACTTCACAAACTTCGGTAAGACCTGATTTATTAACTGAGCTGTTTGCGCAGCATTCCGCAGGAAAACTCTTATGCTATCTAGGTCTCATAAATTTCTACTTTACTGGCCTACAATCAGAAATTCAGCCTCTTAATATTTACTTTATAAATCAGTTCTAAAACTTCTGATTTTCTATCTAAAAGGTGTATTATAATTACAGGTAGATACGATTGTATGCTCTACCAAAAAATCATGAAACTAGGTTAATAATATTAATATTCTCTTAGTTAAAAATTTCATTATTAACTGAATCGATTAATTTAACATTCTGCAATTGGGAAAACAGTCAGGAGTGCAAGTATTAAATCACCCAATTCATGGGTGCTAAATCTACACCTCAATCAAGTTTGGTAACTATACATTAGCTTCACTATATAATCATGGTAAAAAAAACAGTCTTAATCGTAGATGACTGCGAAATTGTCAGAAAACTCGGTTCACACTTTCTTACTAAGATGGGATTAAATATTATACTGGCAAGTGATGGTTTAGAAGCACTAGAAAAAATCAAACTAGAACATCCTGATTTAGTGCTTTTAGACATTATTATGCCAAAAATGAATGGCTATTCAGTTTGTCGTCAAATTAAATCAGAACCTAAAATTATGAATATACCTGTAGTTTTTTTCTCTAGTAAAAACAAAGAAGTTGATGTATATTGGGCGATGAAACAAGGGGCTAATGGCTATATAAGCAAACCTATAAAAAAATCTGAGTTAATGGCAATAATGGCAAGGTTTAATATCATTGCCAATGTGAATCCTAAATATAGTGACCAGTTTCTTTATAAACAGGGTTGTATCAGAATTTTATCCCCAGAAATAGAATCTAAGTCTAATTGTTATGAATTTTGTACAACTTAATTTGCCAATAAGTTGCTCGAAAAATTGACAGCTAATCAATTAAGCAAAGATTTATTCAGGATTTAGATTTAAAATATTAACAGTGAATTAAATCCTTGAGGACATAAGAAACAAAGTAAGATAATTGGAGAGTTTTTATTGTTGAAAAATGATTTGATTACAGGGAGCGTCTCAAGATGAATATTCAAACTCTAAATTAATTGATATACAGCAATTAGCACTTTAACTATAAGCTTTTTCGCTTTTCTAGACCGGGCTTGTTGGAGTGAGTTGGTTGATATACAGCAATCTTATTTGAGTTGTGAGATATTGTAGACTTTAGGGAATGAGAAACACCGAAGCAATAAAATTATTTTTTTTCTTTTGGGTTTAATACCCTGCCTTCTACACAGTGTTTATAATAGAGTTGTTGGGAATTAAGCTAAAAAAATGGCTAAAACCCTTATTAGTCAAAGTTTATAGCGTTTTTCAGTCCTAAGATACTGAAAACCTTATAGAATAAGCCTTTGAGCATTGTTCAATTTTTATTTCCCAACAACTCTAATTGCTTGGAGTTTGAGTCCCCATCTACTTTTTCCTTTTTCCTTCTTGCTTCTTGCCTCTTCAACAAGAATGATTTACAGCGCTTTTCATATTGATGAACCACATCGTCATAATCACGCCCCCTGTAGGGATGTTCCATGGAACGTCTCTACTGTGGTCTACCGAAATGAAAACCGCTGTAGGATTGCTATATATAGTCTTTTTCAGTTCAATGAGAGACAAAACTTAGAGTTTTAGGTAATAAAAATTTACTCCTCTACCTGCATGATATATTTCGATGAAACTTACTGTCAAAAAATGTACTGAGATTTTAGTCGAAAAAAGCTTATAGAATAAAGCTTTAAGATTGAATATAATTTGGTCTTTTATCTATATATTGAAATTAGATAACAGCCAAATTATACTAGATTAATAAGGTACTCGGTCATAAATAGATTCATTTTTTTATTTACGAAAAACTAATTAACCTGAATTCAGGATAAATTAAAAGCCTGATTCTATAGTTGCTAATTCTACCATCCGCTCAACATGATTATATAGTTTCAGATTATTCCAGGTTAAATAACTGCTCTTAATCCGAACTGACGTTAATTACACTTTTATTAGTAAAAGACACTTAAATGTAAATTTTGAGAAATTAGCTCTAAGAGAAATAAACCTACTACAGAATTTCCTTGTTTATCTAGAGGAGGACTATAGCAAACAATTATTCCTGTACTAGGAACTACTCCCAAAACAATTCCACTTACACCAGACTTAATTGGAATTCCTATTTTTACAGCATAACAACTTGATGCTTCATACAAACCACAGGTAGTCATTAGCGCTTTAACTGCACAACAGTGTTTTTTCCACTTAGAGTAAGGATATTTTACTAACAACATTCCTAGATTAGCAAAATCAAAAATTGTGCCAGATAAACAACAGATTTGATTATAAGTATCTAGAGCAATTTTCGAGTCTTGAATATAACCAGCTTCTACCAATTTTGCAGCTATAACTTGATTATTATGATTAGGTAAAGACCCAACAGAAGCTAATATATTTGTATCTAAAAATAATTGACATTTTCCATACTTGTTAAGCCAAGAACAAAAATTTTCACAGCGCTCTTGAGCAGTATTTCCTGGTAGTAAAGATGATAAAGTGATCGCTCCACTATTAATCATTGGATTTCTTGGCCATCCACCATCAACTTCCAGTTGTTCTAAAGAATTGAAAGGCTTTTCTGAAGATTCTATTCCTACTCTTTTAAATACAAAATCACTGCCAAATTCACATAATAAGTACAAGAGTAAAAAAGGTTTAATTGCACTCATTAGAGGCAACTTTATGTCTACATGACCTAATGAGATAATCTGATTTTCAATACTTTGTAAAACTATGGCAAAATTCTTGGGGTTAACTTCAGCAAGTGAAGGAATATAAGTAGGTAAATTACCTAGTTTGGTTTTAGTTAATCCTGTTTCTACCCAAGCTGCTAATTGTTGTTTGTCAATGGCTAACATTATTAAATTATGATCGGGTTTTATTATCTTTTTATTTATGGGTTTAATTCCCCACCGTCTACAGGGTGTCTACAATTAGTTGAGGGTTGAGGTTTGAGTCCCCATCCACTTTTTCCTTCTTCCTTCTTCCTTCTTCAATGTGATTTATAACAGATTTTAATTATAATAATAGCTAAGTAAAAAATATATATAACTGATGAAAAAGGTCATTGTTATTACAGGTATCAGCCGTGGTTTAGGTAAAGCTATGACTGATGAATTTATTAGGTTAGGTCATACTATTATCGGTTGTGCTCGTTCTGCATCTGCTGTTGAAAAATTAACTACTAAATATGGTAATCCACATCAGTTTACTTCTGTGAATGTAGCAGATGAAAATTCTGTGCGAGAGTGGGTAACTAAAACATTAAGTCATTATTCACCGCCAGATTTATTAATAAATAATGCCGCTATAATTAATCAACCAGGGTCTGTTTGGGAAGTTGATAGTGAGGAATTTTCCCAATTAATTGATATTAATATTAAGGGTGTGGCAAATGTGATGCGTCATTTTCTCCCCGCTATGATTTCTAGAAAGAGCGGAATAATTGTTAATTTTAGTTCTGGGTGGGGACGTTCCACTTCTCCACAAGTTGGACCTTATTGTGCTTCAAAATGGGCAATTGAGGGTTTGACTCGTACTTTAGCCCAAGAATTACCATCAGGAATGGCCGCTATTCCTCTCAACCCTGGAGTTATTCATACTGATATGTTAGATATTTGTTTTGGGGAGGCAGCAAAGTCTTGTACTCCTGTGCAGTCTTGGGTAAAGAAAGCTGTTCCTTTTTTGTTGAAGTTGAAACCTAGTGATAATGGAATGCCTTTAACTGTTGCTTGCCAGAGCTGAAAAACATAGACTACCCTAGACAAATATCTACGAAATGTCTATATTTTTGCGCCATTAATTTGTGTTATTATTACTTATGTCTGCTAAGACCAGAGGATTTTAGCAACTATTATGGAGTGTTTTGCACTCGACTTTTCACGTCTGACAAAAACCCCAGAGGGAATCCTATACTCAATGTAATCTGTTTGAGCGGAACATTAACCTTCTTTGCCAGTAGACTTGTGGACAGGTGAGCCGTAAAATCGCTCTTAGTCACTGATGAAGGGCGTGTCTAGGATTGTCTAGATTTTTAGAAGGTGTGTCTTGAGTCTGATATTTCTAGAAAGTTACAAATTATTTGTGTACCTAGAATTGTCTTTACTTAGCAGCTTAGTTTTTTTTAAATTGGATTAAACATTTTTAACAGGTCAGGATCTGAATATTCTTTCTCTAAAGTACTATTTAATCTGACCCTTATTTACTATAGCGAAAATATCTAGGGGAAATTTAAGTTTTTTTCAGACTTTGAAGTCTTCTCCCTTCTTCCTTCTTTCCTCTTCCTTCTTAAATTAAATGCGGATGAAGGGACTTGAACCCCCACTTCCGAAGAAACTAGAACCTAAATCTAGCGCGTCTACCAATTCCGCCACATCCGCATAATTTCAATATAGCACACAAATCAGAAATTTTCACAATGACTGACAATTTTTTATCTTTATCTTTTGCAAGTTTAATACCCCACCGTCATTTCAATTATCAGTTATCAGTTATCAGTTATCAGTACCTCTTGCAATAAGGAGGTTTGACTTTAATTCTGACTTTTGACTTTTGACTTTAATTCTGACTTTTGACTTTTGACTTTAATTCTGACTTTTGACTTCCTCAATATAACTTTTTTTCCCCTGCAAAATATAAGCCTTCATGTAACCCTTACCCTTAATATCAATCAAACCCCGTTCTGCAAATAAAAATTTGTGCTGTAAAATCTCATAGGTCTGTTCTGTCACTTGGATAACACCTGGTATACCGTGAGACTCCATACGACTAGCAATATTCACAGTATCACCCCATAAATCGTATATAAATTTTTTACGTCCAATTACACCAGCAACGACTGGGCCAGTATTTATACCAATACGAATATTAAAGTCTTGTTTCTGTTCATCAGCAAAATAGGATACTTCCTCAAGCATATCTATAGCCATCAGAGCGATCGCCTCAGCATGATTTTCCATTGGGTTTGGCAACCCACCCACGACCATATAAGCATCTCCAATAGTTTTAATTTTCTCCAAACCATATTTTTCTGCCAATAAATCAAACCTGGAAAAAATCTCATTCAACCAATAAACTAATCTTTGAGGAGTGGCACGACCTGCTAATTCAGTAAACCCTACTAAATCTGCAAATAAAACTGTAACTTCTGCGAATCCTTCTGCAATTGTACTATCACCTTCTTTCAATCTATCAGCAATAGGTTTCGGCAGAATATTTAACAACAATTTTTCTGACTTTTCCTGTTCTAGGAGCAAAGCTGCTTCTGCTTTTTTACGCTCAGTTATATCACGACAAAGAGCCAATATTAATTTACCATTCCCTGCTTTTAATAAACCCAAACGTATCTCTACTGGAAAAGTTGTACCATTTTTGCGACGATGAATTCCCTCTATAGTCATTGGTGTACCAGGAATTAAATTTTGCCACTTTTCATACATCTTTTCTGATAAAAAATTTACCTCAATATCTTCTATATATAAATTCAATAATTCTTCACGTTTATATCCCAAACTTTTACAGGTACTTTGATTAACATCAACAATTTTGCCATTCATTTCATAGATAATAAAAGCATCTGCAGCTTGTTCCATTACAGATCTAAATCTTTCCTCACTTTCCCGCAATGCTGCCTCTGCTAGTTTCCTTTCAGTAATATCTCTTAAGGCCGCTACTCTATTTTTATTACCACGATAAAAAAATATTTTAGCCTCTATTTCTAAAGGAAAAGTAGACTCATCCTTTCTTACTCCAACTACTTCATAAGGTTTTTCATATCCAGAAGCAATTTTTTCTAATACGAAATCCTGATATTCTGGGGTTATTAAATCAAAGGTATTCATTCCAATCATTTCTGATAATTCATATCTAAACATTTGGGCAGCAGCGATATTTATTTCTACAATTTTTCCTTGTTCATGAATCATAATCCCTTCAAAGGTAGCTCTAGATAAACTCCGAAATCTTTGCTCATTTTCCTTGAGCTTTATTTCTGATTCCTTTCTATCTGTAATATCTCTAAAAGTTCCTGTGTAGAAAGTTTTTTGATTAAATTTTACTTCTCTGAGTGCAATTTCCATGGGAAATAGGGAACCATCTGCACGGATACCAACTAATTCGTAAAGGTTTCCACTGTCAGCAATTTTAGATATCAGTTGTTCTATATAATAATGTTGTTGATCGCTTTTTTTTTGTAGCTCCGACTCTGTTTGAATATCTACTAAATTTTCCTCTAGTAAATGCAAAAAGCTAGGGAAAAAAGATTGCCAATTTTCCGGTTGAATATCTTGCAAATCAAACACATAACAATAATTTTTAATTTCTAAACTTTGATAAAATATCAAATCTGGATTAATCCATAGTTTTAATGTTTCTACAGTTAATTCTTCTACTTCAGTTAATAAATGTTTGGTATCCATTTTTTCCATAGTCAATGGATTAATAGTAAAGTCAAATATTTGATAAATAGACCTCCCTATTAAGTCTTGATTTTCATAGCCAAAAATTTCCGAGGCACTAGGATTTATACTAATAATCTCAAGCTCTGGGTTAGTAAAAGTAATAATTGCATCTGTTGCTACTTTGATAATGGCATCATTTCTCGCAGTAACTTCCTCCAAAATATCCATTACCTGATTGTAACGATTTGCAATTTGACCTACTTCTGTAAAAGGTTCTACAGGCACTCGCAAACTTAAATCTTGTGTACGAGCTTGAGAATCCATTACTCTAAATAAATCTAATATTTCTGTTTTAGCCCGATGCTCCGAAACATTTAAACCGATATGTTCATCTGCTTGTGAAACTCGGAAAAAATAAAGTTTATTTGTAATGAATAAAATTGGATATACCAAACAAAATCCTAATAGAAAAGCCGCAAAAATTCCTAATAACTGAACAGTCAATTGTTGGCTAAAACTAAGACCAGTATCTAAAACCTCCGCCTTCCCAAAAAAAGCTACTGCTAATGTTCCCCAAATACCTCCACCAAGGTGAACTGGAATAGCTCCAACAGCATCATCGACTCGAATTTTTTCTAAAGCTTGCTCTACCAACATAGTGACTATGGCAGCAATAATACCAATCAAAATAGCAGAAAAAGCTGTAACAGCATGACAAGCTGCTGTAATGCCAACTAAACCAGAAAGAGTACCATTAATTAGTCCCTCAACACTGGGTATTCCTCTGATATACCAAGTAATACCAAGAGTAGTAATCATTCCTGCTGCACTAGCAAGAATAGTATTAACAATAATGCCTGCCACTTGTTCGTTTAATTCCAAGGTACTTCCACCATTAAACCCAAACCAACCAAACCAAATCAGCATTGCCCCCAAAACTGATAGGGGTAAATTAGAACCATGAATTTTTTCTGGTGGACGACCAGGAGGAAATCTACCTGTTCGAGGACCAATAACTAATAAAGTTGCCAGAGATACCCACCCACCAATACTATGGACAACACTTGAACCTGCGAAGTCAACAAAACCATTATCTCCAAGCCAACCTGTTAATATACCAATATCAGCTCCATTCCAAACCCAATGACCAAATATGGGATAGACCAAACCTGAAACTAGAGAGGCGACAAATAGATAGGAGGAATATTTCATACGTTCAGCTACTGCACCAGAAACGATCGTCGTAGCTGTACCACAGAACATTAATTGAAATAAAAAGAAGGCCGCATCAAAAGCTTGTAGATCGGTTGCCAGGAAAAATTTACTATGGCCAATTATTCCAGAAGATGAAGACCCAAACATGAAGGCAAATCCAAAACTCCAAAAGCAGGCAACTGAAATACCAAAATCAGTGAAGTTTTTAATAGCAACATTAATGCTATTTTTTGACCTGGTGAGTCCTGACTCTAAACACATAAATCCAGGTTGCATGATAAATACTAACCCAGAACAAAGTAATATCCACAAAATATCAATTGCTTCGTAGGTAGGTTGAGATGGGGAAGTTGATATATTTTTCAGTCTGGATTGATTTTTTCTAGGAATAACAGTTTGAGTATTATGAAAATTTTGGGGTTCTATAAACTGTAATTCTGGGGATTGATAAAAGTAAGAATTTTCTAAGTCTAAATTAGAAATTTGCTGTATTGTACCTTTTTTTATCTGATTTGATAATTGATGATTTTGTATATATTTATCTGTTAGTGACCCATGTAAAATAGTTAATGCCAGGGTCAGCAAGAATAAAATAATCCCTAAAATGGATTTTCCATGCATGGCTTCGGATCTTAGAGCTGATTTATCAAGTAAATATTAAGAGGCTGAATTTATGGCAATACAAAGGTTTTTGGAGTTATAGCCCAATCATACCTAAATCCCTGAGAGTTAGATGAAATAAGGGTTTTAGCTAAGTTTACAAATCAGCTCTTACAGAGTAGCGGGACTTTGATATTTTTGACGGTGAAAATGGCTTCAAATTCAACATTAGCAAGGAAAATACATCAACAGGTTCAAAATGGCTCTTTGCGTAGCATTCCGCAGGAAAACTTAGATATATCAATAAATAGGCTATTTTGACGTTAAAGAATTACACAGTAAGGATTCAAGGCTATTTTTAATTGATTTTTTGCTAAAGTCCCAGTAGCTAAAGCGATCGCCGACATATTTGGCTAGCATGACCTAGGAAAAAGCGGAGCTGCTCTACACTCTTCGGGTCTCCTCGCCATATCCAATCGACTAAGAGAACAGAAAAAAATCATTTTATTCAATTCTATAGTTTTCATGTAAGGTAATTGTTAATTGCGAATTATTAATTGTTTACCACTAATTTAGAACAGAAAAAGTAAGTACCTGTGCAAAATTCATTTAATATTTGTAAGTAGGGAACAGAAAATCAAATACAGTACTTTTCAAGTAAGTAATGTCTAACGGTAGAATAATAATATTCATTTATTAAAATCATAATTGGATAATCTGTACATCATAAACCTGCAATATATTGTATTTTTGATGTAAAATTCAGTTATTAGCTACTAATTATTTCAATACTCAAATCCTCTCTAGGCAAAGACCTTAATTTTTTAAAATGTTGCTTTAGTAAATACGATTTGGTATTAGTTGTAAATAGAAAAATCATTTTACCTACCTACTTAATAAATTCATACATAAAACAAAGCAATCAGCAATTTTTAGTTTTTCGCTGATTGCTTTATATAAAGTGGGCATATTTTTGATAAAATTATGGTTAGATAAGCAGTCTATTGCAAGACAGTAAAAGTTTGAGTATTTTACTTCTCGCTGAAAGCTTCCCAAGTCTTTCGATCCACTATACCACTAACCTTAATTCCTTTATATTTTTGAAATTTTTTAACTGCCCCTGTGGTTTTTCTTCCAAAAAAACCATCAATTGGACCCGGATTAAAACCCATTGTTTCTAAACGAATTTGTAAGGTTTTAACTTTAGACCCCTTGTCTCCTTTTGCTAATATCTTTTCTATTTGGATGGGTGGGTTTTGCCTTGAAATTGATGGTTTTTCTCTTTGAGTTTGTGGACGAGAGGCAAATGAAGGTTTAGCCAGAGCTGTCCAAGTAGCTTCATTAACTATACCTGTTACACTTAAGCCTACAGACTTTTGAAAAGCTTTTACTGCTTCTTTGGTGCGAGTACCAAACACACTATCTACAGCTCCAGGGTCGAAACCTCTAGCTTGCAAACGTCTTTGTACTGCCCAGACTTCTGCGCCTCGAGAACCCTGTGATATATTCTTTTGATTATTCTGTTTTTTAGGTGCACCTGAATAGAATGGTTTAGAGAATAATTCAGGTTGAGCAGGTTTACCTAAAAATCTGATATTTCCACCAATAAAGGGTATCCGAAAGTTGTGATTTTTCTGTCTTTGCCACAGTTTATTTTTGTTAGTATTTTTTTCACCAGAAGTGGAAGTCTCTAAATTAGACTTGCTAGTTAAATCTTCTTCTTTTTCTGTTACTAAAGATTCTGTTTTCTTGGAAGCAACAGCTTTGCCTTGAGTAAAAGTAAACAGAGCTACTAAACTTAATAGAGCAGTAATAGTAGGGATACGCATAATAATATTATTGTGATGATTACTTAGTTTTGGTTTGAAAATCCTGGTCTCTCTTCAATAACTTTGCTGATGTTTGCGGTTCTAGTTTTAGCTGAAATTGAGCGGGACTAAAAATTTAATCATAACTCTATAATTAGGGTTTGCTGAATAAAGTCTTTTTGGTGGGGTAGGAGACAGGAGACAGGAGAAATGGGAATTTAGAAGAAGTAGGAGCTAAGTTTTGTCCCTTGATTTTTCTGCCCAACTATGCGCCTAAAA